>CAIVSQ010000001.1 GCA_903908605.1 uncultured Anaerolineae bacterium
CCAAGATACTTTACCCTAAATTCCATTGCAAAGTTTTCAGACGAAACTTTCGCCTTTCCGAATAAATCCAGGCCTTCATCATCCTTGAGTTCGGATAAGTGGTGCAATGAGTCATAGACTGCCAGGTTACCCAGCACGCTCTGGGTCAACGCCTGAGAACTATTCATGCTACGATACCATTTGTGTTTTTCGCCTTCAGGTACCAAAGCAAGCAATTTATCAACTTCCCGCTCGCTTGCCGTTGGATTGATGATGATATTTCGCCATGAATCTCGTGTAAGAAAGACGGGAGGACGTCCATCCGGTGCATATGGACGTTCAAAGATTGGAAACTGGGATTTCTGATACTCCCAATATCGTTGATTTAAATCTTCTTTGAAATTCGCAACAACTTGAATAACAATGCCCCCAAACCTGGCCTCCTCAGCAAAACATTTGGCCCCATCGATATAACAATCCTGGCTTAAATATTGCTCGCCGGTATCGGTATATTGAGCGCCATAACCTCCCCCGATACTCAAGTTGAAGAACGTCAAAGAGCGGCCATCTTGAGAAGATGCCTTTGCAGCGCATTCACGACAAGCATAGCGCGGATAGCGAGGGTTCGGGCTGACAGGCTTTGAGCAAATAGGGCAAAACTGATTATTGGGCGATGATTTTCCACAATACTGATCCATGAATTTGCGAGTGATCTGGCCGAGACGTTGATCCAGAATTGAATAGACTTTCTGCTGGATAATTTCTGGCACAGACCCATAAAACGCTTGCGCCACTGCACCGGTGATACAGGCAAGCGTATCCGAGTCGCCCCCAAGCGAGACTGCTGTCCTGATAGCGTCCTCAAAATTAGAAGAGTCAAGGAATGCCCTAATGGCTTGCGGAACTGTGCCTTGAGATGACACGTCAAACTCATAAGTCGGGCGAATCTCGTCAACGTGTTTGCTCAAGTCATACTGGAATTTGCTCTCGATAAATTGCTTGATTTCGGCCTTTGACTCTCCCGTTCGAGCAAGGAATATCGCGGCAGCGGTTGCCTGGGCACCCTTGATGCCTTCAGGATGATTGTGTGTGATCTCGGTGAACTCTTGCGCTTTCTGCAAAACAGTCTCGATGTCGTCATAGGCATAACCTACCGGGCTGATGCGCATGGCCGCCCCGTTGCCCCAGCTTTTGTATGGGCCAGAGTTTGGATTTTTCGCCCAGGTGTGGAAACTGCCGCCATAGCCTCTGTGCGGAAACCATTGGTAAAACATCCTGAGATTATCGGCATATGGCGCGCCCGTCAAAATGGAGTCGGCCAGGGCGATCGTCAATACAGAATCGTCTGTATAGGAACACCGGTCAGAGAACAATACAAAATCCTTGGTCTTGATGTTGTGGTGTTCATACACCGAGCCGATTATGTCACCTGCAATTGCGCCAATCATTGTGTTGTTTCTCCTTAGGCACCGGTGATGTGAACACTACATCCACCACTAACCATTTCTGGTAAAAGCATCCGGATGCGAACTGCTGATACATCACAGAGCTTGATTAGGACAGACTCTCTCCACCAGATCGTTGCTCAATGAACTTCTGAAACGCAAGCCGTCCTTCACTGGCTTTCGGGTTTGGGAAGAATAGCTCAACTACAAAATCTGAGTGAAAAGTTAGGAGACTATACCCGACCATTAAAAGTATACAGCAAACGAGCGCGTTCAAACGGAAAAGAACCGCGGCAAAAAGCCAGCAGACTCAAGATTTTCCAACGCCAAAGCATTGCTTACTGCTCAGCGACCTCACCTGCCCCGTTCCCGTCTTTTCCACGATCACTTCTGGCACGATCGACGGGAACAAAGCCGAGATGTCCGCACCCACGCCCACATAAACCGTATACTGGGCATCGTTGATCTGGATCGTAGTGATGTGGGGGTGGATCTTCAATCCGTCCAGATAATCATTATTCATATTGGCATAGTGCTGTGCCCAGGCATAGGTGGCCGGTGTGGGATGCAGCCTTCCACGTCCAACCATATGCCGATAATTTGAAGTTAGCGCAGGGAGTTGTAGAAAGTTGCTTCAGTGGTAAATCGCTATTCCACACCTATAAGTAGCCCGCCCACCAGCCTGCCGGTCAACTCGTGCCATCTGCGCACTTCTCGCCAACTTACCGGTTGGAATGATAAAGGACTGGCAGGTTTTGGAAGAAAGCATGATTCTTAGGGCTTTTGCCAAACTTTACCAGACTTGATGTTTCATCTCGTTAATCAAAAACAGGCTCACCTACAGAGCCTGTTTTTCTCTACCAAAATGTGCCAACTTATATTTCGGCCAGATCCACCATCTTGTCCAGCTGCTTACAAAGAATGTATATTTTTATCTTTGGTCGGAAAGTTTAATACGCTTCCTCTTCATCTTCATCGTCATCAAATAAGTCATCTTCGTCGATATCATCTTCATCCTGCTCTTCCAAATCTTCTTCATCCCATTTTTCTTCGCTTGCAACTACACCTTCAGGAAGTGAGAAAGTAACACACCCTGTATCTGGATCAATCTCAGTGGCAGCCGCGGAACAGTAGCCGTCATCGTTGAATACGCAATCTATGTAGTGACAGCGAATGCGGGGCATTATTTTCTCCTATTTTTTTTGGTCGAAGTACCAAACAACTTTTGTGTGATGATGTGGATAAAGTGAGCATTGCGTGCAGTGTAGCGCAATGGAAAACCAACAAAGTTTCTTGTACAGCCAAATTCTCCAAAATCCGTACATCGACTTCTGAAGCCAAGGGGCGAGATTTTACTTCAGAGGGAATAATTAGTAAAGCGTTTGCCTGTTTGACAGCCTGAACCCTGGCCATCCAGGAAGCGGGCAATCTCCAGCGTCATCCGAAAACCGAATATTCCAACCCGTGACCAAGGGATCGCTGCCGCGTTTTTAAGTCACAGCTGTATGGCGCAATTTGCCTGTGTTTTTATCCGCTATCCAAAATCCAACAGAAGGTGAGTGCATACGCTTTCAAAAATTGGCTTATTTCTGGCGCATTTTCTTAACTCGTTTGCAACACGAAACCACAAACGAATTGTGGGGCATCTGCAGGAATAAATCCAGTGCATCAGCCTCCAGGCCGCCATACATACCGGATCGATGTCACACGATCACGTAACCAATCCGTGCTGCTTTCATAATCCCACCTTTTGTAGTTAGCCAGCAGTCTACCCGTTTGAACTGGTCAGGCTCCCGTTCCATATTTACGGAAGGTGAAAATCAGCGGAATGCCAACGATGAGATAAGCGCCAAAGTACAACAGTCCGCCCGGTCGGGCGACAAAGTCAAAAAGACAGATGTTTACAAAAGCCGCAAGTGTAATGAAAAACACCAATCCATAAGCTGCAAAAGAATGATGTAAGACTGTGTATGGGCTTTTCTCCCAGAATAATGGGAAAACTCCTGCTGCAAGTGAAAAATAAAATACTCCAAAACTGCGTAGAGTGAACAAGGACATGATTTCAGGGAAAATTCCACCGTTGGTGCCAGGCATGCCAATCTGCGTGGTCATACCGTAGATACCCAGAAAGCCCACTAACAAAACAAAGGCAAAGACGGGCAAGCGCTGGGTAGTGCTCAACGCCTGGCCGCTGAACGC
>CAIVSQ010000002.1 GCA_903908605.1 uncultured Anaerolineae bacterium
GAAAATCGTCTATTCGTTCGGTTGTTAAGGTCAGGTCTGGGCTCATTACCCGAGCTTACCAGAAATTCACGATTTCGCAAAATTTTCAGCGAATGGAAAGTCATGTTGCTTGAATAGCGAGGATCACTTGCTACAAAATCGCCAACCGAAAAAAAAGCTTCTGGGGTGATGTTGCCAGTGCAAATATACAAAACGAGCGCGACATCTGGGAATATGTCATATTTGACTGGCATGTTATTTATTGTATTATTATCCTGTTGAAGTGAACGGAATCGCAACTTATTGCTTGAATCCTCAAGTTATTTTAGCGAATATATTGTAAAGCCTCTCACAAATTAATATATGAATTTACCTTATGAAATAGCTCAAATTGGGCTTATCACTTTTATTGATAGGGCAGGGTTGTTGTCAATTTCGAGATGAATTTACAGGGTAATCTTTATTATTTTTCTCGCTCAATTTCCACACCCACCGAGCTAGTGAAATCAATTGCCTGGGTCTTTTCTACTCTCACACACACCTTGTTGACTCGGTCGATCTGCAGGCACAGATTTGCGATGTCTTCAGCCAACGCTTCGACGGTCATCCGTTGTGAGGATAGCGCGTGCGCTCGAATTTTGTTGGCTGCTTTTTCGTAATCCACGCAGTCTGCGATGTCATCTGTTGCTGCTGCCTTGCGGATATCGGTATACAGGATGATGTTAAAAACCATCTCCTGCGGTGTGATACGTTCTCGGTCATAAATGCCGATAATGCCTATTACACGTAAATCCCTAATGATAATTTTGTCCATACCACGCTGCTTTTCTCAGGATTTTCGATGAATTATATCCAGAAGCGCCAGGGATGTGGCCATTACCCCCAGGGCAGTTATTTGGGCTATCCGGAAGCCATCTGACAAGGTGGCACTATCTCCCCGAAAGGCATCCAACAAAAGGCGCGCAGCTGCGCTGAGTGTGACAAACTCTAAAAAGAGCCGGGCGGGTTGTTGGTTAGGCTTGAAGTGTTGTAATACCCACCACAAGATGATTGTCGCTGTGGCCAGTTCGTAAAATTGGGATGGGTGTCGCTTGGCTCCCAACAGATCAATTCCCCATGGCAGGCTTGTTTCCATGCCAAATGCCTGCCCGGAGGCGATATGTGCAAAGGCGATGCCTACCATGAGGACGGCCAGAATTGGGGTTAAGGCATCGAGACTCTCGCGCAAGGTAAGCCTGGCTCGCTGGCCATATACCAACATACCAACCATCGCAGCCGCGATACCGCTGAAGGTATCGAACAAGCTGGTGTTCAAGGAAATCAGGCTTAACGGTGATTGGATGAATGCCTGGGGATATTGAAAAACAACTCCCAGTCGTGCACCAACCAGGCCTGTAATTAGCCCGGTAAACACCAGGTTGTATAGTTTGTCGGCGGGTACATTGTGCCGTGGGGCGAGTTTCTCCGCCAAGCTGATGCCGAACCAGAAGGCAAGCAGCAGGCTGAATTGAGCAACCGGGATGGAGAATGATCCAATCTGCAGAGTGGGGAACATCAGGGCACCTCGCGAAGTAGTTTTTCGACCCGGCTGACCAATAATGCCTCGGCCATCGGACCACCGATTACGACTTCATCGATGGTTCCATCTGGGTTGATAAAAAACGAGCTTGGCAATGATTGCACCTGGTACAGGCGTGTGACCAGTCCTTGTTGATCTAGCAAGATGGGAAAACTAAGCTTGTTCTCAGTGGCAAAAATCTTCGCATTAGCGAGAGTGTCTTGGATGGTCGAATCTACCGCTAAAACCACGAAGCCCTGGTCCTTGTATTGCTGGTAAACCCGATTGATTGCAGGCATTTCTGCGCGACAGGGTGGGCACCATGAAGCCCAAATATTAACCAACACGACTTTACCGCGCAGATCGGAAAGTCGGAAAGAATTCCCATCCATGTCGTTAAGGCTAAAGTCTGGTGCCTTAAAACCGGTCTGGGGAGCGGCGATGCTCTCGCTTAATTGCGTTCCAAGAGGAACCCGCGAAACCCCGATCCATATCAATCCCAGTATCAGAAAAAAGACGCTTAAAAGTCGTGTTCTGATCGGTTGCGAAAAATTCATTTTTCCTCTATAGTATTAATAGAATATCGGCGGATATATATTGCGCTTTCAGTTTGTGGAAACATGCGCGATATTGTAGTCCGCATTTGAAACCGTATCGGGTAAGGCTCAGTTTACTTTCCAATCATACTGGAATAGATGCAATAATATGCCAAATGATACAACGCTTTACATCGGTGTCGATCCATCCGGCGGACGTAAGCCATATACCTACGCAGCCATTGATCAAAATTTCAAGTTGGTGACCATCAATGCTGGCGAATTGGATGATGTGCTTGCTTTTGTCGCAGCCCAGCAGGGTTCCGTCCTGGCTGTGAATGCTGCCTTGCGCCCAAGTATTGGGTTGGTTCGGCAGGGTGAAATTCGTCAAAACTTACCCCCTTTGCACATATCCGGGCGAAGCCTGGATATGCGTCTGGCAGAACATAATTTGCGTGAACATGGCATTAATGTGTCAATGACCCCTGCCCGGCGGGAACTTTGCAGCAGCTGGGTGCAATCTGGCTTTGATTTTTATCGGCGGATTGAGGCAATGGGGTTTAAGGAATATCCGGCTGTTGATTCGCCCAACCAGTGGTTGGAGACGCATCCGCATGCCAGCTTTTGTGCCATGCTTGGTCACAGCCCATTGACGCGAGCCACGCTCGAAGGACGTCTTCAGCGCCAGTTGGTGCTCTTCGAGCAAGGTTTGATCATGCGTGACCCGATGGATTTCTTTGAGGAGTTGACGCGCCACAAACTGTTGCTTGGTTTGATCCCACTGGAACAAGTATATTCTGTTGAGGAATTGGATGCGATCTCTGCTGCCTATGTTGCGTTTATTGCAGGGCGGCATCCGGAGAGGATCTCGAAAGTAGGCGATCCGCAGGAAGGGCAAA
>CAIVSQ010000003.1 GCA_903908605.1 uncultured Anaerolineae bacterium
ACCCGCAGTAACCTGGAAGTGTAGTTGACCACACCGCCTACTCCACGGAACAGGCCTGAGATTTCCAGTCCCCACAAAAGACATAGTCACCTCAGTTCGATCAAGGTGTGATATTGTCAAAACATATATACGTAAGAAGAGTGAAAAAGTAACAACAAAGGCAAATATCCTCAGGCAACGAGCTGAGCATGGTACACCAGGCCGCCCCACGCGCGTGAAACTGCCTGCGATCGGGTAATTATCACTTCAGGAGAGTTTTTATTCCCAAAGCTGTGTTAACTTGCATCTCATCAACAGCAGGCGGTACAATTAGATTTATCAGTTCAGCCAGCCAAAACGTGAATTATTCGTAGCAAAACAATAATGGACTACGCCAGCTGGAAGATACCGCTTGCGTTGCTAAATATGCCATGTCGGTCACAAATACAGCGAAATACCGAATTATTAGATCAATACAAAAACGCTATTTGTCCGACAGGTAATCAATAAAGGATTTTATGAATCAAGGTCAAACGTTAATGAACCGGTTTCCACTGAAGCTGGTTTCTTTTACTGGTAAAATCGCCAGATCGTTGGCGCCAAAAATAAAGAAAGTGATAAAAATGTTCTGGACCCTGTTCGTTATTTTTATTGCCATGCTCGTATTGAGCCGAATCATTACTGCGGTAATCGCTCAACAAAAAACCTACAGTGCGGCAGATGTACCGGCTCGGCGTGTTGCCATTGTGTTTGGGGCCGGGCTTTGGCGTGATGGCCGGCCTACGCCGGTTCTGCAAGATCGCGTCGAAACCGGGGCCCAGCTATATTTTTCGGGTAAGGTCGAGAAGCTATTGATGACTGGCGATAACAGCCTGGTGGAATATAACGAGCCAGAAGCCATGCGCCAGTATGCCATTAAACTGGGTGTGCCCGATTCTGCCATCGTGCTCGATTACGCCGGGCGGCGGACGTATGATTCCTGTTACCGCGCCCGCGATATTTTCTTATTAAAAGACGCCATCCTGGTTACTCAAAAATTCCATCTCGCCAGGGCATTATTCCTTTGCAACTCCCTTGGGATGGATGGTGTAGGGGTGGAAGCCAATAATCGTAACTATCGCAGGTTTTCCCTGTTTTATTGGAATATGCGTGAAATACCCGCCACCTTGACAGCTTTTGCTGACATGATCACGCGCCCCCTGCCGATCCTCGGTAACCCCGAACCCATTTTTCCGGAGAATGCCCAATGACTCGTGATGAAGCCCTCTTGCTGGTACGTGAATATGTAAAAAACGAAGGTCTTGTGCGCCACATGCTCAGCGTGGAAGCGGCCATGCGGTATTACGCCGAGAAATTCGGCGCAGATATCGAATTATGGGGGCTAACCGGTTTGCTGCATGATTTTGATTGGGAAATCCATCCAACCTCAGAGCAACACCCCAGCGAAGGCGCTCCCATTTTACAGCAGCACGGGGTAGACCCGGTCATCGTCCGGGCAATTTTGAGCCATGGCGATCACACCGGGGTAACTCGCGACAGCCTGATGGAAAAGGCCCTAAATGCTTGCGATGAAATCACAGGACTGATTACCGCAGTCGCCCTGGTCCGTCCTTCGCGTTCCCTTTCTGATCTGGAGCCATCTTCCGTGAAGAAAAAGTGGAAAGACAAAGCCTTTGCAGCTGGGACAGATCGCGCAGGCATGGAACAAGCCGCCGCCGAGTTTGGCATCGATCTGTGGGAACATGTCGGAAATGTCATTACTGCCATGCGGCGAATCGCCCCCGAGCTAGGACTGGTGGGGGAAATTGCATAAGGGATGCGCACCTTACATATTTCTTAATTGACCCTTTCCAGCCTTGAATTAATCTGGAAAAAATGTAGAATAAGATTGTCATTACTGTTTTTTTCCCCGTGAATCTATTTTTTTTAGAAAGGAGGAGTATTTCATGTTATTTTTGTTTAATGAAAAAGGTCAGGGTATGGTTGAGTATGCTTTAATTCTTGTTTTAGTTGCAATGGTGGTTATTGTAGCCCTGACCGTAACCGGACCCATCATCAGAAACACTTTTGACACCATCAATGCCAGCCTGTAATTAGCCCAGCTGGGTTCTGGTTTATCAAAACCAATCTACTTATTCGTAATGAAAAACAGCACCCTGTCCCTGGAAAAATCCCAGGTGGGGGTGCTGTTTCATTTTCGGCGTGCGATTACTTTGGCGTTGGTTTGGTTTTAGTTTTTGTTGTGCTGGCAGCCGGTGGTTTTTTGTCACCTGCCTTGCTTGCTGGCGTTTTTTTGGGTGGCTCAGGAGCAGCGGCTGGTTGGGCCTTGGCGCTACTCTTCTTTGGCTCGGGGGATTTTAATAACTCAAGTTGTTCTGATTTGGCTGGCAATTGGATTTTGAGCTCCTCTTTTGGCGCTTTGCTACCAAGGTTAGGCAGATATTTTTCCAGCATCCAGGCATCTGTGAGGGTTAAAACAGCATCACCCGGTTTTACATCCACAACCATATCACCACGGGTGGCGGCACGTTTTTTAACTCCGGCTTCATCAATCCGGGTCATCTTGGGAGCCGCTTTACGTAAATGGAGGGTGACAATGTGGGTGCCTCGTCCAACAGCCAGGCCTGCAAGTTTAATCCCCTGGGGCATATCCCACAGGATTACACCACGCCCATAACGGCCCTGGACAGGGAATTCATTTTGCATAATCCGTTTGGCCTTGCCATCCGTGGTCACTACGAACACGTCGCCTTCGGTCGGCAGTATTTCGATCCCGACCACTTCATCACCCACGCCCAGTTTAACGCCGTTGACACCGGCGGCGACCAGGCCCATTGGGCGCACATCATCTTCGCCAAAGCGGATCGCCATGCCGGCCGCTGTGGCCAGCAGCAATTCCTTTTTGCCATTGGTAAGCCCAACCCAGCCAAGTGAGTCACCTTCATTTACTTTGCAAATATAGAAAGTTTGTGAAGAAGGCCCGGGTAGTTCGCTCACCAGCGATTTTTTCAGCATGCCACCCCGTGTGACGGTTAGCACGCACAAGTCTGCGGGAAGGCTGGATCTCTTTGGCAGTGCAAAGGCCACCACCGGCCGGTCTGCCTCGCGGAGCGGCGCAACCTTGTTATAAGCGGTGCCGCCAGATAATTTTTCCGCCTCAGGCAGAGTATGTATGGCCACAGCAGCTGTTAACCCACGATCCGAAACGAGGTAGAGTGTGTCAGTTGAGTTGGCTCTGACCAATAATGCCGGTGCATCGCTGCCACTAAGCCTGGGCGGCTTTTCGTCGTGGCTTCGTGAGAGCAGGCCATCCGTGCTCATGCCAACCCACACAACCTGGTCGAGCAGCATTTGCGAGGTAGTCAGGACGGATTTTTTGCCTTTGCCTTCTTTCAGGTTGATAATCTGGGTGCGGCGCTTGTCGGCATACGCTTCTTTGACGCGCACCAGTTCTTCGGCAGCCAGGTCGCGCATCAATTTCGGGGATTTCAGCAAGGTCTCCAACGTCTTGATTAACGCAGTGATCTCCTTGTATTCGGTCTCAATTTTTTTGCGTTCCAGGGCTGCCAACCGGCGTAATTGCAGTTCCAGGATGGCATTGGCCTGGAGTTCGGTCAGCTTGAAGCGCTTCATCAAGTTCTCGCGGGCAGCTTCCGCATCTGGTGACTTTCTGATTAATTCGATGATTTCATCCAGATTTTTTAACGCCACCAGGTAACCCTCTAGAATATGAGCGCGTGCCTGGGCTTTTTCGAGATCAAATTCGGCCCTGCGCCTGATCACCGTCAGACGGTGCTCAATAAATACCCGCAGGGCTTGTTTAAGCGTCAACATACGCGGCTCACCATCCACCAAGGCCAGCAGGATGATGCTGAAGGTGGATTGCATCGGTGTACGCTTGTAGAGATCTCCCAGAATTTTCTCCGGAGCGGCGTTCTTGGTTAACTCAATCACAATACGCATACCCTGGCGGTCTGATTCATCGCGCAAATCAGACAGGCCTTCGAGTTGACCTTCGCGGGCCAGTTCTGCGATACGTTCGATCAGGCTGGATTTATTGACCTGGTAAGGTAGCTCGGTAACAATGATCCGGCTTTTACCACGATCCATATCTTCGTAATGGGCACGTGCCTGGATTGTTACCTTGCCGCGTCCCGAGCCATAGGCGGCTTCAATCCCATTCTCACCTGATTCCTGGATGATGACACCACCCGTTGGGAAATCCGGTCCCTGGATGAAGCTCATCAGGTGTTCGACATCGATATCATCCAATTTTTCCCAATTTTGGAGCATGTAAATTAAGGCATCACTGACCTCACCCAGGTTGTGGGGCGGGATGGAAGTCGCCATGCCAACCGCGATGCCAGTGGCACCGTTAACCAGCAAGTTGGGAATGGCAGCAGGCAGTACGGTTGGTTCTGTCAGGGTATCGTCAAAGTTCGCACTGAAATCAACCGTATTTTTATTAATATCCGCCAGGATATCAAGCGCCGAGCGGGTAAGGCGTGCCTCGGTATAACGCATGGCAGCCGGGGGGTCGCCATCCACCGAACCAAAGTTACCCTGCCCATCCACTAACATACAACGCAAGGAGAAATCCTGTGCCATACGCGCCATGGCTTCGTAAACAGCAGAATCGCCGTGCGGGTGGTATTTACCGAGGACTTCACCAACGATACGAGCAGATTTTTTATAGGTACTATCTGCCCGTAAACCCATGTCGTACATGGCGTAAAGAATACGGCGTTGGACAGGTTTCAACCCATCACGGGCATCAGTCAAGGCACGGGAGACGATCACCGACATTGCGTAATCGAGGTAGGCGGCCTGCATTTCGTGATCAATATCAATTTTCCGGACTAATCCAAGTTCCATAAGATTCCTTTTATACACCTGCCAGGATCGCGCTAAATGCGAACTTTATGCCTTGCCTGGCGCAGCGGTTGCGAAAGAATGTTCTAACTTTGCTTATCTTATAAGGAAAGACTCAAAGCGTCAAGTGTCCTGCTTTTTTCGTTCACTTATTTACGAGCAAAAATGGGCAACATAAACGAGCCGGATAGGTTCCCGGCTCGTTTATAGGTTGGATATAACTTGCTGATTACGGCTTAATCTCAATCACCGTATTAACACAGATACCTTTTAACCCTTGTTCAGTGCAGACCTGGATGACCGCCCGTACTTTATCACTGCGCGGATCGCGCAGGAAAGGTGCGCCCGCCAAATAACCGGCTGCGCCTGGGGCTAGTGGGGCGATATTTTTGGCAATGATACATTCCGTATATAAATCAAAGGCGTTAACCGACTTTTCGGTGGATTCGTTGGTTTTCAAGTTGGTAGTGCGAATATAGGCAGAGCGGAAAGGAACGCTGCCTGTGTTGACGATGTCAAACATGGCGTATTGCTGAGCCTTGCAAACCCCAAATTTTTTAAATTTGGCCGTGAAGTTAGGCGCGGCGGTGGGGGAAGGCATGGGCGAAATTTGCGGCAATACTAGGGGGTCACCGCTAACACGTGCGTTGTTGGCAAGGATATAACAAAGCTCTTCGGGTTTATCGGGATTTTGAACATAGATAAATGCACCACCCAGGTCCCTTGCCACCATTTGCAGCTTGGTGCCGGTCGGAAAAGTGGTGACCAGGTCGTAGTTGCCGGCCGGGCCAGTCCGACAATTGGTTTCCTTCATCACTTCAGCGGTGACTGGCTCATTGGTCGGTGAGGGCGTTTCAGAGGGCAAGATGCCGACCTCCAGTGTGGCAGTTAGGGTGGCTGCCGGTGTTTGTGTTTCAGTCGGCACCAAGGTTTCGGTAGGCGGCTGGGGAGTATCAGTTGGGGCGATGGTGGCAGGCTCTAATGTGGAGCTGGCAGCTAGAACCGGCGCAACAGGCTCTGTTGTCGCTGGGGTTGCCTGCCCAGCCGTGGGCAGGCTGCAAGCGGCAGCAGCCAGGATAATAACGCTTAGCGCGCATAAAATACGATGTTTATTAGAAATCATGATCTCTCCTTTGAAGTAGTGAGGTTAACAATACTAAATTATCGATCCAATTTCAAGACCACGAAAGTACTTATTTTCGGTTTAATCAAAAAAGAGGCGGTCCCGTTTAGGACCGCCTCTTGGGCATTTTAGTTTGCGACGTCGCCGGGAATTTCAACCCATTGCGAGGTGCCGCTTCCGAGAGCTTTTTCAAGCTCCGTGAAACGTCCATGCTTGAAGCCTGTACCGGCAGGGATAAGCTTGCCGATGATAACGTTCTCCTTCAGGCCATAGAGCGGATCCGTGGTTGAGGCGATCGCTGCACCAGCCAGCACCTTGATGGTGTGCTGGAAGGAAGAGGCGGAGAGGAAGGAGTCGGTCGAGAGAGAAGCCTTGGTGACACCCAGCAGTACTTCGGCGAAGCGCGCCGGCTGTTTGCCTTCAGAGGTCAACTGCTCATTGACCCGCTTGATTTCCAAGCGGTCGACCGCGTCACCTGGCAGATACCGGGTATCGCCTGGGCGGGTAATCTGTACTTTGCTCAACATCTTGCGGATGATGACTTCAAAGTGCTTGTCATGAATATTTTGACCCTGCGAGCGGTAAACTTTCTGAACTTCGCTCATCAGGTACATCTGGCAAGCGTCACGGCCCTGGATACGCAGGATGCGATGCGGGTTGAGTGAGCCTTCCGTCAGCGGCTGGCCAGCAGAGACACGTTCGTTATCCTTGACCAACAGGCGCAGGGTGGATGGGATTTCATGTTCAACTTCCTCGCGCTGTTCGTAGCCAACAAACACCTGGCGTCCTTCGACGCGAATGCGGCCGGCATGCTGAGAAGCGATAATGGCTTCGCCAAGGGTGGCCAATACTTCGCCGGCCTTTACTTCACTTTCATCCTTGACCTCGATATTCCATTCAACCGGAATATCATAGGCATCCGCGACCATCTCGGAATGTTCAATCCGCACCATGCGGAGATCATTGTATTTATCAGATTGGATAACGTGAATGACACCTTCGATTTCGGAGACGACCGCTTCGCCCTTGGGGGTCTTGCGGGCTTCGAAAAGTTCTTCCACGCGGGGGAGACCGGTTGTGATATCGCCGCCACTGCCAACCGCCACACCACCGGTGTGGAAGGTACGCAGGGTCAGCTGAGTGCCAGGCTCGCCGATGGATTGGGCAGCCACGATACCGACAGCTGAACCCATTTCGACGGTTGCACCGCGACCCAGGTCGATACCGTAACACATGGCGCAGATGCCGTGGGTCAGTTCGCAAGTCATGGCAGAACGAACCTTGACATCAGTCACACCGGCTTCAGCAATTTTTCGCGCGCGCTCATGATCCATCATTTCATTACGATCACAGAGGACTTCACCAGTCTGCGGATCGAGGACCGCAGCAGCGGCGTAGCGGCTGTAAAGACGGTTGGAGAGCGATTGCCCGGCCACGTCATCCGCCTTGCGAATGTAGATACCTTCGTGGGTACCGCAGTCAATCTCGTTGATGATCACGTCCTGGGCAATATCTACCAGGCGGCGGGTGAGGTAACCTGCATCGGCCGTGCGCAGCGCGGTATCTGCAAGACCTTTGCGCGCGCCGTGGGTGGAGATGAAGTATTCCTGGGCGGTAAGACCTTCGCGGAAATTAGAGCTAATTGGCATTGGGATGATACGTCCGGACGGATCCGCCATCAAACCGCGCATGCCAGCCAACTGGGAAATCGGGCCGAAACCACCCTTGGTTGCGCCGGAGCTGGCCATGGTGGAGAGATTACCGCTGGGATCCATGTTGGAACGCACTTCCTTGGCAACATCGTTAGTGGTTCTCTGCCAAATTTGAATGATGCGTTCGTTTTGTTCCTGCTCGGTCAACAGGCCGCGGCGGAAGTCACGCTGAACAACTTCCACTTCCTTAAGGGCCTGATCGATAAAGCTTTTCTTCTTGGCAGGGACAGTAATATCGGAAACTGCCAGGGTGATGCCAGAGCGCATGGCATAGGTAAAGCCAATGCTCTTGACGGCGTCAGCCACGCTGGTGGTGATTTCCTGCCCACAAATTTCGTAAACATCGGCGATCAAATCCTTGACGCCGCCTTTTTCGAGCACATCGTTTACAAATTGAACCTGGGGCGGCAGGATGCGGTTAAAGAGCACACGTCCGACCGTGGTGTCCAGCATACGCGTCTGGGTTTCCGCTAGACGGGTGCCGTCTTCGGCATAAGAAGTGAGCGCGCGCAACTTGATATTGGCATGCACATCCACCTGGCCCAACTGGAACGCCAGATCGACTTCATCCATTTCGCCGAAAATGCGACCATCGCCCTTGTGGGGGTGGCGGTCCATCATCGTCAGGTAATACACACCCAAAACCATATCCTTGGAGGGCGAGATGATCGGCTCGCCATCGGCTGGTTTGAGCAAGTTTTTAGAAGCAAGCATCAACTTGCGGGCTTCTGCCACAGCCTTGGCTGAAAGCGGCACATGCACAGCCATTTGATCGCCGTCAAAGTCCGCGTTGAAAGCGGTGGTGACGAGCGGGTGCAACTGGATGGCGGACCCTTCAATCAACAGGGGCTCAAAGGCCTGGATACCGAGACGGTGCAGGGTTGGCGCACGGTTCAACATAACCGGGCGGTCCTTGATGACTTCTTCGAGGACTTCCCATACTTCGGGACGGTTGCGTTCGATCAGGCGGCGGGCACCCTTCACGTTGGCGGCGTAATTGTGGAGCACCAGACGAGCAATAACAAACGGGCGGAACAGTTCCAGCGCCATGCTCTTGGGCAGACCGCACTGGTAAAGTTTGAGCTGAGGACCAACCACGATTACGGAGCGTCCGGAGTAATCGACGCGCTTACCGAGCAGGTTGCGGCGGAAACGGCCCTTCTTACCCTTGAGCATATCGCTGAGGGATTTCAACTCGCGGCGACCACGGCGGCTGAGCGCCTTGCCACGCTGGGAATTGTCGATCAGGCTGTCAACGGCTTCCTGGAGCATGCGTTTTTCGTTACGCACGATCACGTCCGGGGCGCCCAGTTCAAGCAGACGTTTTAGACGGTTGTTGCGGTTGATCACGCGGCGGTAAAGGTCATTCAAATCCGAGGTAGCGAAACGACCGCCATCCAACTGCACCATTGGGCGCAGATCGGGAGGGATGACCGGCAGGATCGTCAGGATCATCCATTCAGGGCGGTTGCCAGATCGGCGGAAGGCTTCAACAACCTTGAGGCGCGTGGTAGCCTTTTTGCGTTTCTGTTTTGACTTGGTGGTGCGGACTTCGCGCCAGAGTTCTTCGGAGAGTCGATCAAGGTCGAGGCGACCGAGGATATCGTAGAAAGCTTCGGCACCCATATCGGCACGGAAAACCTGACCCCAGCGGGACTTGAGCTCGCGGTAACGGGTTTCGCTCAGGAAGGTGAAGGGGCGCAGCTCCATCAACTCTTCGCGGGAATGCGAAGAAGTATTCTGGTTGGTGGAAGCTTGATCTTCGAGTTGGTTGCGCAAGGCTTCCATCTGCTCGGCAGCTTCGGCCTTGAGTCGTTCGACATCCATCTTGATGTGTTCGATCTCGCGGGATTTCTGGTCTTTCAGTTCCGCTTCCAGGCTTTCCAGGCGTTCGCGAACACTTTTCTGGATCTTGGAGATATGGGTATTGTTGATGACTTCGCCCACGGGGACGATGGTTTCGCCCGTGGTAGAGAAGACGATGGCACGAGCAGCAGAAGTGCCATTTTGTTCTTGCATCTGAGCTTCCAGGCGCTGACCTTCCTGGATGACAGGCTCCAGGCGAGAGGCAATTTGCTCGTCATAGGAACGGTCAATATCGGTTTTGCGCTGGTTTAGTTCAGCCACTTTATGATCGCGCTGAGTCTTTACTTCGGCGATCTTGGAGTTGATGACAGTGGCCTGTTCGCGTTCAGAGACGTTGATTTCATCTTCCAGGCGCTTGAGGGCTTTCTGGCGGGAATCTTCATCTACATAAGTAACAATGTACTGGGCAAAATACAGAACCCGGTCCAGGTTGCGGCGCGAGATATCCAAGAGCAGCCCGAGGTATGAAGGGATGCGGCGGGTATACCAAATATGGGCAACCGGGGTAGCCAGGCCAATGTGGCCCATACGTTCGCGGCGAACAGCGGCCCGGGTAACTTCGACACCGCATTTATCGCAGATAATGCCCTTGTAACGCGGATTCTTGTATTTACCGCAGTAGCACTGCCAATCGCGGGTTGGGCCAAAAATGGCTTCGCAAAAAAGGCCATCTTTTTCCGGGCGCAGGCGCCGGTAGTTAATGGTTTCCGGTTTGAGGACCTCGCCGTAAGACCAAGAACGAATCGTTTCGGGCGAAGCCAGGCTGATGCGTAGTGCGGTCAGTCCTTTGGTTTCCATGAGTCCTCCTGGGTTATAACTTATATGCCCTGCATCAATAAAATCGACGTTTGGGACACAGAAACGCAAGCGCGAGAGACCTTCTCTGCCTCAAGCGCTCGCGTATGGGTTAGATTTTAACAACCAGACATCAATCGATTGATTATACTGAAAGGCTGATTTTAAAGCAAGAGCAATCTGTTTGATTCGCCTGCTTATTTTCTCCCCGGAAGCCAATTTAATAGAATTCTAACGGATTATTCAAATTTCAACAACTGCAATATATCCTGCAGCGAGGCGCTGAATAATTCATGCATAATTTCTTCGCTGGCAGAATAGGGGCCACCAAAAGAACCATCTCCATACACCTCGCGGGCTGTTTTCGCATTCATGATCCCGGGAACCCTGGGGGGGATCTTTGGGGTATCGGGTAACTCACCCACCGTGGTGAAAGGGAAGGCCTCGAGCCAGTTTGCATGGGTAGGTTTTATGCCATGCTTGATCCCCACTGCTTCGACAGAGTGAGAGAGCCACCAGTCATACCATCGGAGCTGTAAATCGGGCAGGCTGTTGGCAACCTCAGTCAACTGGGTCCGGGCAGGGCTGTTGCCGCCGTGGCCATTCAGTACGAGGATACGATGAAAACCAGCCTGGTGAACCGAACGAACAATATCTTCCATGGCTGCGATGAGGGTGCTGACCCGCAGGCTGATGGTGCCAGGATATGCCAGGAAATAAGGTGAACAGCCAAAGTTAAGCGGAGGTGCCACCAAAACCCCGCTGGATTGTGAGGCGGCATCAGCAAAGGCCATGGGGATGCGAACATCGGTGAGCAAGCTAAGGTAGGCGTGCTGCTCTGTGGCACCCAGCACAAACATGAGCCGGTCCTCTTGTTTCAGGTATTCTTCAACATCCATCCAGTTCAGATCTTCAAGACGCATAAGGGTGCTCGCTTTTTGAAATTTATTGGACCACCGGGCTAAGCATAGATCACGCAAATCAGTGCATAATAACGATAAGGAATAAACCACACCGGCTCACTGGTCGGGATAAGTGTATTTTACCCTTTATAATTGGCACATGCCTGCCAATTCGCCCGTGCCCATCCCAAAACTTTTCCTTGAGCGTATGGAAAATTATCTTGGCGAAAGCCAATTCCCGGCTTTTGCCGCTGCCATGGAAGCCACCCCCAAATCTGGCTTACGTGTCAACTCGTTAAAACTATCGGCGGAACAATTCCAGGCCATTTCTCCCTTTAAGTTGGGCGGAAAAGTGGCCTGGTGCCCGTCAGCCTATCACTTGCTGGGGGATGATCGCCCGGGTTTACACGCCTACCATACCGCCGGCTTGTATTACCTCCAGGATCCATCGGCCATGTCTGCTGCCGAATTGTTAGCCCCCCAACCGGGTGAACGCATATTGGATTTGGCCGCCGCGCCAGGCGGGAAAGCTACGCACTTGGCCGCGCTGCTGCAGGGCAAAGGGCTGCTGGTGGCCAACGAAATCAAGGACAAACGGGTGGGACACCTGGCCCAAAATGTGGAGCGCTGGGGAGCGGGAAATATCGTAGTCACCAACGAATCGCCAGAAAGATTGGCCGATCAATTTGGACCGTATTTCGATCGTGTACTGGTGGACGCACCGTGTTCCGGCGAAGGCATGTTCCGCAAGGATATGGGCGCGCGTGCAGATTGGTCACTGGAGATGGTGGCTGGCTGCGCTATACGGCAGAAGAACATATTACACGTTGCCGCCAAGCTGGTGCGACCCGGCGGCCATTTGTTGTATTCAACCTGCACCTTCGCCCCGGAAGAAGACGAAGGCGTGATTGAACAATTACTGGTGGATTTTCCGGATTTCGAAGTGGTACAGCTGCAACTGTTCCCGGGGTTTACCAGCGGGAAACCGACCTGGATCAACGCCAGACCCGAACTAACTGGTGCGGTACGCTTGTTTCCGCACTTGCTGGAAGGCGAAGGTCACTTTGCATGTTTACTAAAAAGGCGCGGTGAAGTTCAGGACAGCGAAAAAGCCTGGTCTTATCGCTCCAGCGGCCTGGCGAAGCAATATGCCAGCCTGTGGCGGGCGTTTGCCACCGAAACCTTGAACCTGGAGCTACCCGAAGACCGTCTGCGTGTGTTCGGCGAACGGTTGTATTTTTTGCCACCGCTATCACCCGATTTTGGCCGCCTGAGAATCGTTCACCCCGGTGTCTGGCTGGGTTCATTTAAGAAGGACAGATTTGAACCGGCTCATCCCCTGGCGATGCTCTTGAAGCAGGGGGATGCGAAGAAAACCCATAATTTGAATTTGAGCGGGGTTGAACTGCCAGCCTACTTGCACGGTGAAGTACTGGCCTCCGATGCCCAGGGTTGGACTGTGGTGACTGTAAATGGCTTCCCAATTGGGTGGGGCAAGGGCGTGCAGGGCATGCTAAAGAACCATTATCCAAGAGGGTGGATGGTCTAAGCGCTTAAAGTTGGATTTGTTTCTGCTCGGCGAGGATGGCGCTTGGCAAATCTTTAAGATTCATAAATATTTCGACAATGTGGGGATCAAAATGGGTGCCAGCCTGCTTGGCAATAAATAAGCGGGCATCATCGGCTGTCATGGGGCTGTGATAAGGACGGATGGAAGTGAGCGCATCCCAAACATCCACGATGGAGAAAATCCGTGCCAGCAACGGGATATCCTGGCCTTTTAGACTGCGGGGATAACCGCTGCCATCCCATCGTTCGTGATGACAGTAGGGCACGTCGATGGCGCGCCGCAGGAATTGGATCGGTCTTAGCATTTCATAGGCCAGCACAGTATGCTGCTGCATGGTTGCCCATTCGTCCTGGGTCAAGCTGCCCGGTTTAAATAGAATACTGTCGGGGGTACCCATCTTGCCGATATCATGCAGCAGAGCGCCGCGCGTGATATCCACCAGGTCATCATCATTGAGACCTGCTGCGCGCCCTAAAATCCGGGCGAGGCCTGTAACACGCTGAGTGTGCCCATTGGTTTCCTGGTCACGTAGATCGAGGGCACGCACCCAGCCCTTCAGGGTTGCATCATAGGCGATTTTTAATTCCTGGTTGGCGGTTTCCAATTCGCGGTTGGCTTTTTGCAAACTTTCAAACATACGCGCATTATCGATGGCGATGGCGGCCTGATCGGCAAAGGCAGAGAGCATCTCAAGATCACTTTTATCGAAAAGCCCGGTCTGTGCGCGATTATCCAGGAAAATGACCCCGATGACCTGCCCTTTGAGCCTGAGCGGCGCGCTCAGAATCGACCGCAAGTTGAGTGAAATGACGCTCACTTCCTTGCCAAAGCGGGGATCCTGGCGGGCATCCAGACTGAGCACTGGCTCGCCGCTGTTTGCGACCTGCTGCACAATGGTCCTGCTGACCGCGAAAATTTCCTTTTCGAGATCGGCGTGATCCATTCCCCGGGCCACCTGGATCGTCAAGGTACCATCGGCTTCACGCAACATGAGGAAGCCGCGTTCGGCATCGACCAGCTTGATAACCGCATCCATGGCACCTTCAAGCACCTGGTTAAGACCAAGGGCCGAATTCATCATGTGTCCAATTTCGGCCATGGCACTAAATTGATGCTTCCCAGTTTGCAGGATGTTCCCCATGCCATCCTGCATGGAGTCAAGCGTTTCACCAAGGGTTTTTAAATCCCGCAGGGAATCAGTGATGGTTGGGTTATTAACCAGGGATAGCTTGCTGACAACTTGTGCCAGCAAGCTATTCATTACGAGGTAGTTTTTCTTAATCGATTGAGTA
>CAIVSQ010000004.1 GCA_903908605.1 uncultured Anaerolineae bacterium
AGCGATACGATCAGACTGGTCAGATCGTCCAAACCTTGCCAGCCGGGACAATGGCGCGCTCAGGAACATCCGCAAGCAGGATGGCTCCATTACCAATCCGCGCTCCCGAACCGATATTAATACCAATCGCGGTGGTGACACCCATCCCCACCAGCGCGCGCTCGCCCACATGCACATGCCCGGCCAACATCGCACCAGGCGCAATGTGGGTGTAAGCACCAATCTCGCAATCATGTGAAATAACCGCAGCCGTATTAATCATGCAGCGCTCATGCAAAATGCTGGACGAGCCGACGTAGGCGTTCGCAAAAACCTGCACGCCATCCGCCACCTGCGCAGAATCTTCCACAGTCGCACGGGGATGGCATAATGCTGGGAATGCAAAACCATGCCCGGCGAGCATCTCGAATAAATTGATCCGGACCGCAATATTTACAATTCCACCGACCCCATTGGCTGCCAGACGAACCCCCTGTTCGTACAACCCAGGTAAACTTGCCCGGGTACCCAGGATCGGGTATCCTAGCACAGAGCCACCTTGCAGGGCCGGGTTGTCATCCACCACGCCTATAATGCGAAACGCACCCAATGCCCGCGCCATTTCCATCACCGCCTTGGCATGACCGCCAGCGCCGTAAATGATCATCCCAGCGTGAACTTGGGCAACAACTGGGGCGCTTACAGGGTTTGCAATTGCCCGAATCACCGCTTCGGTAATCAGCCGGTCGACAGGCAGGCTGGCGAGATCGATGCCCAGTGATTCCGCCAACGCACGCGCAGGACGTGTGATGCGCAGTTCGCCGCCAGGCTGTTCCAGCTCGGTCGCCGGTTTCACTGGCTGGGTGGGCACTTCAAGAACAGGTAATGCTTCGTCAACACTTGCGGTGAGATACGCCAGCGATGCCCCAACGGTCAGGTTATCTCCCTCAGCTGCCACCAACCTCAAGTAGCCGTCACCGGGCGATTCCACATCCGCAGCGGCCTTGGTAGTCTCAATGGTAAACAACAATTCGCCCTTGGTTACAGCAGCACCTTCGTATCGATGTACTGTTACCAGGCGTGCCTCAGGCTCGTTGGCATTTAATAGTGGAACTAAAACGGGGATAGCTGGCATATTTTTCCTATCTGGGTAAATTTGCTGTTGCAATTTTACTTGTTTTGGTTAATAATGGTACGAAATTGCAAATTTCAAGGAGAATATTATGGATATTGGTCGCGCTTATCGATTTGTTTTTGATGATCCGAACTGGCTAAAAAAAGTGGGCATCGCCGCACTTGTAACCCTGATCCCGGTCCTGGGCACCATTGTTATCATGGGTTGGAGTATTGAAATTACCCGCCGGGTGATCAACAATGATCCTGAACCCCTGCCGGACTGGGATAATTTCAGCGAACTGTTGAACAAGGGCCTGCGAGCCTTCGCGGTCAGCCTGGCTTACATGCTCCCGGTCATCGTTATCGTCACATGCGGGCAGCTCGTTGCCGGTGGCGCAATAGCTGGCCTGGCAACCAGTAGCTCGGATTCAACAGCCATGGGCACAGGCATGGCAATTTTGTTTGGCTGTATTTACTGCCTGGTTTTAATTCTCTCGATCGCTTTGGGCTTTTTCTTGATGGCCGCCAACGGTCGCCTGGCTGTCTATGGGGAAATCAGCGCTGCCTTCAAGTTTACCGAAGTTATTGCTCAGCTTCGCGCCGCCCCGGTTGCTTACCTGATGGTCATCCTGATCTCCTGGCTAACCAACATGCTGCTCGTTCCGCTGGGCGCAATTGCCTGCGGAATTGGCATCATATTTACATCCGCCCTTGGCATGGCAATCAGCGCTCACCTGATTGGTCAGGCTTACACCATCTCGCAGTCCGCCCAGGCCGCTACCAACAGTATCTAAAGAAAACAAACACAGGTGCGGGCCGGTTGCCTACACCTGTGTTTTTATTTAACCAACTCAATCGCCATTCCAACGATCTTTTCCAGCGATGGCAGAATTTCGTCTTCCAGTGACTTGGCGTTGGCGATCGGCAGATCCAGCCCGGCCGCGCGCGCTGATTTCAGCCTGTACCCAGCCGCGCCTGCCAGTGCACACATTTCAGCACCCCAACCATGGGTCAGCGTGCCCTCTTCGATAGTCAAAAGATGGCCGGTACGGCCTACCGAGTCAAGCAGCAACTCTGGTTGGTAGGGGCTTAATTGGCTGTACACCAGAATTTCAGCAAATATTTCATAGTCATAGGCCAGTTTTAAGGCGGCCGCCCGGGCTAATTCAAACTGATAGCCATAGGTGGCAATCGTCAGGCTGGCGGGAGAAGCACCCACGAAGCGCAATACATGGGCCGGGTAACGCCCACCATGAGTCTCCAGATGGAAATCACGCAGTTCACCCTGGCCGGCTTCAAGCAAAGCGCAGGTATACAACAGCTTGTGTTCCACGAATAAGACAGGTTGGTCATCTTCCAGGATGGCGGCCTGCAACAAATCGGCCGGATCGGATATGGTGTTGGGAGCCACTACGCGCAGCCCGGGCACCCCCAGGAACAACTTTTCGAGTGACTGTGAATGGGTGGGGCCATATCCACGCCGCCCGCCCATCGGGGTACGCACCACCAGGGGCACACGTACCTGGTCATTGTACATCCACTGGAATTTGGCCGCATGGTTGATCAACTGGTCGGCAACCAGGGTCACAAAATCGCCAAACATGATCTCAACCACCGGCCGCAGCCCACGCAAAGCCATCCCATTGGCAATGCCAACAATCGCCGCCTCTGAGATGGGCGTGGTCAATACCCGTGTGGGGAAGCGGGTGGAAAGTCCTCGCGCAACTTTAAAAGCGCCGCCATAAGGATCGAGGATATCTTCGCCCAGCAGGTAAACACGCTCATCGGTTTCCATGGCGCGCAGCAGGGCTTCATTCAAGCGTTCGAGAACATTGGTCATAGGGGTTTTCTATTTAATAAGCGCTCAACCCAAGCCTGCAGTTTCTGCCAGGCTTGGGAAAGGGTCGTTGTAGGCAAGTAAATATGCAGAATCAACCATGGAGGCGACTTCCAGCTCAGCCTGCGCCAGAAATTCAGTCGAAAGCCTTGCGCCATGGATATCAAGGGGATCAAAGGCGGTCCGCACCCGTGCAACCGCTTCCCGATCACGTGGGTCATCACCCTTACTGTGGGCAGCAAAACGATGGGTATGAAAGATCAAAGCCGCGGGAGCCTGGTTTTGACGCACGTGTTCAAAAGCCTGACCAGCACAAGCCTGAAGAACCAGGACATCACTGGATTCTTGTTCAAATGTTTTTATGCCAAATGCTTCAAAGCGGGCTGGGATGGACCCGCTGACCCCCACCTGAACCGGGGTGGTCTGGGCATAGCGGTTGTTTTCCACGATGAAGACCACCGGCAGCTTCCACAAGGACGCAATGTTCAAGCTTTCGTACAAAATGCCTTCTCCCAGGGTGCCATCTCCCATAAAAACCATCGAGAGACCACCGTTACCCTGCACCTTTTGAGCAAGCGCCATACCGGTGGCAATCGGAACAATGCCACCCTGGATGCCGTTGGAATAAAAATTACGCCAATGAATATGCTGGCTGCCTCCACGCCCTCCAACCAGGCCAGTGGCTCTTCCCATCAATTCCGCAGCCAGGCGGTATGGGTCACCACCATAGGCAAGGAAATGGCCATGACAGCGATGATTACTCCAGACAATATCGTCCGGGCCGGCATTGGCAAAAATCGCCACGGCATCCGCCTCCTGGCCAATATAAGCGTGGGTAGTCCCAAACAGCTTGCCTGCCGAAAATTCAGCCAGGGCGCGTTCCTCAAAACGGCGTATCAACAACATACTGCGGTAATATTCTTCGTTACTGTCCATTAGGTTTGAATTATAGCAGAGGTCAACGAGCAACCGTTTTTTTCCTCGCGTTGAAAAGCCTGGTTTTTTGCATGGTATAATGCGCTTTAGTATGAGTGCAGATAAAACCAACCAAAACACAAAAATTTGTCCAACCTGCGGCACCCGGCTGACTGAAAACGCCACACGTTGTCTTGTGTGTGGCACCGAACTTCACAAAAGCGTGGAAGCCAAAAAACCAACCGCAGTGCAAGCCAACCGAATGCCTGAGATCACGCTCAGCCTGCCGGCAGTTTTGGGCTTGCTGGCGATGTTCCTGATCGTTGGCGCGGCGATTGTCTTCTTTGTGATGCGTATGTTGGGGAACCCGGTAACAGCCAGCACAAGCACAGGCACCGAAACGCCCACGCCGACCGTCACCGTCACAGTCGTATTCACAGACGTACCCACCGCCACCCCGGTGCCGACAGCCACCATCCAACCCCCGGTCAGCTACACCATTGCCAGCGGAGATACCTGCACATCCATCGCCGTTAGCTTTGGAGTGTCGGTACAAAGCATCATCATTCTCAACAATCTACCAGCAACCTGCAATTCATTGAGCATTGGCCAAAAGATACAGGTACCGTATCCCACGCCCACTCCATTGCCCGCCGCCACAGCCACCTTTGAACCGGCCCAGGCAACCCTTGCAGCCTGCGAAAAAGTGATTTACACCGTGCAAGAAGGGGATACTCTCGGGACCATCGCCGCCAATTACGCTGTTCCAGCCGCTGCCATCCAGGCATTCAACGGATTGCCAACCGACAACGTATACCTGGGTCTTCCGCTCACCATTCCTTTGTGCGAACGCGAAGCCACTCCCGGGCCTACACCCACCCCTACCACTCCGCCGCCTTACCCGGCACCCAACTTGCTACTGCCCTCCGACGGAGCCTCATTTACTCTGGCCAACGACAATATCACCCTGCAGTGGGCCTCGATCGGCACATTGCGCGACAACGAAGCTTACATCATCACCATCGAAGACGTCACAGAAGGCCAGGGACGCCGGTTGATCGATTACGTATCTGATACCAAGTTCATCATCCCGGTCTCGTTCCGACCAAAAGACAACGCTCCGCATATCTTCCGCTGGACCATTGCCACTGTTCGGCAGACAGGCACGGATGACCAGGGCCAACCCATCTGGGAAAACGCCGGGGAAAACTCCACACCGCGCGTATTCTCCTGGCAAGGCATCGCGCCAGAAGCAACGACCAAACCCTAGGCACTTGAAACTCCCCGCCAGACGGGGAGTTTTTTTTCCGCAAACTAACAACTCCTCGGTAAAGTAACCCGGGATAACAATGAACAAGATTCGATCCTCATCGGGAAAGAAGGTAAAAATGTCACCCAAACACGCAATCATCGGAATTAAGAAAAACATCGCCCTGGTAGCCCACGATAACAAGAAGAAGGAACTGCTAGAATGGGCTCGCTACAACCTCAATACATTAGGACACCACCACCTTTTTGGCACCGGGACGACCGGAAGAATGTTAGAAAATGAGTTAGGGCTCCCCATCACGCAATTTAAAAGCGGCCCGATCGGCGGGGACCAACAAATAGGCGCTAAAATAGCTGAAGGCGATATCGATTTTCTCATTTTTTTCTGGGACCCACTTGAACCCCAACCTCATGACCCGGATATCAAAGCACTTCTCAGGCTGGCAGTGTTATATAACATTCCAACCGCTTCCAATCGGGCTACTGCAGATTTCATCATTTCCTCTGCCCTGATGAACCAGGAATATCAAAACCCCACTCCTGACCTGGAGCGGTATATTCAATCACGATAACAGAGATTTCTGCCCCCTTTAATAGAGAGGAATGGTTTCCAATGAACACTCCGCAATTCCCGCTGGCGCCTAAGCGCCCCCACAGCATTACCCAACACGGGCAAACCCGTAATGATAACTACTTCTGGTTGCGTTACCGCGAAGACCCCCAGGTAATCGAATACCTGAAAGCTGAAAGCGATTACCTGGAGGAAGTGATGCAGCATACCGTTCCACTCCAGGAAAAACTTTTCCAGGAAATGAAAGGGCGCATCAAGGAAACTGATATGTCTGCCCCTGCAGTACAGGGTGATTATGCTTATTACACCCGTACAGAAGAAGGCAAACAGTATCCAATCTACTGCCGAACAAAAGTTGGCGCGAATGAAGATGAGCAAATTTTGCTCGACCAAAACCTGTTGGCACTCGGCAAATCCTTCTGCCGTATTGGTGCATTTTCCGTCAGTCCCGATGGAAACAAGCTGGCTTACTCTGTAGATGGTGATGGCTCAGAAAAATGCGACCTCAATATAAAGAATTTATTGACCGGTGAGCTGTATACAGAAACCTTCTCCAACACATATGGCTCGGTCTACGACCACAGTGGAGTGGAATGGGCATCTGACAGCCTGACCTTTTATTATCTGGAATTGGATCCGGCCCAAAGACCCTATAAACTTTTCCGGCACACCCTCGGAACCGCTCCCAAACAAGACCAATTATTGTGCCACGAGCAAGATGAAACCTTTTTCTTGTATTTGTTAAAAACGCGCAGCCAAGCGTATATCATGACATACCATATCAGCACCATGACGCGCGAGATGCGCTTTTTACCGGCCAACCAACCCACAGCAGACCTGGAAATGCTGCAAGAACGCGAGCGCGGGGTGGAATACTATGCCACGCATCACGGCGAAATCTTTTTTATTCTCAGCAATGAAAACGCGCAAAATTTCAAACTCATGCGTACCCCTGTCAAACACCCCGGAAAATCCAATTGGGTTGAGATCCTGCCCCACCGGCCTGATGTGTTAATTGAGGAAGTGGAAGCCTTCGCCGATCACCTGGTTTTAATTGAGCGTAAAAATGGCCTTGGCCAAGTCCGGCTAACAGCGCCGGATGGGATAAGCGAGGTCAAGTATGTATCTTTTCCCGAACCAACCTATATGGTCATGTTGGAAAAGAATCCCGAATTTAACAGCCCGCAGTTGCGAATTAATTACACTTCCCTGGTAACGCCCCTCTCAACCGTGGATGTAAATATGGACACCCTCGCGTGGCAAGTTCAAAAAGAACAGCAAATCCCTAGTGGATACGATAAAACAGAATTTGTCTCCGAGCGCATCTACGCTGAAGCACCAGATGGCACACGTGTTCCAATGTCAATCGTTTACAAAAAAGGACTAATCCGCAATGGCGGGAACCCGTGCCTGCTGTATAGTTACGGATCATATGGCGCCAGTTCTGAGCCTGCCTTTAACACCAATCGTCTGAGCCTGTTGGAACGTGGATTTGTTTACGCTATTGGCCATATTCGCGGCGGATCAGAAATGGGGCGCGCCTGGTATGAAGATGGGAAAATGCTCCATAAGCGTAACACCTTCACCGACTTTATCGCCTGCGCCGAAACAATGATCGCCCAGGGCTACACTTCCAAAAACAAGCTTGCCATCATGGGCGGTAGCGCTGGCGGGCTGTTGGTGGGCGCTGCCTTGACCATGCGCCCGGATCTTTTCAAAGCAGTGATTGCCAAGGTGCCATTTGTGGATGTGATCAACACGATGAGCGACCCGAGCATTCCGCTCACCACGCTTGAATATGACCAGTGGGGCAACCCTGAGAATAAGGAATATTTTGATTACCTCATGTCCTATTCGCCCTATGACAATATTCGCAACACCGAATACCCCAACCTGCTAATAACCACCGGGCTAAATGATCCACGAGTGGCCTACTGGGAACCTGCCAAGTTCGCGGCAAAACTGCGGGAACTCAAAACAAACGACAACCTGCTGCTTCTCAAAACCAACTTTGACGCAGGTCACGGCGGGGCATCTGGGCGCTATGACTTCCTCAAAGAAATCGCCTTTGATTACGCATTCCTGCTCGACTGTTTCGAAGCATAGCCACCTGTTGCCTGGAATTCAATTAAATAAAAAGAGAGCAGCCCCGCGTTGGAGCTGCTCTCTTTTTGGGTTTTATCAGGCGGGCTGTGCGGCCTTGACGATATCTTCAAGCATCTTGGTGGAAAGCGACTTCGGGCGTTCGATCGGCTGCCCAAGAGCGCGTGCCCAAACATAATTGGGGGTCACGCCCAGAGCACGACCTACGCCGAACAATACGGTGTAAAAGTCGAAATCCTTGACGCCATAGTAATACTGCAGAGTACCAGAGATCGCATCCACGTTCGGGGCGGGATTCTTAGCCTTGCCCTGTTCCTTAAGCACGGTTGGGACTACATCGAAGACCAGGTCCGCCAGGCGAACGAGCTCATCCTGGGGGAAGCGTTCCTTGGCAAAGGACATCTGGGCGGTGAAGCGGGGGTCGGGAACGCGCAACACAGCGTGGCCGTACCCAGGGATCACCTTGCCGCTGCTGAGAGTATCCCAAGCGAACTTGTAAAGGTCATCACGTGAAGGAACGCCACCAAACTTCTGGTGCACATCCAGCAACCAGCCGAGGCATTCCTGGTTGGCAAGGCCGTGCAGAGGACCAGCCAGACCATTCAGTGCGGCCGAGAAGGACAGGTAAGGATCGGATAGAGCGGAACCAACCAGATGCATGGTATGGGCCGACACATTGCCGGATTCATGATCGCTATGCAGAATGAAGTACAAGCGGGCCAGTTCGGCATAACCCTTTTGGTCAGCAACACCCATCATCTTGGCAAAATTGGCGCCATAATCGAGGCGGGCGCTGTATTTTGGTTTCTTGGTCTCGCCAAAATACTTCATTCGGTAAATAAATGCCGCAATGACCGGTAACTTGGCGGTCAAATCCAGGCTATCTTCCAATGCCGGTTCCCAATAGGCATCTTTCTTCATACCAGCGTGGTACTGATGTACAAACGCCGATTGATTTTGAAGAGCCAACACAGCCTGAGAGAGAAGAGTCATTGGGTGTGTTTCTTTGGGCATTGACTTGATCATCTTGAAAACGTAATCCGGCACATCAGAACGCTTGGCCCACTCGGCCTCCACCTGCAGCGCCTGATCACGGGAGGGAACATCCCCCACCATCAAGAGATAATATAAACCACCGACATAAGGAATTTTAGCGCCCCGGGGCTTGGGCAGCGCCTTCAAAACTTCTGGGATGGATTTACCACGGAAACGAATACCTTCCGCCGGATCCACGAAGGAAATATCCGTCACCAAGGATTTGATGTCACGCATACCCCCAACAACCTGGCCAACGGTGACTTTATCAACAACAACATCAGCGTGTTCCTTGCCAAGAGCCTTATAGCGATTTCGCCATTCGGGAAGCTGAGCAGCAATCTGATCATGCAAAATCATAGGAATCTCCTCTGAACAAAAAATACAGGAGCGATTGTTATTCGCTCCTGCAGGTTTTTATTAAATTTTCACCAGGTTCTTCAGTGCGTTGATAGTATCCTTGACCGAAGCAGCAGACTTATCAAAGGAAGCCTGTTCTTCAGCATCCAGCTTGTATTCCACAATTCGCTCGATGCCCTTGCGGCCAAGTTGAACCGGGACCCCAAAGAACATGTCGTTCAGGCCGTACTCGCCCTGCATATGGGCAGCACAAGGCACGATCAAATGCTTATCCTTCAGGATAGCTTCCACCATCTGGGCAATGGCAGCGGAAGGTGCATAGAAAGCTGAGCCTGTCTTAAGCAGGTTGACGATTTCGCCACCGCCCTTGCGGGTGCGGTTGACGATCGCTTCCAGGCGATCTGCGGCAAGATAATCTCGCAGCGGCACGCCAGCAATATTCGAATGGCGAGTCAGTGGTACCATCTCATCGCCATGGCCTCCCAGCACATAGCAATCGATATTTTCAACACTTACACCTGTTTCCATTGCCACAAAAGCACGCATGCGGGCTGAATCCAAGATACCGGCTTGACCGATGACACGATGAGCGGGGATGTTCCCCACTTTCATCGTGAGATAAGCCATGGTATCCAACGGATTGGTCAGCACAACATAAATGGCATCCGGAGAATATTTCAACGTTTCGGTAGTCGCCTTGCCGACGATATCTGCGTTGGCAGTCAGCAGATCATCACGGCTCATGCCGGGTTTGCGCGGCAGGCCTGCCGTGATAACGATGATATCCGAATCCTTTGTGGCTTCATAAGAATTGGAACCGACGATATCCACATCTTTCCCAATAATGGGCATCGCCTCAAACATATCAAGCGCCTTACCCTGGGGCATGCCTTCCAGCACGTCAACCAAAACAAGGTCAGCCAGTTCACGTTCCGCCAACCAATGGGCGGTGGTGGCGCCAGTCATGCCAGCGCCGATAATTGAAACCTTAGCCATCGTTCCTCCTTAAACGCGTTTTATAGCCAATACTCCCAAAAACTTTTTTTGGGGGTATGAGAATTTTAACTCAATCGAATGACAAAACGATAGGTGCTTTTGTCACTAAATTCCAGTAAGTTTGTAACTTCTGTACAATAATACTTACAAAGCTGCCCGAATTACGCTTCAATCGCTTCTTTTTCGAGGAAATGAGTGGCCTGGATGGCTGCGGAAGCGCCCATACCCGCAGAGGTGATCACCTGGCGGAAGTGTGAATCAGCGACTTCCCCAGCCACGAAAATACCTGGCAAGCTGGTTTCCATGAAATGATTGGCATTGATGTAACCGAGCTCATCCATTTCCAACTGGCCACGGAACATTTGCGTGTTAGGTGTGTGACCAATGAAAATAAACAACCCATCTGTCTGCATGGATGATAATTCACCCGATTTGGTATTTTTCAAAGCCAGGCTGGTCACCTTTTCAGTTCCAACGACCTCGGTGACAACGGTATCCCAGACAAAGTTGATCTTCGGGTTGGTCAAAGCCCTGTTCTGCAGGACTTTGCCCGCGCGCAAGCTGTCGCGGCGGTGAATAATGGTTACCGAAGAAGCAAAGCGGGTAAGGAATAAAGCTTCTTCCAGGGCGCTGTCACCACCGCCTACCACGACCACCTTCTTCTCCTTGAAAAACCAACCGTCGCAGGTGGCACAGTATGATACACCCTTGCCGGTCAGCTCAACTTCACCTGGAACATCGAGGTGATTTGGGCGGGCACCGGTCGCAATAATCAAGCTATCGGCGAGATAATTGCTATTTTCAGTGATGATTTTGTACGGGCGCTGAGAAAGATCAACGCTGTTGGCGGTGTCAAATTCCACGGTTGCGCCAAATCGTTCGGCTTGCTTCTGAAAAAGCTCGCCAAGTTCTGCACCACCGACCCCGTCCGGAAAACCTGGGTAGTTTTCGATTGTATGTGTCAGGGCGGCCTGACCACCAAGCTCCATGCCAGTCAGTACCACCGGATCCAGCTCAGCACGCGCAGCGTAAAGAGCGGCAGTAAGCCCGGCCGGACCGGAACCAAGTACAAGCACCTTGACATGTTTCTCTTGATCAGAATTTGAAGAAACGGAAAAACCAGTAAGATTAAAAGCCATGGGTAACCTCTTTATGTGTGATGAACCATTTTATCAGATGCAAACAAACCGAGAAAGTTTCATTTTTCTGCTGACCGGCCCAACCCAAGCCAAAATACCAATTCCTTGCCAATTGGGTATAGAGGCAACAAGTCTGCCCGGTAGCTCTTACCTGCATAGCCAAGCATCAGCTGTTGGGCCCGGCGTAAAACATCTCTATCCCAACTGAGCGGCAGGGACATAAATTCCACCAGGTTCGGATGATATGCGATGCCAGAGAGCTGCCTGTGCACTGAAAAACCTAACTGCCAGGCTTCCATTTCTCCGTATACAGAGAGCGCCAGGGCAAAACCCTGCCGCAGGTGACATACTTCGTGGATTAGGATACTCAGAAGTAATGGATCTGAAGGATCGGTTTCGAGTGAATAATAACGCGGGTTTAAGAAAATACGCTGGCCCGGAAACCAGATTGCGCTCGTATGGGGACCCTGCTTATAAAACCCAATCTTTACGCACCTATCGTTAATATATGCAGCAGATTGTGTATCCACCTTTTTCAGGCTAACCAGAACAGCCTGGCGCCAATCCGTTCCAGTGCAAGTACCTGTCATTTTCCGGCCTTGCTCATTTCTTCAAGGAGGAAATCAAACACCGGCTGCAGTCCCGAATTGGCCAGGTCAATCTGGTTGAGCTCAACTTCAAATTGTCCGGTATCACTTGTAACAGACAGATGAAAAATAAAACAATCGGCACAACCAGCCGTCGCCCTGACTTGTGTATAACTGGCAGCTGCGATAATTTTTTCCAATCCCTGCAACCGCTCCGCTGTCAACGTGGAATTCCAGGTCTTGCCACTCCGCACATCGGTAACACTGATGCTGCCATCAACAGCCACATCAATCGATCTGGACATGCCCATAATCCCGCCAGACTGATTAAGGGTAATTCGCCAGGTTCCCACAAGGGCAGGGAGAATACCAGCACCGGCAGACACAGTCGGGCTGGGATCAGCGCCCTCAACAAGTCCAACCGCAGGGCCATCCCCCGTCTGGCAACCGGATACACCGATGAGCACACAAAGCGCTAAAATAATTCCAAGTAAATTACGCATCAAACCTCCTTGTAAAAACACGGCCTGTATCCGGATAGTATATGACAAAATTTGATGGTTTCGCAGAAGTTGGATAGCTCTTGAGAGTTCTATCCAGTAAAATTGAAGAAGCAAAACTACATGGAGAATTTTATGCGACCAGTTGCGGTATTGGGAATAGGTCAAACTGTCATCGATGAGCATTGGGACAAATCCTTGCGAGAAATCGCGGGAGAAGCAGCATTTGCAGCCATACAGGATGCGGCTGTTGAACATCCGGAAGCCTTGTTTGTGGGCAACATGCTCTCGCCCCTGATTGGCGGACAAAACCAACTCGGCACCTTCATTGCCGATTGGGTCGGAATGTGGCGGGCTGAAGCCGTCAAGATAGAGGCTGCCTGCGGGTCAGGTGCAGCCGCATTCCGGCAAGGACTTATCGCAGTTGCTTCAGGTGAAATCGAAACGGCATTAGTAGTAGGGGTCGAAAAAATGACCGACAAGGCCGGGCACGATGTCACTGCTGCCCTGGCAACCGCCGCAGATGCCGATTATGAGCTGGAACAAGGCATTTCTTTCGTTGGGTTGAATGCGTTGATCATGCGGCGCTATATGTACGAATTTGGCTGGAAACACGCCGATTTTGCGCCTTTCTCGATCAATGCGCATGCGAATGCCATGCACAACCCTTACGCGCGCCTGCACGACAAAATTACCCTCGATCAGTTCGAAAAGTCATCGATGGTAGCCACTCCCATAAACCTGCTGGATGCCTCCCCGATTGGCGATGGCGCTGCGGCTGTCATCCTGGTCCCGGCGGAAAAAGTCAGTTCAATGCCTGGCAGACCACGCATCTGCGTGGCGGGCTCGGCATCTGCCACCGATACGATCGCAATTCACAGCCGCAAGGATCCATTGTTCCTTTCAGCTGCTTATCAATCCTCGCGCAGAGCCTACGAAATGGCCGGGGTGGGGCGGGAGGATATTGACTTCTTTGAGCTGCATGACGCCTTCTCGATCATGTCGGCCCTGTCCCTGGAAGCTTGCGGGTACGCTGAACGCGGCCAGGGTCCGCGTCTTGGTTTGGATAATGAAATCAGAATTAACGGCGGCAAACTGCCCATTTGCACCCGGGGTGGGCTTAAAGCTCGCGGTCACCCGGTTGGTGCAACCGGAATGTATCAAATCGTGGAAGTGGTTCAGCAACTGCGCGGCGAGTGTGGTCGCGGGCAAGTGGACGGAGCCAGGATCGGAATGGCGCAAAATATTGGTGGCAGCGGTGCCACCATCCTGACCCACATTCTCAAAGCAGAATAACATACCAAATAAGGTCGCAAGCCGGATGGCTTACGACCTTATTTTTTTTAAAGCCAGGTTCATCACTCGCTTTTCGCCATGCGCCACAAATACAAACGATATAACCATGGGTTGTAGACCCGATCCAGGGCCGCTGCGGAGCGCAAGATCTGCCCGCCGAAACCACGTTTGAAGCGGTAGACCCCCCACAAACCATCATGCCGGTTTTCAAACTGGGCTTCTAACGCATTTTCATCCTGATCGGGTACGCCCCACAGGTCATATTCCAGGCAGCCCTTGCTGCGCGCCCATTGGATGGCATGCCACTGCAGCAGGTAAGTTGGCATCCGGTTGCGTTCCACATCATTGGATGCGCCGTAAAGATACCAACTGCGCCGGCCAACGGCAAACACCATTAACGCAGCCAGGGGTTTACCTTCGAATTCGGCCAGCAAAAGTTCCATCCTGCCAGAGGAGTGGAACAAATGGTAGGCTTTTTGGTAATACTCCAAGGAATGGACCCCAAAGCCATCACGCCCACCGGTCACCTGCATTAGTTGGTGAAAACCGGTCAGGTCGTCTGATGCCCCGACAGTGATACCCTTTTTCTCTGCCAGCCGGACGTTGTACCGGCATTTTTGTTTCATCCGGGCCAGTATCTCATCATCACTACCCACCAGGGAAATGACAGATGTACGCGGCGGTTGAATATGGTGCGGCGAAATGCGCAAGCCCCATGTATCTGCCGAGACATCCTGCCAGGTATCAGGCTCAATCTTCAGAACAATGGCACGCTTTTTTCGGCACAGTTTGTCAATTTCGTCACGTAGCTGCGGGCTGATCTCCGCTGGGTTTTCAAAACCTAGCGGCTTGGGAGCATAGGCGATGGTGAAACCAAGCGGTAGCCGCCGGAAAAGGATCTGAATACCCTGCCCGTCGCAGATAATTCGCTGCGCATCCCAACCAAAAGCCGCTTTTAATTGACCCCATTCTGCCGTTTGCAAGAAATGCAAATCGGGCCATGCGGCGGTAAACTGCTGCCATTCGGAAAAGGTAACCAGTGTCATTTCCCACACCTGGCCAAACTAGACCACATCGGTCACATCCGCGGGGGGTAGCGTAGCGCGAATTTCAGACCCTGGAACGACCTCATCCAGCAAATCGATAATTCCCCCGGGTTGGCTTTGATTCACAAGCTCAGCCAGGCGCGTGAGATTTAACTTAAGATTTTCACTTGCGATCATGTTTTCAGCGGTGGATCGAAATACATCCGGATGGGCAGTGGGGTCATAGGTTTTATCCGCCTCCCAAAGCTCCTCGCGCAGCTTTTCACCTGGGCGCACCCCGGTGAAAACAATCTCAATATCACGTCCTGGTTCAAGACCTGATAGGCGAATCAAATCTTCAGCCAGATCAAGAATACGGATTTGTTCGCCCATATTTAGTAAAAACGCCTCACCACCCTTGCCCATGGCTGCAGCCTGCAGAACAAGGTGAACAGCTTCTGGAATGGTCATGAAAAAGCGAAACATATCTGGATGGGTTATCTGAACTGGACCGCCATTGGCAATCATGCGTTTGAACAACGGTACCACCGAACCCCGGCTGCCCAACACGTTGCCAAAACGGACTACAGAAAAAGCTTTACCAGTACGCAGGGCTGCGTCCAACACCACCATTTCAGCCATTCGCTTGGTGGCACCGTACACATTCACCGGATGGACGGCTTTGTCAGTGGAAATCAAAACCAGGCGTTCCACACCACACCGATCGGCCACATCCACAATGTTGCGAGTGCCAAGCACATTATTGGCAACGGCTTCCTCAACGTTGATTTGCATCAGCGGTACATGTTTATGAGCCGCAGCGTGGAAAACGACTTCAGGCCGATGTTCAGAAAATATCGCATCCAGGCGTACAGTGTCACGTACATCCGCAATGACCGGAATCAATTCGAGAGCAGGGTAGTCCTGCTTTAGTTCAAGCAGAGCCTCAAAAATACTGTTCTCACCATGCCCCAGCAGGATAAGACTGGTCGCATTCCATCGCGCTATTTGCCGGCACAGCTCACGACCGATTGATCCACCGGCGCCTGTCACCAGCACTCGTTTTCCTTGCAGCACCTCACCAATCAATTCTTCGTGAATGCGGACCGGTTCACGGCGTAAAAGGTCTGTGATTTCCACTTCGCGCAAGCGGCTGACACTTACCTTGCCTCCCAATAGCTCATAAATACCCGGCATGGTGCGAAATGGCACGCTTTTTAACCGGCAAATATCTGCCACCAGGCGCACCACCCGGCCCGGCGCAGATGGGATGGCTATAATGACCTCATCGACCTTGTGTTCATCCAATGCATTGGCAAGGTCACCTAGTTTTCCAATGACCGGCACTCCCAAGAGGGATTGATTTTGCTTGGCCGGGTCATCATCCAGGAAACCGACCGGTTCCAGGTTGATTTGACGGTTTTTCTGCATCTCTTTAACGACCAATGCGCCTGCGTCACCTGCGCCAATCAGCATCACCTTGCGGGTTTTTTCATCGTTACGCGGCGCGTTTGTTTCGGAGACAACACGCAGCGAAAATCGCATACCACCGATCAAGAGGATCGAAAGCAACCAATCAATCGCCAGGACTGAACGTGAAAAACCCGGGCCAAACATGCCCATCCAAAATAAAACCACAAAAATCACCGAGACCACAGCCGAAGAAGTGGTGACTGCCAAAATGATCAACTTAAGTTCATTCACACTGGCATAAATCCACAAACGCCTGTACAAGCCAAACCAATAAAACACAAGAGGTTTAACCAGTAAGGCTATGATAATCAGCCAAATTGCCCCCGCCAGGTAAAAACGGACAAAATCCGCAGTTAATTCCAGGCGCAACGCGTAGCTACCCAGCACCGAAACGATGATGAGCAACAGGTCTGCCAGTAGAACAAAACGATTTCGAAAGCGAAGATTCATAAGTGACCAGTTAACCAACAGTGTAGATCAGGCGGATTTCATCCAATCAACAACCGCCTTCAAACCATTTCCCAGTGTCGTTTCTGGCATGTACCCAAGCATTTCCCTGGCACGGGCAGGGTTGCCGACCGAACGGTAAATATCACCCGAACGGGCAGGTGCAAACTGCGGCGCTGGGGCAGAGGGGAACAGGTCCATCAAGGTTTCCACCAGGTCGATCACCCGAATTTCTGTCCCAGTACAGACATTGAAAACATTTCCCGGAGCATCAGGATGTTCTGAAGCAACCAGGTTGGCCCGGACAATATCTCCAACAAAAACCAGGTCGCGGGTCTGCCCACCATCACCATAAATCGTGATCGACTTGCCATCAATCAAACGGCGTGTAAAAATCGGCACTGCAGCAGCATACATACTATCTGGGCGTTGGCGAGGGCCAAAGACATTGAAATATCGCAAGGCAACTACTTCCAACCCAAAGGAACGCGTATAGAGAGCGGCATACAGTTCATCCACCCGTTTGGAAACAGCATATGGAGACATGGGGTAGAGCAAGGTATCTTCATTGAGCGGAAGAGCTTCTGAATCACCATAAACTGCAGCGGAAGAGGCCAGCACTACCCGACCCACACCAGCTTTGCGAGCAGCTTCCAATACAATTTCGGTGCCGCGTTGGTTAATTTCAAAGCAAGTCAGAGGATCTTCCATTGACTGCGGAACCGAAACAAAAGCTGCTTCATGAAAAACCCGATCGATACCTGCCATTGCTTTTGCAACAACCGCAGGATCACGAATATCCCCGGTGATTAGGTCCACATCTAGGCCGGCAAGATTTTCAGGTTTGCCGGTTGAGAAATTATCCAACACGCGCACAAAATCGCCCTGCTCAAGCAGGGCGCGTACGATGTGCGAGCCAATAAAACCGGCACCACCGGTCACCAGGTAGCGTTTCATCATCTTCCCTTCCGGCCCAATACAGTACTGACTGTTCTTAGCATGATTACCAAGTCCATAATGATAGATTTATGCTTAATATAATACAAATCATATTCCAATTTTACAGCTGTGTCTTCCACCGTTGCGGCGTAGCCATAATTGATCTGGGCCCAGCCGGTAATACCCGGCTTCACCAATAGGCGGGCACGATAAAAGGGGATCTCCTCCTGAAAAGTGGCGACCCACTGCGCACGCTCTGCCCGAGGACCAACTGCGCTCATCTCACCACGCAGAACATTCCAAAACTGAGGCATTTCATCCAGGCGTGTCATCCGCATAAAATTGCCCACCCTTGTAACGCGGGGATCATTCTCGCCAGCCATCTGGGGTTTACCTTCTTTTTCAGCATCCTGGCGCATGGTGCGAATCTTAACAATATTAAAGGATTTACCACCCCGGCCCAGGCGTTCCTGCCAATAAAAGATTGGCCAACCGCTGTCAATCAGAATCGCCAGGGCAATAAACGGCATTAAGAGCCCCAGGATAGCCAGTCCAACCAACGAAGCAATAATGTCAACGAAACGCTTGCTGACTTCAAACAATCCACCAGACCTTGCTTCGTCCACAAATGAACGTATGATCCAATCTGATTCCAGGTGATGAATCGGCACCCGTCCTAATAACTCTTCGTAAAGGGTTGGCATGCGGATAATTTCGATACCGCGTTCCTGTACATCCAACAAAGTCTGGAAAGTCTCACCCATCATCTCGCCGGTAATGGAGACAACCACATCGGTGATGTTCATTTCTTCAATCAAGCGCAGCAATTTATCGCTACCACCAATAATTCGATAGCCTGCAATATCCTTGCCTATTTTTTCCGGGTCATCATCAATGAAAGCCACCAAATTAAAGGGTGGTGGATTGAAGGTTTTATAGATTTCCGCAAGAGTCCGACCATTACCACCAGCACCTACCACTAACGCCCGGCGCTGACTGCCCTGGGTAGCAACCCAGCGAATATAAATCCAACGCCACAGCAAGGTTAGCAGCATGGCCAGCGCGATAAAGACCGCAATCGCACGGCGGTTAATTCGTCCTGGTTCATCGGCAGTGAAATAAATCAAAAGATATGCAATACCGCCCACCAACCCTGCCAACATCACAGTTCGCAGAGTGCGGCCCCAATGTGCAGCGCGGTGCACGTCATACGCTTCGACCAGCAAAAGCATCCAAGCCCCAGGCAATAGGTAAAACCAAAACTGAACACGCAAACGGAAAAATTCAAGCGAAAATTGTTTCAACCAAGCATCGCCAGCAAACCAATAATATATACCGGCCAACAACGCAAGGGATGCCATCAGCAAATCACCAAGAATCAATAAGGCGCGTTTTTCGCCAGGTCTTAGTCGCCAGCTTGGTTTTGTAGTTTCAGAGGCCATTTATTATGATTTCCAAATTCCTAAAAAAAGACTGTACAAAAATCCACCACCCCATGAAAAGTGCATGACAGTGATTGCCAATGGCAAACCAGCGATGAGGATGTAATCTTTACGTTGGATGGCCAGCTTGAGCCCAGCCATTATTAACACGACCATATAAGCCAACAGCCCTGTCAACCAGAGGACGAAAAACGCCCAATGTACACCTGACAAAATCAACCCAGTCAAGACACCTGCGACGAAGACTGGCGGCAGAGCCTGACGCCAACGCAAAGTACCAGGATAGCGACGCAGCATTTTCAATTTCCAAAACCCATAGCGGAAATATTGCCGTGATAAACCGGATAAATTGGCACGCGCAAAGTAGATGGAGCGAATGGCAGGATCCAACCAGATAATTTTGCCAGACAAACGTATACGCGCATTGAACTCATAATCTTCGTTGGCCAACAACGTTTCGTCGTATGCGCCGATTTGATCAATCAACACACGCCGGTAGCAACCAAAAGGGACTGTATCCACCTGGGCGGGTTCCTTGGCGTGCCGGTAAAGAGCATCGCCCACCCCCAGGCGATGTGCCGCTGCCTGGGCGATTGATCGGGCAATCCAACTATCTGCACCAGGTTGAATTTCCCACACCCCGCCCACATTGGCACCTTTGCCCGCTTCCAAAGCGGCAACAGATCGCTCAATATAATCCGGGTAGGGGGCTGAGTGCGCATCCAGGCGCAGGATGATATCACCGAGTGAGCTGCGAATCGCATTGTTTAGCGCCGCAGGTATCGATCCAGATGGGTTTTCAATGATCTGCAGGCGAAACCCTGGATGTTCTGACTGAAAAGCAGAAACAACCTGCCTCGTGCGATCCTTGGATCCACCATCAGCGATGGTAACATCCACTAGATCACCGAGATAGGTTTGTTTGAAAATCGCATCCAACAAAATTCGAATACGGTTTTCTTCGTTGAGACAGGGCACAACAACAGATACTGTTGCAGACATCCTGATTTCGGGATAATTTCCTGGCAAAGCTCTAATTATTCTCTTCATCAAGAAGAATAACTGCCCGGTGCCGCATCCGCTATTGACGAAGATGCAATCTCATACCCGGGTGTCTTCTCCTAATGCGATAATTTTACCACGTGAAAAAAGTCGCGCCGCGTTACAACATCGCGGCGCGACATGACCTTAAACGTGTTATTTCAATGCAATGGCTTCAATCTCCACAATGCCACCCTTGGGTAGACCAGCAACCGCAATGGTGGAGCGGGCAGGAGGATTGACAGGAAAATATTGGGCATAAATGGCATTCATTTTTGGAAAATCAGCCATGTCACGTAGGAATACGGTGGTTTTTACTACGCGATCCAGGCTTGTACCCGCAGATTCCAAAACGCTCTGTAGATTTTTTAATACCTGGTGGGTCTGGGCTTCCAAATCCGGGCTGACCAGGTCACCAGTAACAGGATCAATACCTGTTTGCCCGGCACAGAAAACAAACCCACCGCTTTCGATCGCGACAGAATATGGACCAATGGCCTTGGGGGCTTTTTCAGATGTGATTACTTTACGTTCCATGCTTATCCTCTTTTTTATTATTCAAATAATCGGATGATGTTGACAAGGACTTAACTGCCACAACCAGCAGTACATAATAATACCATTCCATACAAGATTATTACTGCACTCCATCTTCCTAATTGCAGCAACAAAACCTGACTTTAGCGCTGCATTTCACGCAGCGCAAGGATGCCGAAAATATAAAAAACAGTCGCCAAACCCGCTACGATTGGAAAGCCAAATGATTGGTAAACATAGGTCGCTAGCAAAGCACCAATTCCGCGCCCAATTGAATGCCCGGTAAGGTTAAAGGACATAGCGGTGGCACGAGCGCCAGGCATGACTTCCGTCATCATTGGCACATGGCTAACCATGACAAACTCAAAAGTAATATAAAAGAAAAACAAACCAACCAGCGCACCGACCTCAGTGCGCCCAAGGAAAGGCAGCGCAATGGCAGAAATCGCACTGGCACTCAATCCGAGACCCAGCGCGAGAGGTTTCCCGAGTCGGTCGGTGAACATGGCTACCATGCCTTCGCCGCTCAATTCGGACAAACCGATCACCGCAGAAGCCGCGCCCAAGGCTGCAATTTTCAAGGCAAACCTATCTTCCAGCCAAATACCAAAGATCAAGTTCACCATCTCGTTCGCTGCGCTTGCCCAAAGCGCAATGCTGATGGCCGCCAGGGTGGGCCGGTGAGTAAGGACCATGCGGAAATTCGCCCAGGGGCCAGAGGAAGGCTCATGATGAGGATCTTCGGAAGGGATTACCCACCACAGCGCGGCAATTAAAAGCACGCCAACCACCGCCAACAAGGGGAAAGGGGCTGACCAGCCGTAGCGTTGAATCAACCAACCCATCAACGGGATGCCGGCAATAAAAGCAAATGACCAACCCATTTCTGTAACGGAGAGAGCCAAACCACGTTGGTTATAAGGAACCCGGTCTCCCAGGTAGGCTTGCATGGCTGGATCAAAAAGATATTTACCAATCATCGCCAGGACAAGCGCAATGGATAAGGTTAACAACGAAGGAAAAACCGCCAGGAAACCGACAGAAGCAGAAAAAATGATAATCCCTGCCAACATGCCAAATTTGCGACCGCGATGGTCAGAGACTGATGATATGAATGGGACAAAAATACCAATCAATGAGCGCGATGAGACGATCAGCGAAATCGTGGTGATGTCCACCCCCAAACCACGCGCGAAAACCCCCAGGTATGGATATGCCATGCGGTGCATTGTATTGAACACCGTACGGGTAATGGTAAAAAGGGCTAATTGAAAACGTAATTTCATAAGTTCAGATCACCATCGGGCAGGCAGAAATAATTCGCTGGCTGTCTGATGGATACTCTGACAGCCAGCCAAAAAGGGAAAACAACCGGAAATTAACGAGAAGAAAGTGAAAGCAACCAGCGTGCCGCAAAATAGGCGGCCAGCCAAGAAAGCAAATTCAACCCAACAAAAAAGGCTATGATCTGGTAGTTGCCAGAATTAAAAATTGGGGAAGGCGGCGGGTGCATAATATTGGCCGCGGAGGCAAATATCACTCTCAGAACCACGATGTAAGCAATGTTGGCAGCCGCCGTCCACACCTTGTTATCCAACATCCACAGCCCAGCCTGCATTAATACTCCCACCACGGCGAAGGTAAGCGCCAGACGAAATCGCGGTTCAGCTAGGAAGAGACCATTCCAGTTGGACTGCATCGCCCATAATGACAACGGCAGGTAAGTGACCCAAAATAGGATCCCGGTTCGACCAAGTGCCTCAGACCAACTGAGCAAACCACTTCGATAAGATGCTAATTGTTTGACAAAAGACGCCAAAATACCAGCCGCACCCGCCAAAGCGGCGGCAACGAATGCAATTTCCGCAGTCAATACCCACGCGCCATGTAAATATACAATACGCACATTTGATCCCAGGGCCTTTTCTTCTGGCCCAAAGAATGTAACGATGATAATGACTACAATCACTGAAAGTAATAGTGCCAGGGGGGAGATTTTTTGCTTGGACATGGCTAGATTTTACCTTAGTTGGTTAAAAAGATAGAGGGAAGTGTCTGTTGAAATTTTTATCAAATCTTTAAACTTTCTGCACAATTTCCCGTAATTTAAATGCTATGATTATTTCAGATAAATCACAAAGGAGATTTTTATGAGTAAAACAGTTAAGTGGATTGTTGGAATTGTCGTGGTCGTTCTTATTCTTGCCGCCTTGGTTGCGATACCCTTTGCCATGCGTGGCTATATGCTTGCCAATGGCACCTCTGCAGCTCTGCCTAATTATGGGCAAGGTCGAAACGGCGGCCCGATGATGGGCGGCAACAACGGCTGGCAGCACCCCCAGGTACCCGGTTACAACGATGGGAACGGCGGTCGCATGGGTGGCCGGCAGGAATTCAATCGCGGATTTGGTGGCAGATCGCCCAGGTTCGGTTTTGGTTTCATGTTCCTTAGTGGAATTCTTCGCCTGATCCCGTTAGCCCTTTTTGGCCTGTTATTATATGGAGTTTACCAGCTTGGTAAACGATCGGGCAAGCATGTCGCCCCAGTGGTCGTACCCGCTCAAGCAGTTGCGCCAGTTACAAATGAGCCTGCCGCGGCAGTCACGCCCGACGAACCCGTAATATAAACAAAAAACAATCCTTGACGCGAAAGGCCCGGGAGCAAACCCCCGGGCCACTTTATTTTTAAGCTATTACGTCAAAAACCGAATTGTAACTTGATTATCTCTTGAGTGTCCGGTATTGAACACGCTTGGGGGTTTCCACTGATTTCCCATAGCGCTCATGATAATCACTTTCATAATCTGACCAGTTGCCCATGAACAAACGTGCCTGGCTATCCCCTTCAAAAGCAATGATATGCGTGCAAATTCGGTCGAGGAACCAGCGATCATGGCTGACTACAACTGCGCACCCCGCAAATTCTTCCAGCGATTCTTCCAAAGCACGCAACGTATTCACATCCAGATCGTTGGTTGGTTCATCGAGAAGGATCACATTGGCACCTTCTTTAAGCGTTTTTGCCAGATGAACACGATTACGTTCGCCACCT
>CAIVSQ010000005.1 GCA_903908605.1 uncultured Anaerolineae bacterium
AGGCACGGGCATCGGCGCTACTGCTGCAGGAGTTAATCCTGCCGAAAAGCCAAAAACCCACCATTATTTTTTCAGGAAGTCACGATACTGCCCTAGAGCACATCGCCAACAGATTATCAAAACACGTTTCGATTTTAACCCTGCCAGTTGGATCACTGGATGGCTTGGTAAATCTCAGGCAAGGGCTGTGCAACATCGCTGGCGCTCACTTGTTGGATAAAAGCGGTGAATACAACATACCGTTTGTGCGGCATTTATTTCCCGATCGGGCAGTAGAGATGGTGACCCTGGCGTACCGTACTCAGGGTTTGATCGTAGCCCCCGGTAACCCCAAAGGGATTAAATCTCTGGAAGACCTGGCACGAAGTGATATTAAATTTGTAAATCGCAACCCTGGTTCTGGAACGAGGCTGTGGCTGGAAAAAGAACTCGCCCAAATCGCACTGCCCTCGAGCCAGATTAAAGGATATGACCGCTGTGTCAGTACTCACAGTGATGCTGCTTTCGCAGTGCAATCCGGTGCTGCTGATGTCGCGATTGGCATTCAGGCTGCCGCGTGGGAAACCCAGCTTGATTTCCTGGCCCTTTTTGAAGAACGCTATGACCTTGTATTCTCACAAGAACAGACCCGGTTGGTGGGTCCCTTACTAGATCACCTGCAAACCGCACTCTTCCGCCGCGAACTCAGCGCTTTAACAGGATACAACACCGCTAAAAGCGGACAACAAATCCAAGTTTAGGAGCAAGGTATGAAACTCAGTGCACGCAATATTCTCAAGGGCAAGATCACCAAGATTGTTATCGGGGCCGTAAACTCGGAAGTGACCATCGAACTCCCGGGTGGTTCTCAATTGGTTTCCATCATCACAAACTCATCCGTGGAAAGCCTGGGTCTGAAGGAAGGCAAGGAAGCCTACGCCGTCATAAAAGCCTCGAATATCATGGTAGGTGTAGATTAAAGATGAAACGATTTCTCATCCTGACGCTCTGCCTGGCCTTCGGGCTAGCAGCCTGTGCCGCTCAACCTGCCGCAACAGAGGCAAGCGCACCAAAAACACCCCAGGCATTGCAACCCACACCAGTTTCCACCGCCCTGTTTCAGGTGATTAAGCCAGATGGCAGCATTTTCAGCATAAGTTGGGATGATCTAAAAAAATTACCTCTTGCCAGTCTGACTGTCGACGGCAAAGTTGAGGAAGGTGTCAAATTATCCGATGTACTCACCGCCGCAGGGATAACCGAATACATTGAGGTCAGCCTGAGCGGCAGCGCTAGCCCGGTGACACTGACCCATGACCAAGTCGACGATAATACGATCCTGGACTTCACTAATCGCGGCACCGTCAAACTCTCTAGCACTTATGTCCCTAAGCCAGAATGGACAAAGGATATTAGCGAGATCAAGGTTAAATAATGCATTACTTAATTGCGATCGACGACACAGATAACCTTGAAAGCCGCGGAACAGGGCACCGCGCCCGGCAGCTCTCAACGTATCTTGCCGACAAACAGCTTGTCCAACCCGGCGGAATCACCCGCCACCAATTACTGGTTTCACCTGAAATTCCCTACACGTCCCATAACAGTTCAGCCTGCCTGGGAGTGGAGGCGGAACCGGAAAAGGAAGAGATCATCTGGCAAACCTGCTGTGATTTTTTGTTATCTGAGAGCGCACCCGGTTCCGACGCAGGTTTGTGCCTGGCGAAGTGGGATCAGGTCACAACCCAGGTACGCACTTTTGGATCACGTGCCAAACAAGTGGTGCTAACAAAACTGGAAGCCGAGCAAACGGCACAAGCCAACCAGATTCGCCTGCAGGGGCTGACCGGAACCCATGGCGGTGTGATCGGCGCACTCGCCGGGGTTGGCCTGCGCTGTGCCGGAAACGACGGTCGCTTTTTATGGTTACCAGGTATGCGCGACTTATCCGGCTACCTGACAGTGTCAGTAATCTGTTCACAAGGGACGATTGATGCGGTTCGCACGCTAAATGGTCCTGATTTACCCCCCGAAACCCTGGTAAATGTTGGCGAATGGGTGCGACCCATCTTACGCGGCGGCCAGGCCATCCTATATGTTGAGGAGCAAGACAATGAATGGCGCATTCTTCCAAAACAGCAGATCAAGAACTTATCCGACTGAAGGCCTTCTCACCTGGTGGGAAGCGTTGCTGTTGCTCGGCAGCGGCTCGCTAGCAGTAGTGCTTCACCAGAGTTTTAGCCTGCCGCTGGGTCTCCCCGGACATCACGGTATCGAGTGGATGGCTCTGCTGATCATCGGACGATCGTTTTCGCGCTTCAAAGGTGCTGGAACACTGGCCAGCGTTGGCGCTGCCGGCACAGCCATGCTGCCGATGTTCGGCGCTGCGCAGGATCCCTTTATTTGGCTGATCTACCTGCTCCCCGGGCCAATCATGGATCTGGCATTTCGCTACCTGCCAAAATATGCCGGAACTTTCTGGTTCATGTCCATCCTGGGCGGCCTGGCTCATATCAGCAAACCTTTATTCCGGTTATTCATCACCGTAATATCGGGTTGGTCTTATGGATCATTCCGTTTTGGCGTGGTTTACCCCATCTCTAGCCACTTACTTTATGGAATGATCGGTGGATTGCTCGGCGCATTGATTGTGCTCGGAGTTCACCGGCTTACAAAAAAACCTAATTAACATCAAAGAGGAGAATTATGAAAGCAAACACCCGCAACGTATTGTTTAGCCTGTTATTGATCCTGGTTATAGGCCTCTCGGCCTGCGGCACGCCGGCCGCCACGCCCCTGCCCGCCCCTGCGCCCACCGAAGCCCCGACCCCAACAGATGCCCCCGCTCCAACCGCCGAGCCGACAGCGGTACCCGCCACTGAAGCGCCCGCTGCCCCGGCCAACCCTAACCTGATCCTGGCAACCACCACCTCCACCCAGGATTCCGGCCTGCTGGATGTGCTTGTACCCATGTTCGAGCAACAATCTGGCTTCAAAGTCCAGACTGTGGCAGTTGGTTCCGGCGCAGCCATAAAAATGGGTCAGGAAGGCAATGCCGACGTACTGTTGGTTCACTCGCCCGCCGCAGAAAAAGTATTTATGACCGATGGATGGGGCAAGGATCGCGTCCTGGTCATGCACAATGACTTCATCCTGGTGGGACCGGCTTCTGATCCTGCCCAGATTAAGGGCAAGGGACCCAAGGATGCTTTTGTGGCAATCGCCACCGCAGGCGATGCGGATCCGGCCAAGGTATTATTTATTGCCCGTGCCGATAAATCTGGCACCAGCACAAAAGAACTCGATTTTTGGAAGAAAGCTGAACTGGATCCGGCTGGGAAAAAACCAGCCTGGTACGTGGAAACAGGACAGGGTATGGGCGCTACACTGACCATCGCTTCAGAAAAAGGCGGTTACACCCTTACCGATCGCGCCACCTTCCTGGCCAACAAGGACAAACTCCAGCTCGAAATCTTGTTGGAAGGCAACAACGCCTTCTTGAATGTTTACCATGTCATTTCGATTGATACCGCCAAGTGGCCAAAGGTCAACTATGATGGCGCTACAGCTTTTATCAAGTTTTTGACCGACCCCACCACTCAAGAAGTGATCGGCAAATTTGGGCTTGAAAAATACGGCCAGGCACTGTTCGTCGCAGATGCTACCAAAACCGATGCTGATTTGGGATTAAAATAACCAGACTTACAGGGACGGCAGCCTTCATTACCAGAAGCTGAAGCCGCTCCTGACCCAGAAGGGCGAGGAAAATCCCCGAGGGATCATTCCTCGCCCTTCATATTTGTTTGCCAGGCGGAGTTTATGTTCTCCTTTTTTCAATCCATTTTTGGTGACCCGGAAGTCTGGGAGGTTACCCGCCTATCGTTGAAAGTTTCGGGCATCGCTACACTGATCAGTGTACTGGCCGGCTTGCCACTGGGGACCTTTCTGGCTCTTTCAAGGTTTCGCGGGCGTTCTTTTTTACTAACCATCATTAACACCGGCATGGCCTTGCCACCGGTGGTGGTGGGGTTAGCAGTGGCTATGACACTCTGGCGCTCAGGTCCCCTCGGAGATTTGAAATTGATTTATAGTCCGACAGCAATCATCATAGCTCAAACAATCATCGCTGCCCCGGTGGTAACCGGGCTGACGGCTGCCGCGCTGCAACAATTGGATACTCGCTTGCAATTGCAGCTGTTTGGACTGGGGGCGTCCCGCATACAAATGATTGTCACATTATGGTGGGAAGCGCGGCTGCCGCTGCTGGCCGCCTTAATGGCCGGGTTTGGATCGGTGATCTCGGAGGTAGGAGCCTCGATGATGGTGGGCGGCAACATCAAGGGCCAGACTCGTGTACTTACCACTGCGATCGTTTTGGAATCCAACAAGGGCGAATTTGAACGAGCGATCATCCTGGGTGCGTTTTTACTGACAATCACATTGCTGATTAATTATGCACTGACCTGGATTCAGCAAAGGGGAGCAAAACATCAATGAGCACCTTGCTGCAAATAAACGACCTGGTTGTATATCGTGACAAACGCATGGTGTTGGATGTTCAATCGCTCTCCATTGAACAAGGGACCGTGCTTTCCATCGTTGGCCCAAATGGAACCGGTAAAAGCAGCCTGATGCTAACCCTGGCACGCCTTTTACCGCCACACAGCGGCTCAATCTGTTGGAACGGCAAGCCGCTGCAGGCAGAGAACTCGCTGGCTTACCGCCGCCGCATCGCCCTGGTGCTGCAAGAACCGCTGCTGTTGGATGTAAATGTATACCAGAACGTTGCGATCGGTTTACGCTACCGGTCCACACCGGCAAACCATGTGAAGGAAAGGGTTGAACATTGGCTGGACAGATTGGACATTCGGGCACTGCGTGACAGACCTGGTTCCAGACTATCGGGTGGAGAGGCACAACGCGTCAGCCTGGCCCGCGCATTTGTGCTCAACCCAGAGCTGCTGTTACTGGATGAACCATTCAGCGCATTGGACACGCCCACACGCTTGCATCTGCTGGATGACCTGAAAGCCATCCTGGCAGAAACCAATACAACCACCATCTTGATCACCCACGACCTTAAGGAGGCCGCACGCCTATCCAACCAGATGGCCGTCATGCTGAATGGTAAAATTGCGCAAGTAGGAAGCCCCGATGAGGTTTTTTCCAACCCAGCAAGCCCCGCCGCAGCCGCGTTCCTGGGATTGCAATCAACCTGACCGCTCTCAATGGTAATTAAAGGCAAATCCCGCGATTACTCGCGGGACAGCCGGGTTAGTAAAGAAGGTTCTATGAATTACCAGCGAAGAAAATCAATCCCCCCGGGTTTACAAAGGTTCATGATTTGGATTGGTACCGCACCACACGCAGGTGGGTTTATCAAACATGTTGCATTCCTTCGCGTTTGAGCAGCGACGTGCGGTAATACGAGGGGCATCAGGTAAAAAATCAATCGGGTACACGATCTCTGTCTCAAAAGATACTTCATGCCCAACATGATCGCAGTAATGGATCTTGATGACTTCCCATTTTTTATCAGCCAAGGTACACCTCCAATTTATTGATTAAGTTTACGGTATTGCAGGCTATCCTGTAAGTGACAGGCGTCATATCAGACCATGACAAAATATACATATCGGACGACAAATATCCTTTTTGTAATATTTAGGGCAAGCGCTCCAGACGATAAAGGCTGCCGTGGTAATCAGACACGTACAATTCACCAGCTTCATCTTCGCCAAAAGTACTGATCATAAACCCTGTCTGAAACAACAGAACCGGCGCAGCACCCTGGGGTGGCGAGGGCAATCCCCAAATGGCACCAGTACAGTAGTCACCGTAAATGTATATGCCCTGCCAATCTGGCAACTGCTCACCACGGTAGACATAGCCGCCTGAGATGGAACATTCTGGGCCATGGGGATATTCCGCCACTGGCACAACAAAACCAGGTTGAGAATCACCTTTATATGGATGCATGGCTTCAACCGAGTTCCAGCCAAAATTCAGGCCTCCGGCTGTACCTGCGGGAATGAAATCGATCTCCTCCCAGGCGTCCTGTCCTACATCAGCCACCCACAAATCACCGGTGAGCCGATCATAAGAAAAGCGCCAGGGGTTACGCAAACCCAAGGCCCAAATCTCGGGGAACCCGCCACCAGCCGCGAAGGGATTATCTGCGGGCACAAGATAGGGATCGCCGTGATCAACATCCAGGCGTAAAAGTTTGCCCAACATGCTGTTGAGCGATTGGGCGTTTCCGTAAGGGTCACCACCAGAACCACCATCGCCCAGGCCTATAATTAGATAACCTTGGGGGCTGAAATGCAGAGCGCCACCATTGTGATTAGGAAACGGCTGCTGCACAAAAAGCAGTTGCTTTTCACTGGCCGGATCCGCCTGGTCTGCAGAAGCTTTAAAACGGGCGATATGGGTATTTCCCCGCCGATCGGTGTAATTCACAAAAAAATAACCATTTTGAGCAAATTGGGGATGGAAAGCCAACCCCAGCAAACCTTGCTCAGAGCCATCGTTCCAAACCCTGTCACGAATATCGAGGAAGGCGGGCTGCTGGAATTGTCCATTTCGCACAATGTAAATCTGGCCAGGCTGCTCAACGACGAACAAACGCCCCGAACCATCCTGGGGACTCTGAATATCAGTGGGAGCAGTGAGATCACCCACCACCAACTTCCATGTGTACTGAGTAGAATCCGGGATGTGCGCCTGCACCGGCAGGACGGTGGGGGGTAATTCGGGTGACGGGGAGATCGTTGCAGGAACCGGGCTGGGTACAACTTGCGCAGCCGGTGTAGCAGGAATAGAGTTAGTCGCAGCAGGTACGCGGGTTGGGCTGACCACAACCGGCGCAGGCATGGAAGTTCGCGCACAGCCCGTTAATAAGAGAAATACAACCGTGAAAAAATATCTTCCGCGCAACTGAACCATCCTTAATGCCCTTCTTTGCCAGTCACATCGATCACTTCACCGTCAACAATATCACTTTCATCAACTGCGTGTCCATCGGCTACACTGCCGTTAAACGAGATCTGCTGGGTGATTTCCCGCACAACCTCTGGAGGGCATAGCTCAATAAAGGCATACTGTACAAACCACAAAACAGCTACATCATCCACAGCGGATAAACCTGGAATGCCAGAAATCACATCCAGGGGAGAAATCCAGTAAATCAGCCCGGCAAGGGGCACCAATTTTGCCCAGGGGCTCACCCGTTGGTCCGCAAAGAGGCGCAAGATCAGCTTGGTACGCATGGTCAATTCCTGCAAAACGCCACCTGCGTTTGGAATCATGCTTTGTGTATCTTTCTTGTTCATACTGCCTCCAAAATATACCTGTCTTATACGAGAGAAAACCCTCGCCATTGGTGCTGAGATATACGTAATTTTAAATCCAAGGTTGCTTCATATTCATTCTATCGCTTAATCAAGCCCGCTACATAACAAACGCCAGCTACATCCGTATGGGTCGGCTGGGCCATTGGTCATGCCCACATCAATGATCAACACCGGCATTACAAATTTGAAAACAACCCAACAATTGGGTAACAAAGGCGATTCATTTATAATTGGACTAATCAGATGTATTTTATACGATCTTGACATCCGGCACAAACAAAATATCGTGCAAGGATGGTTACCCGGGAGCTCTTGAATGAGGTATTACAAATTAACACAACGATTCATTCGCATGGCATGTGTACTTTTGCTAGCGTTCCCTGGCATGGCTCAACCCGCCGGTGCAGCGCCAGCCAACCCGCCAGCGCCTGTAGTAGCCAGCCTGGCAACTGAAGACTCGCGGATTGGGATGAATGCGGGCATGGGTGCCATGGACTGGGACCCGACCGAGATGTTCGCGGATACGATGAAAACATTTCGCAGCGTAACAAAACCAGATGGCAGCCCGGTGAACCTGGAAGCCAAAGGTTGGCCCCTGGCAGACTGCAAATTCCTGGTTTGGCACGGGTTGGTTCGCCCCGCAGGTACTTACAAATTGAAATTGGTTGGAAAACCCAGCCTCATCAGTGCAGATGGGGGCAGCGTGCAAAACCAGCTCTACAACGCCACCAATAACACCACCACAGCGGATGTAGTCCTGGCGGGAGCCAATTATCTTTACCTGACCTTTACCGGCACAACCAACGGGGTAAAAAATGTGCAAATGATGAAGCCTGGCCACGCCTTCACCGAAACCTGGAGCCATGATTTTCTGACCGCCATTGAGCCGGTTAAGGTGATTCGTTTTATGGATTTCACCGCCACAAACTGGAACAAGGATATTAATTGGTCAGACCGAACCCTGCCCGATGCGGCTTCTCAGCAAAACAATGCGCCCGGTTATGGCTGGCAAGGCAAGGGCATCGCCTGGGAATATGTGATTGATTTAATGAACACCACTCACAAAGACGGCTGGATCAACATCCCTGCCGAAGCCAATAACGGTTATGTAAGTGGGTTAATCAATTTGATTAAGAATGGCGGTGGCGGGTTCGCACCACTTGAGACCGACCGAAAGCTGTATATCGAATACAGCAACGAGGTCTGGAACAGCGGATTTGATCAGTTCACATACAACCACACCCAGGCAATGGCTGAAGTAAACGCCGGAGATTCACCGCTCAACTTTGATGGAGAAACAAATGATTGGTATTGGGCCTGGCGACGAGTAGCCAAGCGCATTGTCGAAATCAGCCAGCAGTTCCGCACCGCCTTTGGTGATGCCCAAATGATGACGCGTTTCAGGCCAATCCTGGCCTGGCAAATTGACAATGGGCAGGCAACAGGTGAATTGCAGCTCGACTTCATCCAAAAATATTACGGGACAAACCAGTGGGATTACGCCACCCCACGCCCTGTCAACCAGTACCTGTGGGGCGGCGGCGGAGCGTTGTACTCAGATGATATTCCACTGGCCCAGGACAGCGTTTGGAAAACGGCAGTGAGAACCGATTCTATGTTCGCCGCCACCTATGGGATCCATTACATCAGTTATGAAGGCGGCATTGAGTTTGATGGCAGCAGCGACGCGGCCTGGGGTGAAACCTGGGTAACCCAGGATACCGTGGCCCGCCAGCAATTTTTCGAGGAAAACGGCGGCAGCCTGTTCATGTTTTTTTCCCTGATAGCTGATTACAACAGCCTGGGAGTTCTCAATGACATCCGCGATCTGAACACACCCAAATACAATGCCTACCTGCAGATAACCCAACAGACACAAGCCTGGCAAAACAGCCTGGGCGCAACCATCCCCATGAGCAGGGATGGCGCTGCTTTTAGCCTGGCAGGACCTTCCTGGCTTACACCGGGCAGCGGCGCAAGCACTCTGCTGCCCAATCAGTGGCGTGCCTATCATTTTGATGCCAATGCCAATGGAATTTACCGTACATGGATTGAGTACCGTTCAAACACAGCAATAAACTTAAACCTGTATGCGGGCAGTGAAAAATTAGCCACGCTGGAAACAAACACTAGCGCCAGCGTACAAACCTCTCCCACCTATACCTTCAATGCTGCCAACGGGTTGCAAGCCGTCAGGGTGGAAAACTACGGTACCAGTGACTTTGATATCGTCGCGATCCACGTTGAATTGGAACAGATCATCGACCACCCGCTGGTGATCTCGGCTGTCCGGTCCGATGCCAATCCATCCGGCGCGGCCTTGGTACATTACATAGTTAATTTTTCAGCGCAGGTAAGCGGGGTGGATGCCGGGGACTTCGCGCTGGTATCAAGTAACCTGAGCAATGCTGCAATCAGTACGGTAAGCGGAAGCGGTGCGAGCTATTCTGTGACAGTCAATACTGGCAGCGGCAACGGCAGCTTGCGCTTGGATGTTCTGGACGATGACAGCATTCTCAACCTGGCAGGCACTCCCCTTGGTGGCACGGGACTAGACAATGGCGGTTTTACCGGCGAAACCTATACCATTGACCATTCCCCAGTAGCATTTGTAAAAACAGCCCCAGCACCGGCCAGTGCGGTTGGCAACACACTGACCCTTTCGTGGACCAGCAGCTCGAATGCCAGTCATTATGAATATTGTATTGACACCACAAATGACATTGCCTGTTCCGCCTGGATATCCACCGGAAGCGCCACCAGCAAACTGGTCAGCGGGCTGGTAAGCGGCACCCGTTACTACTGGCAAGTGCGTGCCCTCAATGAAAATGGCAGTACCTATGCAAATGGATCCCCCACTGCCTACCGATCCTTCTTTGTAGTAAAAAGGGTCATCATTCCCTCTGCAGCAGCGTATGATGGCTGGACCCTGGAGAATAGTGAAACCGGTGGCATGGGGGCGAACGCTAATGCCATCACCACCCTGGTGCTGGGTGACAACGGTTTGAATAAACAGTTCCGGTCACTGCTTTTCTTCGCCACAGGTGGCCTGCCAGATAACGCTACAATTACAAAAGCCACTATAAAAATAAAAAAAATCAATCTGTCCGGCATCGATCCCTTTTTAACCCATGGGCAACTTGTAGCGGATATGCGCACCGGCGCATATAACAATGCAAACACACTGCAGGCGATAGATTTTCAAGGTGCATCCACCCTAAACGCAATCGGAGCTTTCAGCCCGGTCACACCTGACCTGACCTGGTATCAACTGATGCTGAAATCAAGTCAACTCACCAACATCAACAAAACTGGCCCCACCCAGTTCCGCCTGCGATTTTCGCGGGATGATGATAACGATTTTAGCGCGGACTTTGTACGTTTTTACCCGGGGGAGGCAGCCGGCAATAACCAGCCTGTACTGATCGTGGAATATATACTGCCATAATTCCCATAAATATTTGACAACAGGCCGCTTCGCAAATCGAAGCGGCCTGTTGAATTGTTTACGGTCTGCAGAATGGCTAAAAATCGCCTTGAATCGCTCGCGTTGGAATTTGGCCAGGATCGAAGGGAGTAACCTGGTAAACATAATAGTTCAACCAGTTGGCATACAACAAGTTGGCATGCCCACGCCAGCGCACCTGCGGAAAACGGGATGGGTCATTGCCCGGGAAATAATTATCCGGAACATTGATGGGTAACCCTTTCCTGACATCGCGATCGTATTCGCCCTTGAGAGTCAATGGGTCATATTCGGAATGACCTGTAATGAAGAGGTGCCGCCCGTCCTTGGTGCCGACGATATAGACACCAGCTTTATCTGATTCCGCCAGTATCTGCAACTCAGGCACCTTTTCGATATCCGCACGGCGAATCTCAGTATGGCGCGAATGCGGCGCAAGGAAGACGTCATCAAAGCCACGTAACAATTTTTCGGTGGGCTGTAAAGTGTTGTGTTCAAAGACGCCAAACATCTTGGCATGCAGGGCATACTTGGGAATACCATAACGATGGTAAAGCCCGGCCTGAGCGCCCCAACAGATGTGGAAGATGGATTCCACATTGGTCTCGGCCCAATCCATGATTTCAACCAGCTCGGGCCAATAATCCACCTCTTCAAACTCCATCTGCTCCACAGGCGCACCGGTTATCACCAAGCCATCAAATTTGCGATCACGTATCGATTCGAGGGACTCGTAGTGAGTCAACAAATGATCGGCGTCTGTGTTTTTTGCCTCATGCGTGACGGTATGCAGCAGGGTCACATCCACTTGCAGAGAAGAATTCCCCAGCAAACGCAGCAACTGGGTTTCTGTAGCGATCTTGGTCGGCATCAAGTTGAGAATAGCCACCTGGAGTGGGCGAATATCCTGGTGCTCGGCGCGATCCATACCCATTACAAAGACATTTTCCGCTTCAAGAATAGCCCGGGCGGGTAAGGTATTGGAGATTTTTACAGGCATAAAATTATCCTTTTTTCAACGGCTTTAGCAGGCTTAAATCAAGCCTTTAGAGCCTGGTCCAGATCCCAAAGGATATCGTCGACATCCTCGAGACCGACACTGAGGCGGATGAAATCCGGGCTAACACCGGCCGAAATTTGCTCGGTCTCGCTTAGTTGGCTATGGGTAGTAGTGGCGGGATGGATGGCAAGCGATTTGGCATCGCCTACATTGGCGAGGTGGCTGAAAAGCTGCAAGTTCTCAATAAATTTTTTACCTGCCTCAGCACCACCGCGAATACCAAAGCCAAGGATTGAGCCAGCACCCTTGGGCAGATATTTCTTGGCACGCTCATGATCAGGGTGACTCTTCAGGCCAGGGTATTTCACCCAGCCCACATTTGGATGTCTTTCAAGGAATTCCGCCACGGCCTGAGCATTTTGAACATGGCGTTCGATGCGCAGGCTAAGGGTTTCAATACCCTGGATGGTCTGCCAACTGTTGAATGGGGATTGACAGGCACCAAAATCACGCAAGACCTGAACACGAGCCTTGATAATAAACGGAGGCAGCCCGGCACCGAGCAAGCTGGCATATACCAGTCCATGGTAAGAAGGATCTGGACTAGTGAAGTTGGCGAAACGGCCACTGGTCCAATCAAAATTGCCGCCATCGACGATCATGCCACCAATGCTGGTGCCATGTCCCGCAATGAACTTGGTGGTACTGTGAGTAATCACATTGGCACCCCATTCAAACGGCCGAAAGAGGTAAGGGGTGGCAAAGGTATTATCGATCATCAAGACAATTTTGTGTTTCTGGGCGATGGCAGCCACTTCTTCAAACGGGAAAACGGAGATATCCGGGTTTCCAAGGGTTTCGCCATACAGTATTTTCGTATTTGGGCGAATCGCATTTTCGAAATTCTGGGGATCTCCAGGGTCAACAAATGTGACATCGATGCCCAATTTACGCAGCGAATAATTAAATTGATTATATGTTCCGCCATACAAACGGCTGCTGCTGACAATGTGATCGCCAGCCTCGCACAGGGTAAAAATTGCCTGCGCCTGGGCAGCATGACCGGATGAAGCCGCCAGGGCACCCACGCCACCCTCCAGGTCGGCAATGCGCTGCTCGAGAACGTCGGTGGTGGGATTCATCAAGCGCGTGTAGATATTACCAAGTTCCTTAAGTGCAAATAAATTGGCCGCATGCTCGGTATTCTTAAACTGGTAACTGGTGGTCTGGTAAAGCGGCACAGCGCGACTCCCGGTGACTGGATCGGGAGAATAGCCCGAATGGAGCTGGCGGGTGGCAAAACCATATTTGCGAGTTTGATCCGACATAATTTATTCCTCCTAATGAGTGATAAGGAAATAGCGCTTACCCACAAAAAAAATACTTCTTCCGGATAGAATAAGAAGAAGTACGCAAATACCATCCTCTCATCTTCCAGATATTACTGCCGGAATTGGCACCTTGACTGAATCAATGTCAGGTTGTCGAGGCTTCGTAGGGCCGGTCCCTCCGCCTCTCTGGATAAGAGCTATTATTGAATTGTTAGTGCGGGGTTATATCATCGTCAAATTGGAGTGTCAAGGGTCAATTCATGCCTTTCTAAGGACGGCAGCATGTCAATTTTGGGTTTGTTACTATATCCAGTATAATTTCAAGCATGCCATACCTGATTGACGGTCATAATCTAATTCCCAAGCTTGGGCTCGACCTGAACGCCATCGAAGATGAGATGGCGCTGGTAGAGAAATTGAATCAATTCTGCCGGATTTCAAGACGCAGCAAGGTAGAAGTTTTTTTTGATAACGCCCGACCCGGTGGTTCTGAAAAAAAAAAAATGGGAATGATTAATGTATTTTTCGTTCGCAGACCCATGATCGCCGATGAAGCCATTCGCTTGCGCCTGAAAAAATTAAAAAACGACGCCCGAAACTGGATAGTGGTATCCTCGGATCGCCGTGTGCAGGCTGAAGCAAGAGCAGTAGGCGCTAAACCTATCAACTCAGAGGATTTTGCCGGCGAGGTGATCGATGCTCTGCGCAGCGGACCAACGCGCGAGGATAAAACTTCCACAAGCCCGAGTGAGATCAGGGAGTGGCTATCCCTATTTGGCGAAAACGACGATGATCCCAAAAAACTCTAATTCTATGTTAATGTAATTCGGATAAATTAGGTGTAATATATCCATAATGACACCTAAGATTTTTTTATTGGTATAACTACTGGTGTTTCCACCGGGCACTTGGAATAACATATCCCCCCCATGTTACCAGCCGGTGGTGTACATTCCCCCTTTAGATTGAGAGATATGTCCCCGGACATATCTCTCAATCGTTTAAACGAGTAGAATTATTTTATGAAAAGCGTATATAGTGTCGTCCCCGGCCCGAAACACAAGTTTCCAGATCACCCCGAAAGCCCAGAACGCTTGGATTTACTCAACCTGGCAGCCATTGACGGGTTGGAAAAAGCAACTTGCAGCCCTGCAAAAATAGATGATATCGCCCGGGTCCACACAAACAGAATGATCGAGCAACTCGAAATGGACTGCCGCCAGGGTCCGGCGATTATCGACCATGCCCCAACGTATGTAACCCGTGAATCGTACCAGATCGCACTCGACGCGGCAGGCGCTTGCCTGGATGTGACCCGTGCGGTGTTACGCAGGGATGCCCGGAATGCCTTCGCGATTGTGCGGCCGCCGGGTCATCACGCCGAGCCAGATCGGCCCATGGGCTTTTGCCTGTTCAATAACGCCGCTATCGCAGCCCTGGATGCGGTCGCCATGGGCGTGGAACGCGTGATGGTCGTCGATTATGACGCCCATCACGGCAATGGTACCCAGAAAGCCTTTTGGAACAACCCGCGGGCGGGATATTTCTCGACCCACCAGGAAAATATTTACCCCGGCAGTGGTTGGATGGAAGAAGCGCCTCAGGCCCGGGGACGTATTGCCAATTTTCCGCTGCCTGCATACAGTGGTGACGCCTCTTTTAATATTATTTTTGAACAAGCGCTCACACCCCTACTCCATGCGTTCAAACCCGGTTTAATCGTGGTTTCGGCCGGGTTTGATGCCCATTGGCGCGACCCGCTCACATCACTGGGGCTTTCAACCCACGGCTACCATTCAATCTCAAAAAAACTGGTAGAACTTGCCGGGGAATTGTGCCAGGGTCAAATAGTATTTGTTCTGGAAGGTGGTTACGACCCCCACAATGTCGCCAATGGAGTCCACGCTGTTTTCCACGCTATGACCGGCAGCGAACCAACCAATGTGCAGGATGCTTCCGGCCATGCTGAACCAGATATAAGCAAACGCGTACAAGCTTTCCGCAAGTGGCATGGGTTATGATCCATTACCGGCATTTCAGGGAACATACCCGGGAATGCCGGCGTCATTATCTTAACGCCTGACTGGGCATGCCCCGGCCTTTTTATTTATTTGTATTTTTTCGCCCGAATGATCGGAAGGAGATTTATGAAGAAGCGCTTCTCACCCTGGCAGTTGGTTTTAGTGATACTGGTATTTATTTCAATGGCCTGCAATCTCGGCCTGGCTGAAACCCCCGCACCTGTTATAACCCCCACCCCCAGTGCAACACCTGTACCACTCGCCCCTACCATCGTTGAAACCATACCAGCGGTTAACAGCGTGGTTTCGCCAAAATCCCTCTTTACCCTGTTCTTTAGTGAAAAAATGGATCGGGGCTCGGTAGAAAACGCGCTAAGTGGGGATTTCCCAGGCGGGTTCGTGTTTAGCTGGGTAGATGACGCCACTCTGACCCTGGCACCCAAAAATCCGCTGCCAACCAATTCAAAAGTAACCTATACCCTTGGCGCTGGGGCAAAATCAAGCAGCGGCCTGTCCATTCAGGAACCAGTAAGTTTTTCCTACCAGACCCCCGGCGCACTTGGCATAACACAGGTTTTACCGGCAGCCGGTACAGCAGACGTCTCTCCTGATTCAGCAGTAGTGGTGGCTTTTAACCAACCAGTGGTGCCGTTGGGTGCTTATTCCGCAAGCCTGCCCGAAGGGTTGACCTTGGAACCAGCAGCCCCTGGTAAAGGGGAGTGGATCAATACCAGCACCTATATCTTCCACGCTGACCCTGGTCTTTCTGGCGGAGTTCAATATACCGCACGGGTTAACCCTGCCTTGGTAAGTGTGAATGGCATGCCGCTGGACCCAGCCGGTGCTGGCAGCAGCTGGTCATTCAACACCACCCTGCCCGAAATAACTGGTATTAGCCCACAGACCCAGGCCGGTGGCATCAACCTGGATAGCGTATTGGAAATCAGCTTTAACCAGCCAATGGATAAAACCAGCGTTGATAGAGCCTTCTCATTTGATGGCCCGGGCGGAAAAGTGCCAGGAAGTTTTGAATGGAACAAGAAATCCAATATAGTGAAATTTACCCCGTCGGCGCTGCTATCCCGTAACACAACCTACACCCTAGGCATCAGCGAACAAGCCCACTCATTGGGCGGAGCCGCGCTGACCAACAAGCAGCAAGTCATCTACCAGACTGTGCCTGATTTGCAGGTCGTATCCAGCAGCTTCCCTAAAGGGCAGGTGAGACCATTTGATCAGGGCATTGCCATCACTTTCAGCGCGCCGCTGAAGTCCTATACCATCAAAGAGTTGAATGGCTTAATCTCCATCGACGCTGAGTCCGCTTTTGTTAATTACTATATTGATGGATCCGTAATCACCGTTGACGGAATGCGCTTACCCGGCAAAACATACACAGTCACATTCTCAGGCAAGTTGGCTGACCGCTGGGGGCAGGAGCTCGGCCAGGATTTTGTCTTTAATTTCTCTGAACCTGACGCGCAACCAAGCCTGGACCTGGGTAGTTACATCCCAGTGCTATTCACCCGCCCCGAAGATCCGCGCATTAGTGTACAAGCGGTCAACATCAATAATATTACGGTTACCAAAGGTTCGCTCTCCCTGGATGATTTTGTGCACTTCGAAGAAGATTACCAATTTCAGCAAAGCTATATTGCTACAGACCAGGAGAGCTGGAATATCAATCCCGGGTTAACTCGCAACGAAAACCAACCGGTCATGATTGAGCTTAACAGCAGCCCACTCAACACAGGGTTGTACCTTGTTAACACAGAAACGAACGAGGTGCCCTACCCAAGCAATAATCGGCGCGGATTGGTCATTAGCAATCTAAATGTGACCATGAAATCGAATGCCGGCGAAGTGCTGTTATGGGCGATCGACCTGCGTACCCAGCTCCCTGCACAAAATCTACCAGTGCGGATACTCGCCACCAAGGATAACCAGATTCTAGAAATTGCCACCGGTACAACCGATGCAAAAGGCTTGTGGCATGGTCCCATTGCCCGGCCAAGTGAATATGGCAGCCTGTACGCCGTACTCGCACAACCCGGCGAAGATCAATTTGGCATGGCAGCCAACACCTGGGACATGGGTATTTCTCCTTGGGATTTTAGTCTGAGGTATGACGGCAGCGGAAAACGACCGGAAGTCTACCTGTATTCAGAGAGGCCAGTCTACCGGCCGGGTGACAGCGTGTTCTATCGTGGCATCCTGCGTAATTGGTATGATGGTCGTTACAGCAGCGCCGATATCAAAGATCTTACCATCACATGGTACGGCCCAGATGGCAAACTCGGCCAACCCCTACCCGTCACAATTTCCTCATACGGTACCTTTAACGGCGAGTACAAGCTTCCAGCAAACGCCACCCCCGGTAATTACAATTTGAACGTGGAAAGCGCCGGGAACTTGCTGACAAATGGCGTACTCGTTTTCCAGGTTGCAGATTATCGCAAACCCGAGATCAACCTATCGGTCAAGTTAAACCCTTCCCCCGCACTAAGCGGTGAGCTGGTGACAGGCAGTGTTCAGGCAGATTATTTCTTTGGGACACCTGCGCCCGACCTGCCATTCACCTGGCGACTGTATATGCACAATTCGTATTTCAACATTCCGGAATACACCACGGGCATCCAGGAATCACGATGGCTCTCGTTTGAACCAAGCCAGTTTGGCGTAATCTACAAATCTGGCGAAGGACGGACCGGGCCGGATGGATCATTCAACCTTCCAATTGATGATCTCAAGGTTGACAGCACAGCCGAAATTACCCTGGAAGTTACCGCGAGCGAATCGGGCGGCTTCCCGGTCAGCGCACGCGACTCGCTCATGCTGCACCCCGAAAAAGCCTATATCGGCGTCCGACCCGACGCATGGGTAGGCAAGGCCGGGTCAGAACTTGGCTTTGGGCTTTTCAGTGTGGATTGGAATTTGGCACCCGTCAGCCAGTCCATGGATATCACCTTTGAAAAAGTCCGTTGGGAGCGAACTGACGGCCTGTATGGAAATTTCCGCTTTGACCCAATCTACACCCCATTGGAAAAACGATCCATTACCAGCGGTGCAGATGGGAAATCTTCTCTCAGCTTCATCCCACCCGAAGCCGGTACCTACGTGCTGGATGCTCGTTCGGGCAACGCCCATACCCAGGCATTGGTATGGGTAACCGGTGGAGAAAACGCCGAATGGCCAAACCTGCCCTACCAGCAAATCCAGTTAACGGCCAACCAGGAAAAATTCAAGCCAGGTGATACTGCGCGAGTATTCATCCCCAACCCATTCAACACCCCCTCACAAGCCTTGCTGACCACCGAACGAAGCACCTTCAAATCAATCGAGGTGGTAACCATCCCCGCTGAAGGCTACAACTTATCGTTGGCCCTGACAGATGAAGCTGCCCCCAACATTTATGTGTCAGCCACACTGATTGGACCGCAAGGCGTTGAATTCAGGCAAGGGTACCTAAACCTGCCGGTCGAGCCATCTACTTTCAGCCTGAACGTAGATCTCAAAGCCACCCCTGAAAAGGCCAAGCCAGGTGATACGGTTACCCTTGATCTGACCGTCAGCGATTCAAGTGGGCAGCCAGTTCAGGGTGAATTCTCGATCGCAATGGTCGACCTGGCCGCACTCGCAATAGCAGAGCCGAATTCAATCGACATTCTGCCTGCATATTACAGCATCCAACCGCTGGGTATACGTACCAGCCTGACCGCCGTCATTTACACCCGTCGTTTACTCAGCTTCCCTGGCGGACGCGGGGGTGGTGGAGGCGGAGATGTCATGACTGTGCGCAGCAAATACCCGGATACAGCCTATTGGAAGGCAGATATTGTGACCGATGCCCAGGGCAAGGGCCAAATCTCCGTCACGCTGCCAGACAACCTGACCACCTGGCAGGTGGATACGCGTGGATTGAGCCAGGATACCCGGGTTGGACAGGCACGCGTACGCGTCGTGACCAGCAAAGATCTGCTGATACGCCCACAGACACCGCGCTTCCTGGTGGTGGGAGATCACGCCGAGCTGGCAGCCATGGTTAACAACACCAGCGGGCAAGACGTCCAAGCAACTGTCAGCCTGCAGGCACCCGGGCTGACGCTGGATGACCCCGCCCTGGCTCAGCAGAAGATCAACATCCCAGCCAATGGCCGGGCGCGTGTCTCATGGAGCGGGTTGGTTGAAAACAGCGCGAGTATTGACGCTGTCTTTTTAGTTTCATCGGGCCAACTATCGGATGCGGCTCGCCCCAATGACGGACCAATTCCGGTCATTCGCTATACGGCTTCACAAACATTCTCCACCGCTGGCGTTTTGAGCGAAGCGGCCACCAGGCAAGAAATCATCGCCGTTCCACGCAGCTTCCAACCGTTGGGGGGCAATTTGCAAGTGGAACTCTCACCTTCACTCGCTGCGACTATTCTCGAATCACTCAAGGCCATGGAAAGCAGCGATCAGCCCTGGAGCAGCGAGGAATTGGTCTCGACGCTACTGCCCAATCTCGCCACCTACCGTGCCCTAAAAGATTCCGGTATCGAAGACAAACCATTGGCCGATCGACTGCAAACCAACCTGGCCAATGACCTGCGACAACTACTGACTTTCCGGCACGAAACAGGTGGTTGGCGCTGGACAACTACCGGAACAAAAAGCGACCCCTACCTGACGGCTTACGTGTTATACGTTTTCGAACAGGCTATTGAGAGCGGTATATCACTGGATGGGCTTAACCTGGCTGAAATCATCAGCAACACGCGCGGTTATCTCTTTAGCAATGCCGAGCCATTCGCGGGCACAGCCAACCTGGAAGAACCATGGCAAGCCAACCGGGCAGTTTTCTACTGTTATGTGCTTGAGCAAAGCGGTGGTATGGACTCCTTCCCAAGCCTGCCCGACAGCCTGTATGATTCACGTGAGCGGCTCGATCCATGGGCCAAATCCATGCTAGCCATGACACTTTACAAGATTTCAAATACGGATGAGCGGGTCAACGGCCTGATCTCAGACCTGGAAGCAAGCGCAATTCGCTCATCCACCGGCGCGCACTGGGAAAGCAGCGTTGGTGATTGGCACAACCCTGGGACAGCATTATTTACCACAGCAGTGGTAGTCAATGGTATCGCGGAACGCAATCCAGCATCCCCACTGGCAGCTGAGGCCGTCCGCTACCTGTCTTCACAGCGTGGGCCTGGTGGACGATGGGCATCCTCCTACGAAACAGCCTGGGTGATCCTGGCCTTGAATAAATACATGCAGGGCAGCGGTGAACTGCGCGGCGACTTCACTTTTTCGGCCGAATTAAATGGCAAACCCCTGGCCCAGGGTCAGGCAGCTGGCCCCCAAAATATGACCACTGTCATCAGTAGCAGCGAGCTTAACCAGCTCAACTTGAGTGGTGCGAACTTGCTAACGATTAACAAACAGGATGGCACCGGAAAATTATATTACCGTGCGGCTCTGACGGTTGACCGCCCGGTTGAAAGCGCTCCAGCCCTTGAACGAGGTATTTCCATCAGCCGCGAATACTTGGACTGCAGCAACACTGCCTGCCAACCAATCACAGCCTACCAGATGAAATCTGACCAAAGCGGACGGGTCACGGTGAGACTGACTATGACCATCCCGAACGAGGCTTATTACCTAATGCTGGAAGACCACATACCAGCTGGTGCTGAGATTCTGGATTCATCCCTCAAAACCAGCCAACAGGGCCAGGAAAGCCAGACCATCCAGGCACAATTTGACCCTGCCGACCCATTTGGCGAGGGTTGGGGCTGGTGGTTGTTTAACCGGCCACAGATCTATAGCAACCGCATCCTATGGAGCACTGATTACCTCCCGGCAGGCAGCTATCAACTAACCTACACCCTGGTCCCCTCACTGGCGGGCGAATACCGGGTCATCCCCGCGCGCGCCTGGCAAACCTTCTTCCCAGAAATCCAGGGAAGTTCCGCCGGAACGGTGTTTGAGATCAAACCATAATTGGTTGAAAAACAACTAACAAGGCATAAAGCGGAGATGTTATCCCGCTAAATGAAACTCTTAACAAAAGAACAGGCCGGAAACCCGACCTGTTCTTTTTATTAAGCCAACCTGTAATGAAGCCGGCTGCTAATTGCAGGAATAATTAAACACCACACCGTTACTGAAGGAGGCATCATCCTTCCCACCAATGACCGGTGTCAGCCAGGCATAACGATCAATACCCTGCTTGTGATCTGAGGTCATTTTCCATATCCAGGTAACTGTCTGTGAACCTGCGGCGGCAAATTTGAGCTTGCCACCCACATACGTACCATCTGTCGGTCGGCGATCCCAGCGGTAGGACATTTCCCCAGGCCCGTTGACCGTAATGGTAGCGCTGAATTCATATTCAGCTCCCTGGGCGCTACAACCAGTAGCGGGGCGACGGGTCATACCGTACACAACGCTCACCACCCCAAAATCGCGCTCTGGCCGGGCAGAAACCGTCACCTGCACAGAAATGGACTGGTTATAAGTACCCACGCCCATGGTGCCACCGTAGGGCGTTAGAATATGCCAAAAACCTGTATACACACCATCTGTGGTCGGAGCAGTAAATTCAATCGAAAGATCTGCCGTATCACCGGGGTTTACCACACGGGTAAGCGGGAAACTGGTAACCGAACTCATGGCATCACCCTTGGACAGGACCAGGGCATAAGTCTGATCCCAAACACAATTCCCATCGTTACGAACCCGCCACGTCTTGGTGAAACGGGAACCAGGTGCCACGATCATGCCATCAGGAATGGTAACATCGGTAATAAAGGTCATGGCATAACAGGCTTTGCCATTGCCATCCGCGGTGGGCGGCACAGGGCTGGGCTTTGCAGCGGCAGGCTTGGTGGGGGCGGGTGGCACAGGTGTTTCGGTCGCCGGGAGGGGTGTAGCGGTGAATGCTGCAGCTTGCGCGGTGAAACGCGCCTCTACAGTTTGAGCGGCAACGGTGGATATCGCAGCCACGTCAGGGGTGGCCTGCGGCGAACAGGCACCGAGCGCGAGGGCCAAAACGGCCACAATCGAAACCAGCACATGTATTTTATGTTGCATTATTTTATCCTTTCAATCCGGGCAGGGGCGGGGAAACAATCAGCAACCAGGACCCTCTGCGCACATTATATACCCGTCACGGTCACAAATGCGGGGCACCATGTTGTGTCCTTTTACGCACGGAGAAAACATAATACCTGACCGCGGGTTGCTATTCAAAACAGTATACTACACTCAAAATACGCCTATTCATCCCCCATCGGTTTCCGCTAAATAAAAACGGGGCAGGTCCAATCAGACCTGCCCCGCATGAGATATGCCAGGATCAGGTGGGACTACCACCGGCCATCCACAAACCAAGTTGTTCGCGGGTCACCGTTTTAGCATCAACAGTGGTCACAATTTGTCCACGGTACATCACCGCAATGCGATCAGAGAGCGCCATGACTTCATCCAGTTCGGCTGAAATCAACAAAACCCCTACGCCGCGATCGCGCATGGCTACAATTTGAGTGTGGATATATTCAATTGAACCCACATCCAGGCCGCGGGTGGGCTGGTTTGCAAGGACCAACTTGACAGGTCGGCTGAGTTCACGTGCAACAATCACCTTTTGCTGGTTGCCACCCGATAACTTCCCTGCTGCCACGTAGGGGGATGGCGTGCGCACATCGTAATCCTTGATCAACTTGCGGGCATTGGCATCCAGGGCATTTTGTTGGATGATATTTCGCAGACTAAAGGGTGGCTTGTAATAATCGCACAGGATCATGTTATCGGCAACGGTGTAACCCAACACCAACCCGTGTTTCTGGCGGTCTTCGGGGATGTGGGCAAGGCCAGTTTCGGTAAAGACACGCGGAGTCTTACCGGTCAGGTCCTGGCCAGAAAGACTTATCCGGCCGCTTTGCACTTCACGAAGCCCGGTAAGGGCCTCGGCAAGCTCCGTCTGCCCATTGCCCTGCACACCAGCAATACCCAATATTTCACCGGCATGGACATCGAAGCTGACCCCGTTGACAGAATCCAGGCCGCGCTGGTCACGCACATGTAGATTTTCGACCTTCAGCACATCTTCCTTGGGATGAGACGGACCTTTGTCAACCGTCAGGATCACTTCGCGCCCGACCATCATGGCAGCAAGGTGATGCTCATCCGTGTTAGCGGGCTCGGCGGTCCCGACTACTTTGCCAGCGCGCATAACCGTGATCCGGTCAGCGATTGCCAGAACTTCCTTTAGCTTGTGGGTAATAAAGATAATGGACACACCCTGGCGGGTCAGTTCGCGAATAATCTTGAATAGATCCTCAGCTTCCTGCGGCGTTAACACAGCCGTGGGTTCATCCAGGATCAGGATGGATGCTTTGCGATAAAGGGCTTTCACGATCTCAACCCGCTGCTGCACACCCACCGGCAAATCACCAATGATGGCATTTGGATCGAGCTTGAAACCATATTTATCAGACAGTGCGGCGACCTTGCGAGCGACTTCTTTTCGATCAAGCCGTGCAAGAGCAAAATCATTGGGAACAGCACGATGATCGGTCTCTGCCCCCAACATGATATTCTCGGCCACCGAGAAGACCGGGATCAGCATGAAATGCTGGTGAACCATGCCAACACCATGTTTAATGGCATCCTTTGGAGAAACCAGGTTGAGCAGGGTACCATTTACTGTCACCTCGCCGGAATCTGCTTTATACAGCCCATAGAGGATGTTCATTAAAGTGGATTTACCGGCACCGTTTTCACCCAACAGGGCATGAACTTCACCCTCGCGTAAATCAAAATCCACATGGTCATTGGCCAGCACGCCCGGAAACTGCTTGGTAATACCATGAGCAGTAAGTACGATTTTTGGAGTTGTTGAATTCAAGTTGTCCGCCATGTGTACGCTCCTACTTTTCGTATGGCTGGCCATCGGCGGCGGGGGAAGTCGTCTTGCCGATGATACCGGTCAGGATAATCATGGTCAAAATATAAGGGATCTGGCCAACCATGTACGTATTCTGGAAGAAAGCCCACTGAGGCGGAATCAGTTCGCGGAAAAACTGCAGGTTGATTTGCAAAGCCTGCGAAGCACCGAACACCAATGAGGCCGCCCAGGCACCAATCGGGGTCCAGTTGCCAAAGATCATGGCGGCGAGCGAAATAAAACCACGCCCATTTGTCATCAATGGCTCAAAAGAAGGAACTGACTCGAGGGTAAAGTAAGCCCCAGCCAAACCGGCCAACATGCCACCGATGACTACATTCATGTATCGTGTCCAGACGACATTAATGCCGACTGTATCAGCCGCCTTGGGGTGTTCACCTACGGCACGCATACGCAAACCCCAACGGGTATTAAAAATGATGTAATGACTCAAGAAGACCAGTACAACCGCAGCGATGGTGATTGGTTTCTGATCAAACACTTTCCCAATTGCGTTAGCGGTCACCTGGCAGGCATCTGTTCCACCAATCAGGCCACATATGCCATTCAAAATATCCTTGACCGGCATATGAATCACGGGCAACACACCCGGGGCATGCGGTACCTGGCCCTGGAAAATACTATTCTTGTCAAAAAATAACTGCCGGTTAAGAAAACCGGTCACGCCCACCGCCAGGATGTTGATCACGGTGCCGCCAATGATCTGATCAACCTTGTATGTGATCGATAGTACAGCGTGCAGCAGCGCAAATAGGCCACCGCTCAAGATGGCCACCAGCACACCAACCAACAGGCTGGGTGTCGCCGAAAAGCCGAAGATGGTGTTCATGTAAATAGAACCAAGCCAGCCGAAAAAGGCAGCCGAAAGCATCATACCTTCGATGCCAATATTGACCACACCAGAGCGTTCACAAAAAACACCAGAGAGCGCACCCAATGTCAACGGAGTGGCCACAGCAATGGTGGTGGCCATCATGCTACCGATAATCAGAATGGGGGTTTCCTCGGACATTCCCACCAGGACAACCGTGCCAAACAAGAGCGCGATAATTAATGCTATAAATCCAAATCGACGCCAGTCCATACTATCTCCTATCCGCCCCAACCACGGGTCAATATCACTTTATCACCGGCTTTGCGAATGCGGTAAATGTAACGCACAATGGCATCTGCGGCCACAAACAGAAGGATCAAAGCCTGGATGACCGAGATGATGTCGACCGGAATTTGTGTCAGGAACTGCATGCGGGTTGCCCCGTTACGCATAGCGGCGAACAAGATGGCAGCAACCACCACTCCAAACGGATGGGTCTTGCCAAGTAACGCAATGGCAATGGCATCAAAACCATACCCGCTGGAGAAACCAAGTTCATGGCGGTAATTTAAAGCCGTCACCTCAATGGTTCCGGCCAGTCCGGCCAACATACCCGAAAGCGCCATAGTGAGGGTCATAATCCGTTTGACATTAATGCCAGCGTACTTGGCCGCATCCGGGTTGGAACCCACCGTGCGAATTTCAAAACCGAGGGTGGTCTTCCACAACAACCACCAAACCAGAAAAGCCACCAGCAGCGCAAGTACAAAGCCCCAGTGAACGCGCAATCCAGCAAAGAGGACTGGGATGCGCGCACCAATGGCAATTTCAGGTGTGCGTGCAATCACATTTAATGGGTTCTTATCCTTCATCGGCCCATTCAACAAGAAGCTGACTGCGTTGAGCGCAATATAGTTCATCATAATGGTATTGATTACTTCATGCGCCCCGGTATAAGCTTTTAGCGCACCTGGTATGGCCCCCCATAGCAAGCCAAATAAGAGACCAGCCAGGATGGCCAGAGGTAGGTGAATGATGGCCGGAAGCTGTACCCCTAGCATATCGGGCAGGGCATAACCGACCCAGGCTGAAGCAACCGCACCAAGCGCCAACTGCCCTTCAGCGCCAATATTGAACAAACCGCCCTTGAAAGCAAGCGCCACCGCCAGCCCGGCAAAGATGTATGGTGTGGCCCAAATGGCTGTTTCGCTAAGTGCCTTGACTGAACCGAAGGCCCCTTCGAATAAACCACTATATGCCGCAAATGGGTTGCCACCCACCGCGCTGATCACAATTCCGCCGATCACAATGGCGGTCAGCACAGCCAGTAGGGGCACCAACATGGCATCCTTCGCGGCCACCAACAGCTCTTTTAACTTTGACCCTGGATCTTTTTTCTGCATGATGAGTTCCCTTCCATCCATTGATTGGATACTGTTTGAATTATAAAACAGAAACGGGAAAGAGTTTTTTACTCTTTCCCGTTCATAATCAGTTTTTAGGAAGGATTACGGTTTGACTGGCGGGACGTTGGTCTTGATCGAACCATCCAGCAAGCCCTTGGCGATTTCTTCCATCTTGGCCTTGACCTCGGCCGGAACCTTGCCGTCCAGGTCGTGGTAGGG
>CAIVSQ010000006.1 GCA_903908605.1 uncultured Anaerolineae bacterium
GGAGAGCCGAGCATCCCCGGCACGAGACAGAGGAAAATCCAACGCAAGAGTTTTTGTGCTATTCTCGGTGAACCGCCGGATGCGGACCCGCATGTCCGGTGGTGTGAGAGGGGGCGGCTAGCCGCCGCTCCCTACTCGATTAATGTGATTGGTTATTTTTTACTCGATGCCCTCAGCGGGGAGTAATTTCTCCACTTGTTTTTGGACTTCAGGTGTTAATGGGGTCTGTTTTGCTGTTTTGCGAATGAATTCCTTCATTTGGTCAATTTTCATGACTGGAATAGGAGAACCTTCTGTTTCCAACTCAGCGCGATCGTCACTAAAGACCATGATTGCATTAATTTCAAGTGGTGTTTGATTTTCAACCTGGTTCTTTTTAAAATATTCGCTAAGATTTTCAAGATCCGCTTTAATTTCGATATCTGGGCGCCCCAAGCCTTCTTGGGCAAACATTTTGAGATAGCCCATCAGCAAACCGCCGCCTTTTTGCTTCCATTTTCCTTTTTCATAGACAATTTTGCCACGTTGGTAATAGGGTTCGATCACCCAAATACCGCCCGGTCCGGTAAGCAGGTGGCTGACTGGGGTGAGGTAATGGTAAAGAGTATAGTCTTTGGTCAGGCCTTTGAGCGCGGCGGTGATGCGCTCGTCTATTCTTGGCCGGCGGCCCCAGCGATTGCCATAATAAATACCCACCTGTGACGACACAAAGCCGATCAACAGTGCGAGAAATGAATAGGTGACCTGGGTTGGGTAAAAGAAGGTGATCCCCATACCGCTTGCGAGGATGATCAGCGAACCCAGCGTGGTGTATTGACCAATCTTAGCATTGCGGCGGATGGTTTTTTCGTTAACCAGTATTTTCATTAGTTCCTCTATAGAAGGTGGATTTTGTTATTCATTCTTGGAGGATTTGAGACGTTCCTGCAAATCCGTTTTCATAGCTTCCAATACGCCCGATTCGACTGCATTGCGAGCGACACGGATGGCGTTTTTAATTGCTATCTCATCGGATCGGCCGTGGCCAATAAAGACGAGGCCATTAACACCAAGCAGTGGAGCAGCGCCTTCTTCGCTTGGGTCGAGCAGCTTTTTGATTTTTCCGAGCGCGGGTTTTACCAACAATCCACCGAGCATGGCAAGCGGACCACCGGCTTTGATGGATTCCTTAATCTTGTCGACGATCATTTTGGCGACTGCTTCGGAGGACTTCAACATAACATTTCCTGTGAACCCGTCTGTGACAGCCACGTCTACTTTACCGCCGATCACTTCTTTGCCTTCTACATTCCCGAAAAAATTGAGTCCAGCATTTTTTAGCAATGGAGTGGTTTCCTTGACCAGGTGATTACCCTTGCCTTCCTCCTCTCCATTGGAAATCAGACCGATTAGTGGGTTTTTGATACCACGAACTTTTTCGGCGTATATGCTACCCATAATTGCAAACTGCAGCAGGTTTTTCGGTTCGCAGTCTGGATTTGCGCCAATATCCAGCACCACGCAGGATCCTTTTGCGGTAGGGAAGACAGGCGCAAGCGCAGGTTTATCCACGCCGCGAATGCGCCCGAGGCGGAAGAGCGCTGTCAGCCAGGCTGCGCCGGTATTCCCTGCAGTTACGAAAGCATCTGCCTCGCCTTTTTTCACCAGGTCGATGCCGACAGCCATGGAATTTTTGGAATCCTTGTGTCGGGCTTTGAAAGCCAGTGCTTCGCCCTTGTCTTCCATGGTGAGCATCTCTGGCGCATGGACAATGCGTATAGGCAAATTACCAGGGTTCTGAGCTTGCAAAACTGGCCTTATGACAGATTCATCGCCTACAAGGATCACTTCAACGTCATATTCGCGCGCGGCAAGTACGGCACCGATCACATCTGGGGTGGGGTGGTCGTCACTTCCCATGGCATCAAGGGCAATTCGGATCATTGTATTACTCCTGTTGGCAAGAATTAGGATTTATTTGGTTGTAAATTGAGCACAGTCACTGTTGGACAGCACCAGGTTCTCAAATTTCTGATGAGAAAATGCTGTTGCCCATGTGTTCCAGAAATCATCCGGCATGTCACGGTATAGTACCACGAGAACTGTCGATTCTGAGCCGGCATTCTCGGCGTACCATGCATTTGCAAATGTACCCGGCCAGGCGCCCCCGGCGGATGCCAGCGTTTTAAAATCTGTTGTTTTGCTTGGGTTAAACCGATTTGGCCACTCAAGTAATCTTCGCAAAATGTTTTGAGTTTCAAATTCCATCACACCAGGTGGACTGTAGATGGCAGAGACGATTGTCGCCAGTTCACTGGCACTGCCTTGCATGCCAAATTGGGAGAATACTTGTTTTTGTATACCGAGGGGAGCATTATTTGAGCGGATGCCTGTATATTTTCTTTCCGCATCCCGCCAAGCAAGGTCAGTAAGGTAAAGATTGGCCAGACGGGTCTGTTCATTGAGTAGTTCCTTAGGAGTAAGGTCCTCTTCAGCGAATAGACCGGTTTCGTGATTATTGAGGTATAAAAACAAGCCGAGGTATGAGCCTTGTAAGTGAGTGTTGGTAAGCCCCATTCGACCAAAAAATGGGCTGAAATCAAGGCCTTGCAGGCGGCTGGCAAGGTAATCTGCTGCTGCGTTGGACCCGTACACCAGGATGCCCTGGGCTAGTTCGTCCATCGTGAGGCTTGTTCGACCTGTTCCAAGCGAATTGATCAACGCGTAAAGAGCGCCACCATCCGTCCCTGGAAGGAGGAATCGGTCCAGGTCGGTTAAGGGAATCACTTCTGTTGGGTCTATTTGCCCTTTCGACACCTGATCGGCATAAGCCGAAATTAGCACAAGATTGTAAGATGCAGCAAGTGGAAATCGCTCGTTCTCATTTTGGGTGAATTCCAGGTTGGGACGTCCAGGCCTGGCACAGAGCACAGCTACATTGTCGGCGTGAGTACGGATGTAATTTAATACGGCCGAGGTGGAGGTGTAGCGAAAATAGGATATTGAAAAAAATGTCGCGGTGGTGATGGCAATTATGCCGATCAGGATAAAAATAATTGGTCTGGTCTTGAGCTGCATGTTCGCCCGGTTGAATTCGTATTCTGGATTGCTTGACAGACTTAGGAAGCTGATTATAATACGTCCTTGCCCGCGCTGGTGCTGGAATTGGCAGACAGGCATGGTTGAGGGCCATGTGCCGCAAGGCGTGAGGGTTCAAGTCCCTCTCAGCGCACTAAACCAAAATGAAGCCGGATGGATGACCGTAAAGGTCACCCATCCGGCTTCTAGGTTTTTACCAGTGTAATTGGTAGCTTTACTTGATTCCCAGGTAGCTGGCTCGTACGCGCGGATCTTCAAGAAGTTCGCGACCAGTGCCTTCCATAATTATTTGACCAGTTTTCAACACATAAGCCCGGTTGCACATTTCAAGTGCTAGCGAAGCGTTTTGCTCAACCAAGAGAATCGTTAGGCCAAGTTCTCGGTTAAGCCGGACAATGGTATCAAACATTGAGTTTATGATGATGGGCGCTAAACCAAGCGAAGGTTCATCCAGCATGAGAAGTTGGGGATGGGCCATCAGCGCTCGACCGACTGCGAGCATTTGTTGCTCACCCCCTGAAAGTGTGCCACCGCGTTGATTGATACGTTCCTTGAGGCGGGGAAACAGTTGGAACACCTCTTCGAGTGTTTTTTGATTTTCGTTTTTATCGGGGCGGGTGTAAGCGCCCACCATCAAGTTCTCACGAACCGACAATGGGGCAAAAATTCTTCGGCCCTCTGGCACGAGCGTGATACCGCTGGTAACTACCTTGTGTGGGTCTTTCAGCAGCGGCTGACCTTTGAACTCAATTGTCCCGGACGTTTGTGGCTTGATCGCAGCGATGGTCTTCATAAGGGTGGATTTGCCAGCGCCGTTTGCGCCGATGACGGAGATAATTTCTCCTGGGTTTACATGCAGGCTGATCTTGTTAATCGCGCAAATACCACCGTAGAAAACGGAAAGATCAGAAATGTTAAGAAGTGGAGCGGTCTCAGCCATTTTTTCGTTCTCCCAGGTAAGCTTTGATGACTTGTTCGTTGTTTTGAATTTCCAACGGGGTGCCAACCGCCAGGAGCGATCCCAGGCTAAGTACGTAAATACGCGAATCGCGGCACAGGTCCATAACCACTGCCATGTGATGCTCAATAACGATGATCGAAAATTGCATCGCAATGTGAATTTTGCGAACAAGTTCGATCAAATCATTGCACTCGTCTTCGTTCATCCCAGCGGCTGGTTCATCAAGCAGTAATAGCTTGGGGGCGGCGGCCATGGCGCGGGCAATTTCAAGACGTCTTTGCAAGCCGTATGGCAGGCTTGAAGCCTTGGCATTGGCATGTTCTTGTAAATTGACCATCTCTAGCAATTCAAGTGCTTTTTTTCGTGATTCTTTTTCGATAGACCGTGCCCGGTTGGTTCGGATGAACGCTTCGGCGAGAGAGTATTGGGGATGACTGTGCAATCCCAGCTCTACGTTCTCGTAGGCAGTCATTTGTGGAAAAAGACGGATGTTTTGGAAGGTACGGCTAATTCCCGCCCTGCAAATACGGTCAGGCGAGACTCCTAAAATGCTCCTTCCACTGAGCATGATCTCACCAGAGGTCGGTTTGATGGCGTTTGTGATCAAATTAAATACGGTGGTTTTGCCAGCGCCATTAGGTCCGATCAGTGCAACCATTTCCCCAGTTTTCAACGTCAGGGAGAGATTATTAACTGCTCGTACACCGCCAAAATCGACGGTGAGGTTTCGAATGGAAAGAATATTTTCAGCTGTTACATTCTGGTTGCTCATATTGATTCCGTCCTTTACGCGCCGGTTCGTCGACCGCGGATTTTTTGCCAGAAGGTGCGGACCATGTCCATGTTCATTTCCACATAGCCTAGCAAGCCCTGTGGGCGGAAAATCATCACAATCACAAACAGGAACCCGTACAAAATTAAACGCCACTCTGCCAATGAACGGAGTAGTTCAGGTACCGCGATTAGAACCACCGCAGTGATGACCGGGCCAATCAGGGATTGGATACCACCGAACACGACCGCAGCTAGCAGGTCTGAGGATTTCGTTAGTGAGAAGAAAGACGGACTCAGGTAAGCAAAGTAAAAACCGAGCAATCCGCCTGCCACACCGGCATAAAAAGCACTAATGAAAAGAGCCATCATTTTGGTTTTGAGGAGGTTGACACCCATCATTTCGGCGGCGACTTCATCTTGTCCGATGGCAATGCAGTTTTTCCCATACTGGGATGTGACGAACATGTGAGCGAAATATATCGCCAGGACAGTGGTGATTAATACGACAAACACATTGGAGTGGTTGGGGATGTTCATGTAACCGAATGCCCCACCCAACTTGATCTGTCCAAGTGTTTTTGTATTGTTGAGCAATAGGCGGATCGCTTCAGAAAACCCCAGAGTGGCGATGGCAAAATAATCACCGCGTAGCCGGCTGCGGAAGGCCGGGTAACCGATGATGAAGCTACATAACCCGGCAAAAGTACCACCCGCGAACAGAGCAAGCGGGAATGGGACATTGAATTCCTTGACAAGGATCGCACTGGCATAACCACCCAGGGCCATGAAACCGGCGTGTCCGATGGAGAATAACCCGGTGTAACCGGTAAGGATTGCAACGCCGACCGCTGCGATGATATTGATCCCGCTAAGAATGATGATGGCAATAATATAACTCATGGGAGATTGATCCTCTCTTTATAACTTCTCATCGCTTTTCTTACCCATTAATCCATTGGGGAAGAAAAGGAGGATGATGATCAGGAACAGGAAGGAGAACAAATCCCGGTAGCTTGAGGAGATATAACCTGAAACGAGAGTCTCCAACACGCCAAGGATCATGCTGCCCACGATTGCGGCGGGTAAACTACCCAAGCCGCCAACGATTGAGGCGATCATAGCCTTGATGGTGACGATGCCCATCATTGGAAAAACTGCATACTTAATTCCGTAGAAAACGCCTGCAATAGATGACAGCACCCCGGTGATAATGAAAATTATCATCGCCACAGCGTCATTATTAATGCCCATCAACGATGCAGTTTGAATATCAATTGCGCTTGCGCGAATGCCCAAACCCCAACGGGTTCGGTAAAGAAAAAGCCATAATAATGCCAGGACGCCAAATGAAATCAGGCCGGCGAGCAAATCCATGCGTCCAATGGATACGCCTCCAACAAAAATTGGTTGAGCACTTTGAATTGGAAATTTACGAAAAGTTCCACCAAAAAACTTATTGATGAGGTTGACGATCGCGAGGTTGACACCCATGGCAGAAATCATCATGAAGAGGCGCGGCGCTTTGCGCTGGCGCAGTGGGCGGTATGCGAGTTTTTCAGATCCCACAGAGAGCGCAATGGTCAGGATGATCGAGATGAGCATGGCAAGCCAAAATGGCAAGGCAAAAGTGGTAATTGCCATAAACGCCATGAAAGCGCCAAATGCCATAAAAGCATCAAAAGCCCAGTTGGTGAAATTGTAAACGCTGTAAACCAGGGCATAACCCACGGCCAGCAAGGCATAAATGGCA
>CAIVSQ010000007.1 GCA_903908605.1 uncultured Anaerolineae bacterium
ATCGCCCTGATCACCGCCATCGTCGGCGGCCTCGGCATTTATTACCTCAAGCAGATCGAAACGGCCGATATCACCCTCTACAACAACCAGACCGTCCCGATCAGCCAGTTAGCCGACATGGCCACCGCCTTCCAACGCATACGTGTCAACCTGCGCGACCTGCTGCTCGCCCAATCTCCCGAAGAAGCTCAAAAATACGTCAGCACCATTAATGAACTCTCCATCAAAATGGAAAATCTTTCCAAGGATTACGAGAAATTAATCCTATCCGAGGAAATGCAAGCCCTCTTCGATACATATTCAAAATCTTACGATGAATTTTTACCCTTCCGTGACCAGATCATGGCCCTCGCCCTGGCCGAAAAGGATGCCGAAGCCCTCGCCTACCTGCGTGGCGACGCCCTGGCCTCTGCCAAGGCCGTCGAAGCCGATATTGATGCCATGCAGGCCATGAAAGTCGACCAGGCCAAAGCCACCTCCGAAACCAACACCGCCCTGGCAAGCACAGCCACCACCACCATGATCATCATCATCGTCGTGGCTGCCTTGCTCGCCATTGGTTTTGGCGCCATCATCTCCAATAGTATTGCCAACCCGCTCGCCTTCCTCACCAGGCTGGCAGCCGCCATCTCCGTCGGTGACCTTGTTCGCGATGTCAGCGAGGCTGAAAAAGATAAGGTCCGCCTGCGCAAGGATGAAATCGGCGATATCAGTAAAGCCTTCGATTCGCTGATCAACTACATGCAAGGCATGGGCGCCGCGGCCGCCGCCATTGCCGCCAACGACCTCTCCGTCGTCGTGACCCCCAAATCACCCAAGGATGAGCTCGGCAACGCCTTTTCCAAAATGATCGCCAATCTACAAAAAGTGATGGGCCAGATCAGCAACAGCGCCAATTCCGTCGCTGCCGCCTCCAGCCAGCTCGCCCGTGCTTCTGAACAATCTGGCGAAGCCACCAGCCAGATCGCCGTCACCATCCAGCAGGTTGCCAAGGGCACCACCGAGCAAACCCAGGGTGTCACCCGCACCGCCAGCTCGGTTGAACAGATGAGCCGCGCCATTGATGGTGTTGCCCGCGGTGCCCAGGAACAGGCCACCGCCGTCACCAAGGCCTCCCAGGTCGCCTCCCGCATCAGCCAATCAATCGAACAGGTCACCAACAACGCCCAGGCCGTCACCCGTGATTCAGCCGAAGCCGCCAAGCTCTCACGTGAAGGCGCCAAGACCGTCCGCGAAACCATCAGCGGCATGGAAGCCATCCGCAGCAAGGTCGGCCTCTCCGCCACCAAAGTCCAAGAGATGGGCACTCGCTCCGAGGAAATCGGCGCAATTGTTGAAACCATCGAAGATATCGCCAGCCAGACCAACCTGCTGGCTCTCAATGCCGCCATCGAAGCCGCCCGCGCCGGTGAGCAGGGCAAGGGCTTCGCGGTCGTGGCCGATGAAGTTCGCAAGCTGGCCGAACGCTCCAGCCTGGCCACCAAAGAAATTGCCGGCCTGATCAAGGGCATTCAGAAGACCGTCAGCGAAGCCGTCAGCGCCATGAAAGAATCTGCCGGCGAAGTGGAAAATGGCGTCGAACGCGCCAATTCTGCCGGTGAAGTCCTCAACAACATCCTTCAGGCATCTGAATCGGTTTACAAGCAGGCCGAAGAAGCCGGCGCTGCCGCCACCAAGGTCAGCGTTGCCGCCTCCGAACTGGTCGGCGCAGTCGACTCGGTCTCGGCCGTCATTGAAGAAAATACCGCCGCCACCGAAGAAATGGCCGCCAATTCCTCCGAATTGACCCAGGCGATTGAAAACATCGCCAGCGTCAGCGAACAGAACAGCGCAGCCGTCGAAGAAGTGTCCGCCAGCACCGAAGAAGTTTCTGCCCAGGTGGAAGAAGTCTCCGCATCAGCCTCTTCCCTGATGGATATGGCCAGGAATTTGCAGCAGATTGTCGCTCAATTCAAACTAAACTAACCTTATCGATCGCCGTTCCTTGGTTCACAGGGGCACCCGGCTTTTGGTAACTGCCAAAAGCCGGGAACGCTCGAGTGAATTCAACCACAACCGGCAACAGGAGACTACATGGAAGAACAATTGGTTGTATTCAATCTCGCGGGCGAATCCTACGGTATCAATATAGCCGCCGTCGAAAGTATCATCAAGATGCAGACCATCACCCAGCTGCCCCAGGCCCCTTATTATGTTAAGGGCGTTACCAACCTGCGCGGCGCTGTCCTACCCGTCATCGATCTGCGCATCCGTTTTGGCCTGCAAGCCCAGGAGCTTACCCGCCAGACCCGCATCATCATCGTCACCATGGGCACCCTCAAGGTCGGTGTGGTCGTTGACGCTGTTTCAGAAGTCCTGCGCGTGCAGGAAGAAGCAGTCGAACCACTGCCCCAGTTGGTCAGCACCGTAAATTCTGCCTTTCTTAAAGGGATCGTTCGCCTGGAAGACAGGTTGATCATCCTGCTGGAACTCGGCAAAGTGCTCGATTTCCAGGAGCAGCAATCGATGGCAGCATTAGCTTAACAGTCAAAAAGGCCCCCTGGCGGGGTCTTTTTATAACCGTTCAACCAGGGTCTCTCAGGTCGGCTGATTATTCATTCTGTTCCAATGGCTTGCAAAACCGTTAAGTGCCGTTTCATCAACCAAAAGTACTTATCGCCCTCGGGCGTGCTATACTGAAATTATCACAGGATTTACCCAGAAAAAAACCTCATCCAGGAAATTTCAGCGAATAGTCCCTGTTTCGTTGGGATGCGCCCATTTTCGGAGATTATATGAAAAAATATTTGCGAACAATCCTCATTTTATTGGTCGTAATTGGCCTGGCACTCTCACCGGCCAGCAGCGTCAGGGCCCTTAGCAGCCAGCCGGTTGAACCCGCCGCGGCCGCCTATCGTCCATTGAACGTTGTGGGTGTCCCCGTACCGAGTGCTCCGAAAGGCACGGTTTTGGTGTTGACCCCCACCTATAAATGGAGCAAGGTCACCGCTGCCACCCAGTACCAGATTGTGCTCTACCAGGGTCTGGTCACCAAGTACACCCGCCTGGTACCATCTTCGGCCTGCGGAACGACCACCTGCTCCAATACCCCCACCATTGCCCTGGCTGCCGGTGCTTATACCTGGAAGGTGCAGGCCATGGTTTCAGGTGTCTGGAAGCCGCTCAGCACGGCCCTGGCCTTCACGGTCGTTAACGTCATTCCCACCCCGGTCGCCCCAAGCGGCGCCACCGCTGACGCGACGCCCATGTTTAAATGGAATAAAATCACCGGCGCGACCCAGTACCAGTTCATGGTCTTTAAGAACGCCGCCATCCTCTACTCAAAAACCGTTCCTGCCAGCGTCTGTCCGACCACCACTTGCGCCTATACCCCCACCAACGTCATCAACCTGGGCAGCTACACCTGGAAAGTCCGCGCCTTTTACGCCGGCGCGTGGCGCTCCTACAGCGCGGTCAAGCCTTTCAGTATCGTCACCCCCATTCCAACCACCCTTACTCCTGCCGGAACTTGGGGCGTCACCACCCCCACCTATAAATGGAACCTGGTACCGGGCTCAACCGGCTACCAGCTTAAACTATTCAAAGGCACCACGCTGATCTATAACAAGACGGCCACCCCGGCCGCCTGCAATACAACCACCTGTTCCCTGGTCACCGCCCAGGTCCTCCCGCTTGGTATCTACACCTGGAAGGTCCAGGCAAAAATCGATGGGCTATGGAAATCCTTTTCCCCGGTAAAATCCTTCACCATCATCAACATAGTCCCGACGCCCATGACGCCTACCGGTACCATCCTGCCGACCTCGCCTTCGTATGTCTGGACCAAAATCTCCGGGGTCACCCAGTACCAGGTTGTGGTCAATAAGGGCGCAGCCCTGGTTGGCACCTACACCGTCGCCCCCACTGCCTGCGGCACAACCACCTGCACAGTCAAACCCACCAAGGTCTTACCCTATGCCGCCTATACCTGGAAGGTCCGCACCATGCTAAACGGGGCCTGGGGTGCTTTTAGCGCGGCCAAAACCTTCACGGTCTACAACGTCATCCCCACCCCCACTTCTCCCAGCGGCGTGATCTCCAGGACCGACCCGACCTTCGTCTGGTCCCCGATCGTCGGCGCTACCAATTACCAGCTTCAGCTTTACAACGGCGCAACCCTTATCTATACCAAAACAGCCCCTCCCGCGGCTTGCGATGCCGTCAATTGTGCCCTGGCCCCAACCGAAGTACTGCCCTATGCCTCCTATACCTGGCAGGTGCGCGCCTATTACGGTGGCGCCTGGCGAACCTTCAGCGCCGCCAAGGCCTTTATTCTCTCCAATGTCCCGGTTCCTTCCGCCCCCAGCGGCATGCCCGGCATGCCCACTGCCACCAAGCCAACTTTCACCTGGAGCGATGTCTACCTGGCCACCCAGTACCAGTTTATTGTGACCAACACCGGCACCAGCGCGGTGATCCATAACCTGACGGTGGACACAACCGGCTGTAGTGCAGGCACCTGCACCAACATCCCCAATACTGTCCTGGACGATGCCGTCTACGATTGGAAGGTCCGAGCCTACGTCAGCGGCACCTGGAGCGCTTACAGCACGCCCATGTCCTTTACAGTCCAAACCGCCGAGGTCATCCCGACCGTCAGCGCACCGGTCGATGATATTGTCCGCACCCTGCCGGTCTACACCTGGGCCGCCATCACCTACGCCAGCGAATACCAGCTCGATCTGTACCAGGGCGTCACCGACACGGTTATTTACACCGAATCAGTCCCCACCTCCAGCTGCTCCGCCGGCACCTGCAACTACACACCGATCTCCTCGCTCAGCCTGGGCAGCTACACCTGGCACGTGCGTGCCCTGGTCGGCGGCACCTGGCGCGAATTCAGCCTGTTGCAGGCCTTCACCGTCGCCCCGCTCGGCACCTCCTTCAACTCACCCTTCACCGCCAATGCCACCGGCTGGACCCCCCTCTGGGGAACCTGGAGCCTGGACCCGGCTGGCTATTACAAAACCGCTGGGATCTCTGGCACCTACTCGACCATCAAACACAGTGGCTACTACACCAAGCTAACCTATGAAGTAAAAATGAAACGGGTCAATAGTCCTGGTAATGCAAATTTCCTCTACATCCGCGGGAAACCCGGCACGTTTGGTTCCACCCAAAAAGAATGGTTCAGTGGTCTGCGCTTCCAATATAGTAATGGTGATCTCGGTCAAGGTTCCTATTCAATTTACAAAACTATTAATGGTTTGACAACAGATGTAGCAAGCTGGGTTGGCAGTGCTAATATCGTCCAAAATGACTGGAACGTGCTCAGGGTGACCGCCAAGGAAAATGGCGATATTGCGTTCTACATCAACGACAACGTCACCCCGGTCTGGTCAGGCAATTATCCAAATCTGGAGTTTGGCGAAGTAGGTATAGGCATGATAACCGACAGCCACGACCCGGCGGGCACCATGCTGTACATCGATTACGCCACCCTCGATCCGAGCATCCCGGCTGGGCCGGATGGTATTCTCTACCCATCAGTGGAAGATATGCCCCCCAGCACCCCTGTTGGCAGCCCGTCAACAGCACCGTAAACATCTTCCCAGCAAGACTGCACAGCAAAATACGACAGCCCCGGGGCATACCCGGGGCTGTTCATTTAATGTCGCCTTTTCAATATCGTAAATTTACCGCCAACAAATTCCCAGTTCACCCAAACGAGGGCCATTTCTGTCCGGGCTGGGTATAATTACCCCACAGCGCCATCCCTGGCACCCGGTCAACCATGCGCACCCTCATTCAAAAACTACGCCCCCTGCTGCTGCCCCGTAACAGTACCCGCGAGAAATTCGCGCGCCTCTTGCTGCGCCGCTGGGCCACGCTGCGCCAGGGGCTTGGCGCCGGCTACCAGGGCTGGATACGGCTCAATGAGTCTGACCTGTCCAACACTCCACCGCCCGAAAACCTGCCCGGCAGCCCCCCCATCGCCATCCTGCTGGTCCTCCATGCCCCCCG
>CAIVSQ010000008.1 GCA_903908605.1 uncultured Anaerolineae bacterium
AGTATTATCATAAGAAACGCGAAGAAGGCAAGGCGCACGGCGTGGCGATTGGCGCGGTCTGCCGCAAGCTGTTGATCCGTATTTATGTGATCCTGAAGGAAAACAGGCCCTATGTCGTCCGGGAAATCACCCCCGCGAACCCTTGACTCCTAATAGCAGGTCTTATCTTAACCGATTCTCCCAACCTGATACTATTATACCTGACCCCTATAATTCCGCTGATTACGACCGTTACAGTTACGCGCGAAACAATGCAATAAAGTATACGGACCCCAGTGGGCATTGTGTTTGGGATCTTTGTATCATAGAAGGTATTGGTTTAATTGAGGTAACAGCAATTGCAGTTGGGGCAATCACAGTTACGTATTATGCTACGACTCCTCCACCAGCAGCATTAACTGATGGGCTTGAATGGGCAAATCAGCAAATTGCAAAAGCTGTAGATTCGATTTCAGCCAGTGTAAGTACAAATACTCAAACAAGCCAAGCCACTCTACCTGGTGGTACAGTTACGAACTTCGCTCATAAACCCGATATTGGTTTCATTGATTATTTGCAAAAGAAATATGGGTTGAGTGCAGCAGAAAGACGTGCTCTTCATGACCTTATTACGCGTGAAGGAATGACCGAAGAAGAAATCGAAGCCGAAGCTGAAGAAATAGTCCGCGCCAAAAATCAAAAAGAGCATAAAAACGAATCAGATAAATCAGCTAAGAAAGAGTAGCTATGATAAACCAATTAACAAAAATCCTTAAAAATTTACTAGATTTACCACTTTGGAGCATTGGTCGCGCTGGTAGTTTGGAGTGGTTCGCTTTTGGATCAGAACGCAGAGAAATTCCTCTTAAAAACGGAAAATATAAGACTGTCAGCGATTATGCGCTGCACGTCCAATGTTCATGGCGAATTAGGGATAAAAATAAAATATTAATTGCATCTAGAGATCGGTTTTATCCTTCCGGAGCAGATCCATATGCTGAAATAGATAATTTTGAATGGGATAAGGATGGCGCAAATCAATTGGATCAGCGAATTACCGAATTTATGGCAAGAGAGACCCTTCCTTTGAATGTTCGCCAGATTGTCGCTGATGATATTGGTAGTTTTAAGCTAAAACTCAATGATACCTATTTTTTTGAGGTATTTCCAGATAACTCGATTGCGACTGAGTATTGGCGATTGTTTAGACCATATTCAGATCAAGAACATTTTGTATGCACAAATGAAGGTATTAAGCGGGAATAAAAAATCCCGCGAAAACAAATTATGCGTTGGCGAAATCATACCTAAAACCGAGTTTATCGCTTTACACCAAATGCCTGGAGCGTAACCCTAAAGGGTACTACACAAAAGAGCGGAGATGCTGTTGCACGCTCCGCTCCAGGCATAGGACTGGCGATCGCTCCGGTTGCGCTCCCGCAGAGCCGTACCCTATCGCCAGCAAATACATTGTACAACTTTGTGCCGGGCAGAATATTAAATTGGTAAGGTTCTGTGAAACGAAGAATACAATCCGGGCTATGGGCTGGCCTCCTCAAAGACCTGCATGGCGCCTTGGATTGGTAATTGCACTGGCGGAGCGACCCTCCCCACCAGCTCACGTCGCATCTCGGCAACGATTGAAAGCCGGTCCGCCTGGGGTAACTCTGGCAGAGAAAGCAGATCCACCCAGGCCAAAAGCTGTTTACGCTCCTGCACATTAACAACTTCATATTGTGTTTCAGCAATACCATCCGGCTTGGGTGTGGGGGCAATCTCCAGCCGCTGTTCGACGCGATTCATGGCCGCGAAATAATCCTCAGCCACAGTCTGGTCATGCGCGCGGGCATAGATCATGGTGGTGTTGAGCTTCTTGTGCCCCAAAAAGCGCTGGATCGAGGTGATCCGGCAGCCTGCATTCAGCAGCTGCGTGGCGCAGGTGTGCCTGAGCCGGTGGCAGTGCACGTGCACCCCCACCCGGTCACCCAACATCTGCATCTGGGAGTGGATCAAGCCTTTCTTCAGCGGCGCATTGCGGAACAAAAAGACCTCGAAGACGCGTGGATTATAGATCCCGCCAGCATCACTGATCAGGCAGTCGCGCAGGGAAGCCAGGTCCAACAAACTGAACCAGTCGGTGCAGTTGCGTGCCAGGCGCGAAACATCCGTCACGAGAATGATGCCAACCCGGTCCAGACCGACGGCAGTCACAAGGTTTTGGAACCCGTTGCGGTTGGCGGCAGTGATGCCGCTCTTGCCCAGGTCATCATCAATGATCTGAATATTTTCTTCGGCCCAGCCCAGGTTTCGGGCGCGCTGAACCAACTGGTACTGCAGATCCTGGCTCTC
>CAIVSQ010000009.1 GCA_903908605.1 uncultured Anaerolineae bacterium
CGGGTTGCATGGCCGGAAAATATTTTTTTAGCAACCCATATAGCGCTTCCGTTGCATCACCTGTTTCGCTGATAACCTCGATTTTTCCATAAACCATTACAGACCGGTATTGAATTCCAAACTCCAGGGCGGTGTTGGCTGGCAAAAAGCGTCCATATTCACTGGTTTCCAGGCACACTTTGGGATTTCTCTCCAGGTTATCCCGCATTCGTCCGGCAATATTGGAATGCAAGATGATCCTATGCTTCGCTTCGTCATACCAGAAGTTAGTGGGTGTGACAAAAGGTTGGTCATCCTGGCTATGTGCCAGGTGACCGATTTCGGCTGTTTGTAGAAATTTTTTAATCCAGGCTTCATCGCGTGTATGTGACGGAATTCGTTGGTACTGGGCTGGTTGTGAGCTTTCGTATTTTCTTGGCATGCAATTATCCTCGTTTATTTTTGTTATGGCCTTTTCGATGTTAGCTGCCTGATTATTGTTTTTATACCTGGCCTTTTAACTTGCGCCACTGCGCCTCAGCGTCTGGAATTTCACGAGCAGCGCTGCGCAGGATGAGGAAACTTTTTTCTATCAGAATGTCAAGTTGATCGGCTGATAGGGTTGCACCGGAGTCTATTGATTCAAGTGCACGAATCAACGAACCTCTTAAGCCGCCTGCCCGGCGCGCCCAGATGGAATCCACTGATAGTCTTTCCAGGCGGGCCGTCAACAAACGCAACAGGGCCACACGGCCCTCCTTTGGTGCATCAATCATTATTGACAAGACACTGTGATCGTGCTGCTCTTGGAAGCGCCGGCGTCATTATAGGCTTCCACGTTGTAATCCACGTTTTTGCCAGTTTCTACGACAAAATTGTCAGTATAGGTGTTTACCCCGGCAGCCAGCGTGATGATGACCTCGCCATTGCGGTACACACGATAACCGGTTTCATCAAAAGCCTGGTCAGTCCAGATTAATTCCATCAACAAGTTGCTGCCACCGGCAGCGAAACTGCAATTGTAATTCCATTTAGACCACGTAGGCGCTAGCGGTGGGGTACGGGTGGGCGGCAAGGGTGTTGTGACAGTAGGCAGGGTCCAGGTGCTGCCAGCAGGTGTGGCGTAATCAGCTGCCACCCAGCAAGTTGTATTCTGGTTCGGGACTTTTACAACCCAGTAATTTCCTTGCGCCCCAACTGGTTCAATTTTTTGTCCCTTTTTTAAGACGATGATCACCTTGTAATCAGTTCCGGGTCCTTCACGGCAGTTGGTGTTGCCCTCGAAACTGAGCATGGGCGCTGAGAAGGTTGGAGTAATTGTTGTCGTCTGGGTGGCCGTCAGGGTCACGGTTGGGCTGACGGGAATTGTGGCGGTAAAATCCGGTTGGGTGGTATTGGGTGCTGGTAATGGCGCGGATGGCGTGCTGCTACCAGACCCTTGCTTGGTAACCAAAGCTTCAAGCGTCATGGCCACGATCGTGCCCGCTAACGATTGGTCAATCCCCGGGTTTGAAGTCGGGCGTGCCGGCAGGTTGCAGGACACCAGCAACGACATCATTGTCATGATCAGCAGTGTTTTATTCAATATTTTCATGTGGTTCTCTCAAGAGCGGAATTCAATTTCGATCTTATCTTCCTGGTTGATTGCATGATCCAATTGTACTTTGAACCAGCTCAAAGTGGTTTCGAATGGGCTTTCAACGTCATTGACCAGGATGGTTTCTACTATATTTTGGGTATGAATGACCAGGTTGATACGCTGCCTCTGCGCTTGTCCGCTAAATGATCCCTGGGCAGCGCCGACCCATATGATTAGACCTGCTTTGGTTTCATCGACTCGGATGGTTGTTTTGCTGATTTCACCTTGCAGGTAAGCCTCAGAGATACCATCGTCATCTATTAGGATGCCTTCGCAAGGGTATGGTGGCCAACAATGCAGGTCCAATTCGTCAAAGATATGTGTTGCGGGGATATGTTGTATAACCGGTCCCATCGGGATCATACTGCCTCCACGGACCAACATTGGCAGACAGTCGATTGGGGCCGGATAATCAATAACGTCCGGTCCTTGCCAGGATTTTTCTGACCAGAAATCGTGCCATACTCCTTCTGGTAGGATAATTTTTCTTGCCGTACTGCCCTGCGTGACAATTGGGCAAATCATCAACGAATCTCCAATCATCAACTGGTCATCAATACTGCGCAGGCGTTCATCTTGTTGATATTCCAATAGGAGTGGACGCAAAATGGGCAACCCGGTCTGGTGACTTTCGTGACCCAGATTATTGTAGTACGGCAATAACCTCATACGCAGCTGCGCATATTTGCGGAAATTGTCTTCTGCCTGTTGGTGGTGTGACCAGGGGAAACGCGTATCGTCAATTTCGGGTGGTCGGATGAAGTAGCGTGCCACCGGATTTAGCAGTGACCACTGCGCATAACGCATGTGTACTTCAGGCGTTGTTTTCCCCGACAGCCCAAAAACATCTGCCGTCCAATAAGCGAAACCAGCCAGCCCCAGGTTGAGCCCGGCACGGATACCGCGTTTGATTCCATCGAAGTTGGCTTCCTGATCACCCAGGAACAGGGCTGGGTAGCGTTGTGATCCCAGCCAGCCTGTTCGCGCGTATATGAATTTGCGCTGCCCCGCTGGATTGGCATCTTCAGCTATTTTGGCTGTATACGTGGCACGCCCGTAATAAAGGCCATAGATATTATGATATTCTCTCCCGTCCATGCCGGTGAATGAGCGGGCATCATCTGGGAGATCTTCGCCGTCGTCGTTCTTGATAAAGCTCGCGCCGCTTTCGAACAAGGTTCCAAGTTTTTCCTGCCACCAGGCCGCCCCACGAGGATGAGTGAAATCAAGCATGCCACCCGCGCCAAACCACCAGCGTACGTTCTCGTGCGCGAGGAAGCCTTTCTCTTTTGCTTCAGAAAATTCCTCCAGCGCTCGTTCATCATCTTTTTCCAAGCCCGGCGTAACGTTTTGTCCAAATTTATTGAGCACCCATTTTTGGAATGGACGGTTTTGCGTATTGAGGAAGGAGGTCAAGATCAAACCCAGACGAATGCCTTCTTTATTTAGACCATTCACCAAACTGGTGGGATCGGGGAAAAGCTTTTGGCGCCATTTGAAATTATGGAATCGTTCTTCCCAGTGATAGTCAAGGATGACCGCATCCAGGGGGATTTCTTTTTCCCGATGCATGCGAACATGTTCCAGCACCGTGTCCTGATGCAGTTGTGGGTAGCCGGTGACCCACAGGCCAAATCCCCAGCGGGGAAGAAGTGGAGCCCGACCGGTCAGTGCGGTGAGTGAACGGATGATTTCTTTGTACCCGGGTCCGTAGATCAGGATGTAATCAGCCCCCGGCCCGTCTGCTTTAATCACCAGCTTATCTGCTTCGATTGTCCACTGCGAGCGGAATGCATTCAAAAGCAGAAAACCATACCCACGGCTTGAGATAAAAAATGGAATGCCTGAATATGTCAGCCGGTCCTGTTCGTCAAAGAGCGCGTTCCGGTTGTCCAGCTGTACCTGGCCTGATTTCCGCTCAAATGCGTTGAACCATTCGCCCCAGCCATAAAATGATTCGTCCTGGCTTTTCTTAATCTCCAGCTGGATGCCATCTTCGACCTTGTGCTGCCCAGAGCAAATTGCGAGCATCGGTTTATCCAGATAAAAATAACGCCGGCTTTTCTGTATGCCGAGGACTGGCAGTTTATCCTCCTCAAAAAAAAGGTTACCATGCAGATCATGCATGATCACCAGTTCGTTTTGGATATCAGGGCTAATCAGCGGACCGGTTTTCTCAGATTCTGGTAGGTCAAAGAGGACATCCTTGATCCAGGACCGGTCATCTGGCAATCCCTGGGTTGGGTCATAATGAGTGACCCGGACGATGTTGGGTGCGAGGGGGCGAATAGCGGTTGAAGTTGGCATGATTAATTATACAACGCCCTGTCGGCGCTGTTGATGGTCTTGCCTGAAGTGAGATGGTAAAAAATACATTACAATTCCCTGGTCGACATTTACTTTTAAGGAATGCAGTATGGGATTGCCTGAATTATTACAGCAATGGAAAACTGATTCAAAAACTGCCCCGAATATCTCCACCTGGCGCACAGTTCCTGCCCGGCCCGCTCGGCGTGCGGATTTCCCTGATGATTTACCGCTTGAACTTCAGGAAATGCTTCGTGAACGTGGAATTTATTCACTATACACTCACCAGGCAGCAGCCTGGCGATTAGCGCGTGCTGGTGAGAATGTTGTGTTGGCAACCGGGACAGCCAGCGGAAAGACCCTTTCTTACAATTTGCCTGTGCTTGCCACATTGATTGAAAATCCTGGCTCGCGGGCCATATACCTTTTTCCCACCAAGGCACTCACCCAGGATCAAAATTCTGGGTTGTCTGGGTTGACCCGTGAGCTGGCCCCCGCCACCATCAAGAGTGCTATTTACGATGGCGACACTCCCCAGGGCCAACGTTCTTTGATCCGCAAAAATGCGAATATCATCTTTTCAAACCCGGATATGCTGCACACTGGCATCCTGCCACATCATACCAATTGGGCTGAGTTTTTTCGTAACCTGCGTTATGTCGTGATTGATGAGATGCACACCTACCGTGGTGTTTTTGGATCACACGTAGCCAATGTGATCCGCCGGTTGCGACGCGTGGCGCGTTTTTATGGTGCCTCGCCCCAGTTCATCCTTACCTCGGCGACCATTGCCAACCCTACTGAACTGGCTGAAAAGCTAATTGAAGATCGTGTCGTCCTGGTGGATGAAGATGGCTCCGGGCGTGGGGAGCGGCATTTCCTGATTTACAACCCTCCGGTGATCGACCAATCATTGGGCTTGAGAAAAAGTGCCATCCAGGAAAGTGTGCGCCTCTCGCAAGATTTGCTTGCTCAACATGTTCAAAGCGTGGTTTTTGCCAGATCCAGGCGTAGCGTGGAGATCTTGCTCAAGTACCTGCAAGAAGCCGATACCGGTGGTCATTCGCGGCAAGGATATATGAAGGATAAAGACCCGGAAACCTGGGTTGCCACCCCCGGTTTACGTGGTTATCGCAGCGGCTACCTGCCTGCCAACCGTCGTGAGATCGAAAAAGGGTTGCGGGATGGGAGTGTCAACCTGGTGGTCGCTACCAACGCACTTGAGTTGGGCATCGATATCGGCGGCCTGGGTGCTGCGTTGTTGGTGGGTTACCCAGGTACGATCGCCAGTGTTACCCAGCAATCCGGCCGTGCCGGGCGCGGTGATGCGCCGGCGGTCTCGGTGCTCGTGGCAACCCCCAATCCACTCGACCAATTCCTCGCTCACCATCCTGAATACCTTTTTGCGCGGTCGCCCGAACAGGCGCTGGTCAATCCCGACCATCTTCTCATCCTGCTCAATCACTTGCGTTGTGCTTTGTTTGAGTGTCCTTTTGAAAAAGGGGAAAAATTTGGCCGGTTGGATGTAACTGAGTATTTGGAATTCCTGGAAGCCAGCCATGAGGCGCATTTTTCGGACAAAAAATATTTTTGGATGGCAGATGCTTACCCGGCCGCATCGGTATCCTTGCGATCAGCTTCCCCCGAAACGATTGTGCTGCATGTTGAAGATGGGGAAGGGCCCAGGGTAATTGGGGTGATCGATTTAGGATCAGCCGCTTGGATGGTACACCCAAAAGCGATATACCTGCAAGAAGGACAACAGTATTTTGTCCAGGATTTAAATTATGAAACTTACGCCGCTACCTTAATTCCGGTTGCTCTCGATTACTTCACCGAAGCACTCCGGGAAACTAATGTAAGCCTGTTGGCGTTGGTGGAAACCGCGCCCATTTCAGCTGGCGCTAGATCCCATGGTGAACTAAAGGTTACCACCCAGGTGACCGGGTTTCGGAAAAAGATGTGGTTTTCTGGCGAAATCCTCGGGCAGGAACCACTTAACTTGCCACCCAGCGAGCTTGAAACCACTGGTTATTGGATTACCATTTCTCAAGAGACGGTTGAAACTCTATCGAAAAATGGTTTGTGGACCAATGCGCCCAATGATTATGGTCCTGAATGGCCAAAGATCCGTGAAAAAGTGCGTGCCAGAGATGCATACCGCTGCCAGGTCTGCGGTGCAGTGGAGAGTTCACGGCAGCACGATGTTCATCACAAGACCCCCTTTCGGCAGTTTATGCGCTCGGGGCGAGGTGAGGGTCCGGATTCATCAACAGTTCTTTCGGGTTACGCATTGACCACACTGCTTGCACGCGCCAATGCCATGGATAACCTGGTAACGCTGTGCCCGGAGTGCCACCATAAGGCTGAACAAAATGTACGTATGCGCAGCGGCCTGGCCGGGCTTTCAAGTGTGCTTGGCCAACTTGCCCCCTTGTTCTTGATGTGCGATAGTGCTGATCTGGGTGTTTTTTTTGACCCCCAGGCGGCGTTTACTGATGGAGTTCCAACGATCGTGCTCTATGATCTTGTGCCAGCTGGCATTGGGTTTAGCCAAAAATTGTTTGAGATGCATGCAGTACTATTATTAAGGGCACTAGAACTTGTCAAGGATTGTTCATGTGAGGATGGCTGTCCTTCCTGTGTGGGACCGGCTGGAGAAAATGGTTCTGGCGGAAAGCAGGAAACACTGGCCATCCTTACCGAACTTGCCAGGCAGGTATAAAGAAGAACGACCCGGGGGATAAACCGGGTCGTTCTTCTTTCGTGGATTGCTGACAGGTTTGTTGACCGTCCAAATTAGGGTTCGACCTTTTCAAAGATCGCGACCATGTCGCCGGTATTGGAGGTGATGGTAAGTTTGTTGTCTTCCAGCTTGAATTTGGCTGTTTCACCCAATACTTGCAGAACCGTGCTTTCCTGGAGCATCAGTTTTTCATCACAGGCCATCATGGTAGTGGCGATTGGGCCAAATACAAGTTTGTCACCGCTTACTTTAAAAGAACCGGAAAGCGAGTTGCAGCCAACGCTTCCGCTTACCTTGCTATCCTTGTCAAAGGTAATCATCGGGTTTGGTTCCGTACCGGCGGCTGTTGGGTTGTTGGCCTGGCCGAATGAAACAAGTTTCCATGAAGTATCGGAGAGGATTGATGAGGCTGAGCAAGCCGATAAAATAAAGGCTGCCAGGACGAGTAGAGAAACAGTGAGGAAGGTTATTTTTTTCATATTCAGGGCTCCTATTGGTAGGTTATGTTTTATTTGTATTTTCATGTTGTAGACGCATGATCCCTGGTGAATGTTCCCGTTCACAGATTTTGAATAGGGCTTCTTATCCCAATAAAATGTTGAGTATGTTTTTGCTCTATTTATGTATATAATTCTTACATGCCTTCTTTAGCAGACAAACTTAAATCACTTGGCGTAAAAGTTGGCACCGCAGACATAGCGGCGCCGCCTACCAGGCCTGGCTCAAAGACCGTTAGCTCGTTGGTGGATGTTCTGGGGGGGCGTTGGATCAATACCCGCCGTGGGGATGTATTCGTAGTAGAACAAACCTTTGCCACCGATTACCGCCATGGTGTGATGCCCATTCAGCTCACTGCGCCGCTCTCCACGCTTTCCGAATGGGCGCGCGATGCGCGTATCTCTGGGCTTGCTCTTTCACAGCTCGCCTTTTTAGATACCGAGACCTCCGGGTTATCTGGTGGCACCGGCACCTACGCCTTCATGGTTGGCGCTGGCCGATTCATGGAAGATGAATTCCGTTTGTCCATCTTCTTTATGCGCGATCCGGCTGAAGAAGCTGCCTTGCTCGAAGCCCTGGTTGATTTTCTTGCGCCTTGTTCTGCCCTGGTCACATTTAATGGCAAGGCTTTTGATGCGCCATTGCTGCGTACCCGTTATCAGCTAAATCACATCCCCTGTCCATTCGAGGGATTTTCTCATATCGATTTGCTGCCCCTGGCTCGCCGCCTTTGGCGAGATCGCTTGCCAAGTCGGGCGCTCAAATATCTGGAAGAGCATGTCATGTCAGCGCCTCGCTCCAGTGATGAAGTGCCAGGTTTCGAGATTCCCTGGTTATATTTTGATTATCTTCGTACCGGTGATATCACCCCACTCAAGGGTGTTTTTTACCATAATGCTATGGATGTGGTTGCAATGGCGGCGTTATTAAGCCTTACTTCGGGTATGTTGGCCGATCCGCATGGCAGTGACCTGGAGCATGGCCAGGATGTTATTGCCTTGGCAAAATTATTTGAGGATCTCAACCGTTGGGATGATGCTGCACTATTGTATGAACGTGGGTTAAAATCCACCCTGCCTGAAGAAGATTTTTGGCAGGCGGTTCGGCGCTTATCCGCCTTGCAGCGCCGGCGCGGAGACATGCAGCATGCCGTTCAATTGTGGCAACAGGCTGCCATGGAAGGGCACATTTATGCTCACGTGGAGCTGGCGAAGTATTTCGAACACGCCCGCCGTGATCCGGTGGCAGCCATCGAATGGACTACGCTGGCTATTCAACATGTTGAAAAAGCTGATCTGCCCAAATATATTGCCAACCACTGGATGGATGAGCTTGAGCATCGTTTAAAGCGATTAAATGCAAAAAAGAAGTAGCTTGGCATCCCCGTTCCTTATTATTCTAGCGTATAATTTATGCCGCTCTAGCGCAGGGCGATGATGGATGACTTGCTGGTTGTTTTTCCTGGGAAATTGAAAATTTTCCCCGCCAAACTTGAAATTATTCCATTAATAAAAACCGGGGATCTTGTTGTTCGCTTTGCGTTTGGTTGGTTTCGAATCCTGGTTTTTATGTCGGAGATCGCCCTTTTTCGCCTGGCTTTACGATTTGATTTCACGCTTCCCACGAGTTTAATCTTGTGTTTACGTTAATTCGTTGGGAATTATTTGAAAGTATAGAGGTAAGAACTCATGAGCAGGCTTGGCCACTATAGTTTAATGGAAGAAATAGGACATGGAAATTTTGCTACGGTTTACCGAGCTGTGCATGATGCACTCGGAAACCAGGTGGCAATTAAAGCGCTGCTTCCATCCCTGGCTTCAGATGAAGATATCCAAAGACGTTTTACCCAGGAAGCCCAGGTTGCGTCCGGGTTGGAGCACGCAAACATCATCCGCATTCTCGATCTTGAAGAGGATGGCGGTCAGGTTTTCCTTGCGATGGAATACATCCCAGCAGGTGACCTGCAAAAACGGCTAGCCGGATCGGCAGCCCTCTCACAGAAGGAATTCCTGCGTATCATGGCCCAGGTGGCTGATGCCCTGGATTATGCTCATTCCATCGGAATATTTCACCGAGATGTGAAGCCATCCAATATTTTATTGGATGGGGATGGAAATGCTCACCTGACTGATTTCGGAATGGTGAGAATCGCCGAGGCCTCCCCTTTGAACCCCCTGGGTGGGGTAGGGGGGACTGCTGCGTATATTTCTCCAGAGCAGGCCGAAGGCAAACCCATCGATGGCCGTGCGGATCAATATTCCCTTGCGGTGATGGTGTATGAGTTCTTTGCTGGCAGCCTGCCATTCAAGGGCGATAGCTCCACGGCAACAGCTTTGCAGCATGTCACACGACAGCCTGCCCATCCATCATCCATTAATGCTCAACTTCCAGATGAAGTTGGGGATGCAATCATGCGTGGTTTGTCGAAGGATCCCACCCAGCGTTATACCAATTGCCGTGAATTCATCCAGGTGCTTGCCGCAAAGGTGGAAGATAGCCAGCTAGGGCATTTTCGCAAGATGCTTGCCGAAGCGCGTGTTTATCTGGAAAATGGCCAGGTTGGGGAAGCCCGCGCTACTTTAGAAAATGCTCGAAAGGTGTTGGTGGATCATCCTGAGTTGGCAACGGCCTTTTCCGAATTGGAAGCCGCCAGCCAGACTGCAGAAACATACCAACAAATGCTTGACGATTGGCAGATCGCCAACCAGAAGGCTGCTGAAGTATTGGAAATGTATCCTGATTATCCAGATCCACAAGGAATTTTTGTGGAATTGGGCCTGAGAAACTCAGGCTGGAGTTTACCCGCCCCGCGTGAATTGGTTATCCAGGTTGGGCTTGGATTGTTGGTCGGTCTGCCCATTTTCGCCGGGATTATTTTCCTGGCTTTTCGTTTTATGACACGTTAAGCTTCGCGAGTCCTTTTCCAGGTAAAAAAATGAGTAAATCATGGCTGAAATAAAAATTGAGTCGTTGGGTAAATATAAAATTATTGAAGAGATTGGGCACGGCAGGTTTGGTGTTGTTTTCCGTGCGGAACACCCTTTCCTAAAGAAAACCGTGGCAATCAAGCTATTTACCCCGGCGTTATTTGGTAGTTCGGATTTGATCCAACGTTTCATCCAGGAAGTTCGTGCAGTAGCTGGTTTGAAGCAAGATAATATAACCAAAATTATTGATCTGGCTGACGACCAGGGCCGTTTGATTGTGGTGATGGATTTCGTCCAGGGTGGGGACGTGCATACTTGGCTTAAGAAACAAGGCCGCGCAAGTTTCCGTCAATCGAAAAAATTGATTGCTGATGTTGCTGCCGCACTGGATTTCGCACATCATCAGGGTCTCGTTCATGGGGATGTAAAACCAGGTAATATTTTGATCGCCGAGGATGGCAGTGCGAAGCTATCTGATTTTTCCGTATTGGGGGCGCTGATTGCATCCGGTGCGGTAGCCCCAGGGGCGGCGCTGGGATCTCCAGCTTATCTTTCTCCTGAGCAGGTCAATGGCGCCAGCCCAACACCCCGATCAGATCAATATGCGCTTGGCGTAGTTGCCTTCGAGTTATTAACGGGTCGTCGACCCTTTGAAGGTGATACGCCCCTGTCCATCTCGATGAAACAGGTTAATGAAGCTCCACCGCTTGCCAGCCAGATCAACCCACTGGTTCCCCCAAAGCTTGAGGCTGTATTGCAGCGCGTACTATCCAAGGACCCAGAAAAGCGATTTCCAGATTGCTCATCATTTGCGCAAGCTGTGTTGGAAGCAGAATCCAGCACAGAAGCCCAGCAGTACCAGGATCTGATTGCGCGGGCTACTGCGGCTCTCGAAGTGGGCGATGGGGATACTGCTTTGCCATTGGTCGAATATGCTCTGCAGCTCATGCCTGATCGCGCGGACGCCCGCGAATTGCTTGAAGATTTAAAGATAAGGGATCAGGTTCAGCACAGTTACAAACAGGCAAGCGATGCAATTGAAAAGGCACGTACTGCCGCCCAGCTGCTGCGAGACGAACTTGATGATCCGGCAGATCCGCAAGGCGTGCTCTCAGTCCTGGCACCATTACCTTCCCCGGCCTGGCAAGTCCTGCTTTACCAATGGCGGGTGGGGCTATATTTGGCGGGCGGTATTGTCCTTCTGGGTTTATTGCTCGGCCTGTCAGGCGTTCTGTACTTCAGCCTAAGCCCAGCCAATAACCTGCCGAAAGCCCGGTTGGTTGAGTTAGTGCGTACCTCCACCCCTCTACCACCGACTGAAACCGCCAGGCCTACTGACACCCCAACTTTGACTTTGGAGCCAACTTTTACCCCAACAGCTACCATACCGCCGACATCTACACCGGTTCCGACGCTAGGAGCAGGCTCTACAAAGATCAGGTCGTCGGATGCCATGTTAATGGTGTTTATTCCGGCGGGTGAATTTACCATGGGTAGTGATAAGCGTCCCGATGAACAACCAATTCATACCGTGAACCTGAATGGGTATTGGATTGACCAGACCGAAGTCACCAACCGAATGTACGAGCGTTGTGTACAATCCGCAGGATGTGTACCAAAAACCGGCATTACATCCTTCTCAAGGAACAAGTATTACACAGACTCACGCTACCAGACCTTCCCGGTTGTCCAGGTTGATTGGAACCAGGCAAAAGCTTATTGTAAATGGGCTGGTGTACGTCTGCCGACCGAAGCGGAATGGGAAAAAGCTGCGCGCGGCATTGGCGCATTCACATATCCATGGGGAGAAGGCATTGATAGTACGTTGGCTAATTATGGCCGCATCGCTGGAGATACCACTGAAGTGGGTATTTATCCAACTGGAAAGAGTCCGTATGGTTTATATGACATGTCGGGTAATGTCTGGGAATGGGTCAGCAGCCTGTACCAAAAATATCCTTACAATCCGGAAGATGGTCGCGAAGACTTGACTAAAAATCTGGCAAGGGTAGTGCGGGGTGGCTCCTGGTATGATGATGAAGGTAGTCTCACTGCCACTTTCCGCTATAAATTAATGGCTTCCAACCCAGGAGACAAGATCGGTTTCCGTTGTGCAGCCGACGGTAATCCATAAAATCTTGAGATCCTATATTCGAAAATTATTTTGTTCAAGCTAAATATGGGAGACACCATCCTGTTTCAAGAATGGTGTCTCCCATTCTTGATCATTGAGCGATACTTGTGTGAATTGAGCGAAATCTGCTGCTTTCCCAATCGTTCTTCACGGTAAAATTAGAAAATTGTTTTGATGGCAGGCTGAGATAGATTCTAGCATTATGAGTAGATCATGTCAGAAGTGAAATTAGAGTACCTGGGAAAATACCGGATCATCGATGAGGTTGGTCGCGGTAGATTTAGTATTGTTTACCGGGCTGAGCATCCTCAACTGAAGAAAATCGTAGCCATCAAGCTGATGAATCCGGCTCTCTTTAAGGATGGTGTCGTCATCAATCGCTTCATCCAGGAAGCACGTGACATTACATCCATTCGACAGGAGAACACAGCCCAGCTTCTAGACCTGACTCAAGACCAGGATCGTTTGTTCATTGTGATGGAATATCTGGCTGGGGGTAACCTGCGAAATTGGTTGAAGCTCCATCCAAAACCTGGTATGCGTGAAATTGTGCGCATTGTTGTTGATATTGCCACAGCCCTGGATTATGCCCACCAAAAAGGGATTGTTCACGGTGATGTTCAACCGGGTAACATCCTTTTCAGCGAGGATGGTAGCGCGAAGCTTTCTGATTTTGGTTTGCTCAGGGTTGTCGAAACTTCCGGTGCGGTAAAATCAGATCTTGCCCGGGGTAATTCACATTACATTTCGCCTGAGCAAGCGGAAGGAGGCCGGCCGACCGCCGCTTCTGATCAATATGCGCTGGGAATTGTTGCATACGAACTTTTCACCGGTAGACCTCCTTTTACTGGTGAAACTCCGCTTGCTATCTACCTGAAACATGTTCGCGAGACGCCCCCATCCGCCAGCCAGGTAAACCCGCTTGTCACTCCTCAAATTGAGGCCTGGCTTAATCAGGCACTTCAAAAAGATCCATCCAAGCGTTTCCCAAACTGTGCTGAATTTGCACGTGTTTTAATGGGTTTGGTTTCCTCCTCAGAATCAAAGCAATCCGAGGATTTATTAGCGCGGGCAGCCCATGCATTGGCTGGCAGCGACCCATCCGCAGCAGGTCCGTTGGTGGATGCCGTTCACCAACTCTTGCCGGATGATCCACGCACCCAAGCCTTATTAAGGGATTACCAGGTGCGCATGCGCGCATTTGACAACTACCAGGTTGCAGGACGTGCCTTGGGTTCTGCACGGGCAGGCGCGCGAGCATTACGGGTGGCCTATAAGGTGCCGGACGAAGCCCGAGAGGTATTGGATCGTTTAGCGCCAAAGCAACCGCCTGTATGGAAAACGATAGCGAAGCGGACCCAATTTGCTCAGTTGGTAGTGTTGGGACTGGGGCTGCTTGGGTTGTTGATTGGCCTGCTTGGACAGCTGTACACCAGTTTCATCCCGGTTGGCGTGAATCAAAAAGCGACCGTGGTTGCGATGATTCGTACGTCAACTCCGGTCCCGCCGACCTTGACACCCACGCCTACTCTTACGGCTACACCAACCATCACACCAACCCCGACCATCACCCCAACCCCGGTTCCAACCCTGGTGGCTGGTTCCACGCTAACACGTGATAAAGACAAAATGGATATGGTCTACATCCCCGCAGGCTCATTCCAGATGGGTAGTTCCCATGCGGAGGATGATGAATTCCCCCTGCATACCGTCACCCTGCCAGCCTATTGGATGGATCGACTGGAAGTGACCAATGGCATGTATTCTGCCTGTGTTGAGGCCGGTGTTTGCTTGCCACCCGCGAATAATTCCTCTTCCACCCGTGAAACATATTTCGGGAACCCATCTTTTGCGGCGTTCCCGGTGATCAATGTCAATTGGTTCCAGGCTTTGGCTTACTGTGGTTGGACGGGTGCCCGCTTGCCAAGTGAGGCGGAGTGGGAAAAAGCTGCCCGCGGTTCGGATGAACGCACCTATCCATGGGGTGAATCTATCGACAAAACCTTTGCCAATTATATTGGTGTCAGTGGTGACACCATGCCTGTGGGGAGCTTTCCTACTGGTGCAAGTTCTTATGGGGCACTTGATATGGCGGGTAATGTATGGGAATGGGTCAGCAGCGAATATAGGCCATATCCGTACAGTGCCAATGATGGTCGTGAGGATCTGGCTTCAACTGGCTTGAGAGTTTTGCGTGGGGGGTCGTGGTATTACCATTATGATTTGCTGCGAACAAGTTATCGCTATGGCGATGACCCGGCTTATGCAACCCTGGATATCGGTTTCCGCTGTGCCAGGGATATTCAGCCCTGAGCCGGAATTTTTCCTTGCGTTCATTATCTTTACAATAACCTGTTCGAAATATGATTAATTCCAAAGTTGGGATGCCACGCAAGCCTGCACTAATTTTTGATTTAGGTGGGGTA
>CAIVSQ010000010.1 GCA_903908605.1 uncultured Anaerolineae bacterium
TAATTAAAGATCTTAATAATAATAAGAATAGGTTCCGGAAAAATTTCCGCAAAGAATGGCAAAAAGTCCTGGTTGCCACTCACTCACGCCCCACAGAGGCAGCCAGGCAACTTTCAAAAATATCGAGGTGATCATGCATAATTTGTTTGGTAAAAATGGACTCGCCGATTTTTACGTTATAATCGTTCTTTACAAAATTTTTATTTCGCAACAAAATCGCATGGAGGTAGTCAAACATGCCTATTCACTTTGGCACCGACGGCTGGCGAGCCGTTATCTCAGACACATTCACATTCAGCAACCTGCGCATGGTCGCCCAAGCAATTGCCGATGCCGCCGCATCCGAACATTGGGATATCAGCTCCAGCCCAAACATGGATCCCAAGAAATTCATCGTTGGTTTCGACACCCGTTTTCTTTCGGATCGCTATGCGGCGGAAGTGGCACGGGTGTTGGCTGCCAACGGTTTCAGCGTGCTGCTGGCCCAATCAGATGCGCCCACCCCGGCCATCTCGTTTGCCGTCAAGAACAATCGCGCCGCAGGTGGTGTGATGATCACCGCCTCTCACAACGCCCCGCGTTACAACGGCGTCAAACTCAAAGCCGCCTACGGTGGTTCGGCCCTGCCCGAACAATGCCGGCGCGTGGAAGTTTATATCAACGACAACGAGGAACGCTCACGCGGTCCCAACCTAATGGATTACGACCAGGCCAAGAAAGCCGGCCTGATCACCAAATTCAACCCGCTGCCGGCCTATTTTGACCATTTGCGCACCCTGATCGATACCGATGCCATTGCCGAAAACCCGCAGCACTTCGTGATTGACTCGATGTACGGTTCGGGCCGCGGCGCCATCCGCGCCTTTTTGCAAGGAACCGGCTGCGAGATTACCGAAGTACGCGGTGAAATGAACCCTGGCTTCGGCGGCGTACACCCCGAGCCAATCGCCAAGAACCTGGGTGCGCTGACAGGTGCGCTCGGTGCAGGGCTGGGCTCCTTTGGCCTGGCCACCGATGGCGACGCTGACCGTATTGGCGCCATGGATGAGCGCGGACAATTCGTCGACCCGCATAAGATTATGGCCCTGGCCCTCAAGCACCTGGTGGAAGTACGTGGCTGGACAGGTTCGGTTGTCCGCACCGTCTCTACCACGCGCATGATCGACCGTCTGGCAAAGCGCTACGGTCTCAAGGTCTATGAAACCCCGGTCGGCTTCAACCACATCGCCGATTACATGATGAGCGAAGACATCCTGATCGGCGGCGAAGAATCTGGCGGCATCTCGTTCAAGGGTCACATCCCCGAAGGGGACGGACCGATCATGGGGCTGCTGTTGGTCGAAATCATCGCCCGCGCGCGCAAACCACTTGGCGAACTGGTCGCCAACCTGTTGGCAGATGTCGGCCCGGCCTTTTACGAACGTGCTGACCTGCGCCTAAACCGCCCGGTAGCCAAACAAGAAATGACCGATCTGCTGATCAAAAACGCGCCTGCTCAAATCGGCGGCGTCAAAGTAGCCGAGGTTTCCAACATGGATGGTGTCAAATACATCATGGCAGATGACTCCTGGCTGTTAATCCGCCCCTCCGGCACCGAGCCTGTCCTGCGCGTTTACGCAGAGGGTCGCTCGATGGAATTGGTGCACGAACTGCTTGGTTTCGGTCAAAAAGTGGCCGAGACCGTGGTATAAGACCCGCTCAGGCTTAAAATGCAAATCTTACCAACCTCCCTCCCTGAAGTAATGCTGGTCAAGCCACAGGTATTTGGCGACGAACGTGGCTTCTTCATGGAAACCTACCAAGCCAAAAAATTTGCCCAGGCCGGCCTGCCGGTTGAATTTGTTCAAGACAACCACTCCGGCTCACGGCGCGGCATCTTGCGTGGGTTACACTACCAGGTACGCCAGGCGCAAGGCAAGTTGGTTCGCGTGGTCAGCGGAGAAATCGTTGATGTAGCTGTCGATATTCGCAAATCCTCCGCCAACTTTGGGAAATGGGTCAGCGTACCTCTTTCGGCCCAGAATAAGGACATGCTATGGATCCCAGCTGGTTTCGCCCATGGTTTTTACGTGCTGAGCGAGTGGGCTGAAATTGTCTACAAGGCCACCGATTACTACGCCCCCGAATGGGAGCGCTCAATCATTTGGAACGATCCCGATCTTGGCATCACCTGGCCCTTGATCGATGGGCAACCCCCACAGCTCTCGGCCAAGGATGCCGCCGGAGCGTGCCTGAAGGATGCCGAGACTTACGCCTAACCTATCACGAACCGCCTGGAGTGTGCCACTCCAGCGGGAATGGAGATGACCAGTATGCAAAACATCCTTGTCACCGGCGGTGCCGGGTTCATCGGGTCCAATTTTATCCGCTACCTGCTGGAACATGAGCCCACCGTGCGCGTCATCAACCTGGACGCACTGACCTACGCAGGCAGCCTGGCCAACCTGCAAGACCTGCCCTCCCCGGAACGTCATATTTTCGTTCAGGGCGATATTTGCGATGCCAACACGGTTGGCGAACTTTTTCGCAACCATGCCATCGATACAGTGGCACATTTTGCGGCAGAAAGTCACGTAGACCGCTCCATCCTCGGTCCAGGGCAATTTGTGCAGACCAACATCGTCGGCACCTTCAACCTGCTGGAAGCCGCCCGCCAGGCCTGGTTGGTGGAAAAACGTGTCGATCCCCAAACAGCCCGTTTCCACCATGTCTCCACCGATGAGGTCTTTGGCACCCTGCATCCAAACGACCCCCCTTTCGACGAAAATACCGCTTACTCACCACGCTCGCCTTACTCGGCCTCCAAAGCCGCCAGCGACCACCTGGTGCGCGCCTATAATCACACCTACGGTCTGCCTGTCACCCTGACCAATTGCACCAACAATTACGGTCCCTACCAGTTCCCCGAAAAACTGATCCCTCTGATGATTTTGAATGCGCTGGAAGGCAAACCCCTGCCGGTTTACGGCGACGGAATGCAGGTGCGCGACTGGTTATACGTGGAAGATCACTGCGAGGCCATTCACCTGGTCATCAAACGCGGAATAGTCGGCGAAACATACGCCGTGGGCGGCAACAACCAGCCCCCCAACCTGGAGATTGTCAACACCATTTGCGAGGTAATGGATGAATACCTGCCAAAATCCGCCCACAGCCCGCATGCTTCACTGATCAAGTATGTGCAAGACCGCCCGGGTCATGACCGGCGTTACGCTATGAATATTTCGCGCATTCAATCCGAATTGGGTTGGCAACCACGCCAAAACCTGCAAAGCGGCCTGGCGCGCACTGTGCGCTGGTACCTCGATCACCCCGAATGGGTCAGCGCCATCCGCGGACGCGAAGACTTCCAAACCTGGATGAATAACAACTACACGCAAAGGGGGCACAAGAAATGAAAGGCATTATTCTCGCAGGTGGCAAAGGTTCGCGTCTTTACCCAATTACCCTCGGCATCAGCAAGCAGATGCTGCCGGTCTATGACAAACCGATGATCTATTACCCGCTGTCCATGCTCATGCTGGCCGGCATCCGTGACATCCTGGTGATCAGCACTCCCGAGGACCTGCCCATCTTCCGGCGTATGTTGGGCGATGGTGCCCGGTGGGGGCTGACCTTCAGCTATGCTGAACAAGCCGAACCACGTGGGCTGGCAGACGCATTCATCATCGGCGCTGATTTCATCGGGCAGGAGAGCGTCTGCTTAATCCTGGGCGATAACATTTTTTACGGCCAGGGGCTGGCGCGTACCCTGGCGGCCTCGGCCGACCTGCAACTGGGCGCAATTGTCTTCGCTTACCCGGTACGCGACCCCGAACGCTATGGCGTAGTGGAGTTCAACGCCGAAGGCCAGGCCATTAGCCTGGAGGAAAAACCGCGCCAACCACGCTCCAACTTCGCCGTCCCCGGCATTTATTTCTACGACAACCAGGTCGTCGAATTGGCCGCCAATCTCAAACCGTCTCCCCGAGGCGAAATTGAGATCACCGATCTCAACCGCATCTACCTGGAAAAAGGCCAGCTGCAAGTGCAGGAACTCGGTCGCGGCATCGCCTGGCTGGATGCAGGCACCCACGAATCACTTTTACAGGCTTCCAATTACGTACAAGCGGTGGAAGAACGCCAGGGCCTGATGATCTCATCGCCCGAGGAAATTGCCTTCCGGCGCGGTTTTATCACCCGCGAACAACTCCGCGACCTGGGTATGCAAATGAGCGGCAACAGTTATGGTCAATACCTGCTCATGCTTGCCGGAGAACGCTAAATGAAAATTTTGCTGCTTGGAAAAAACGGTCAGCTTGGCTGGGAAATGCGCCGCACCCTGGCGCCCTTTGGGCAGATTACCGCCCTGGACTATGAGGAACTCAATCTGGAGGACTTCGACGCGGTGCAACGGACCGTCCGCGAACTTGGTCCGCAGATGATCGTTAACGCCGCCGCTTACACCGCTGTTGACCGGGCCGAGAGCGAACGTGAAAAAGCCTATGCCATCAACGCCACGGTACCCGGCATCCTGGCGGCCGAAGCCCGTGCCCTGAATGCCTGCCTGGTGCATTACTCCACCGATTATGTTTTTGACGGCAGCAAGGGCGCGCTATATACCGAAGAAGACCAAACCAACCCGCTCAACGTCTATGGCGCCAGCAAACTGGCGGGAGAACAAGCCATCCAGGCCTCCGGCTGCGCCTACATCACCATGCGCACCAGTTGGGTTTACAGTCTGCGCGTGGGTGGGTTTGTCAACAAAGTGCTGGAATGGGCCCGCCAACAAGAAACCATGCGAGTGGTCTCGGACCAGGTCTCCAGCCCCACCTGGGCCCGCATGCTGGCCGAAATTACCACCCAGGTGCTGGCCCGTGGCAGTGATTATGTCGCTGAACGCAGCGGCTTGTATCACCTGGCAGGCCTGGGTCACACCAGCCGCCTGGAATGGACCCGCCAAATCATCGCCAATGACACCGCCAGGCACGAACACAAAGTCCGCGAACTGCTCCCCGCCGCCACCGCCGACTTTCCTTCACCAGCGGTACGCCCCCTGGTCTCAGCCATGGACTGCTCCAAATTTGAGCGCGTCTTCGGGTTGCAGCTGCCCGCCTGGGACAAGACTCTGGCCCTCGCCCAGGAAAAATAAATCCACCAGCACCCTATTGTAGGGAAATGCTGTCTCTGCCCCATCCCCCGGCGTCATGATGAAATTTAACACCCCGGTTATCCTGCGTGATTCATTCACGCGCACCTGGCTGCGCTTTGAGAACCCGGCGCGCGTTATTTGCGCACGCAGCCTGGCAGAAGTGCTGCCCTGCCTGCGTGAAGTGGAAACCTGCGTGGACAAAAATGGCTGGCACGCTGCCGGCTTCATCAGCTACGAAGCCGCCCCTGCATTTGACAGCGCATTGACGGTGCGCGATGCAGGTGGTTTTCCCCTGCTCTGGTTCGGCCTGTACCCATCCGTCCAACACAGCCAGGCACTCGAGCAAGACAGCGCTGGCTGGCAGGTGGATACATGGCAGCCCACTGTCAGTCGCGAAAGTTACAACGCAGCCATCCAGCATGTGAAAGACCAGATCGCCCACGGCCGAACCTACCAGGTGAATTACACATTTCGGCTGCGTAACCAGTTCAGCGGCAGCCCCTGGGCGCTGTTCGTCGATATGGTCAACGCCCAGGCCCCAGGCTACTCTGCCTATCTCGATACCGGCGAACATGTCATCTGCTCCGCCTCGCCAGAACTTTTCTTCAAGATGGATGGCGAAACAGTCACCTGCCGGCCAATGAAGGGCACCACCCCGCGCGGTCTGACCCTCGAACAAGATGAAGAGCAAGCCGCCTGGTTGCGAGCCTCCAGCAAGAACCGCGCCGAAAACGTGATGATCGTGGACATGATCCGCAACGACCTCGGGCGACTGGCCAGGACGGGCAGCGTGCGCGTACCCGAGCTGTTTGTAACCGAGCGCTACCCCACTCTCTGGCAAATGACCTCCGGAGTGACGGCTGAGATTCCCTCATCCTTCAGTGAAATCATGACAGCCCTGTTCCCCTGTGCATCCATTACCGGGGCCCCCAAGGTCAGCACCATGCAAATCATCGCGGCGCTGGAAACCACCCCGCGCCGTATTTACACAGGTGCCATCGGCTACCTTTCGCCCGGGCGCCGGGCCCAATTTTCGGTCGCCATTCGCAGCCTGCTGTTGGAAAAAGCCACCGGCAGCGCCGAGTACGGCATCGGTGGTGGCATCGTCTGGGATTCGACTTCGCGTGATGAATATGCTGAGGCACTGCTTAAGGCACGCGTACTGACCAAACGCAACCCGGTTTTTTCGCTGCTGGAGACGTTGGGCTGGACACCCGGCCAAGGCTTTACCCTGCTTGAGGAACACCTGGAGCGTATGCGCTCCTCCGCCATCTATTTTGATTTCCCCTTTGCCCCTTCGCAGGCCATTAGCGCGCTCGAAAAAGCCGCCGAAAAAGGCGAACTGGCCCCCCAACCCCTGCGTGTACGCCTGCTGCTCGGGCGCACAGGTGACCTGCAGGTGGAAACCTACCCATTTCAGCGCTTAGAAAATCCACCTAAGGTATCACTCAAGCTGGCGCGCGCACCAATCGATCCGGGCAACCTCTTCCTTTATCATAAAACCACCCACCGCATGTTCTATGAAGAAGCCCGCAAAGGGGTAACAGGTTGCGATGACGTCATCCTGTATAATGAAAATGCTGAAATTACCGAAACCAGCATCGCCAACCTGGTCTTTGAGCTGAATGGTGAGCTGGTAACCCCGCCAGTCCACTGCGGGCTGCTGCCAGGCACCCTGCGTGCCCACCTGCTGGCCGAAGGCAAAATAAGAGAGCAGGTCGTGTTGCTCAGTGACCTGCCAAACTGCACACGAATCTGGTTGATTAACTCACTGCGTGGCTGGCGTGAAGCGCAGCTGCTGCCGGGCTAGAAAGTTTTGACCCAACACAGGCTGTCATACACCTTATCTTAACCGAGCAAGACGATAACTTCATGACATTAATCCTGAATTTTGGAAAATAACATCACCAACCAATTTCCAAGCTAAAAAATATGTAATAATCACAATATACCAGGGGGTATTCAAGATCGCCCCTCGTACCTAAAAAATACCAGCAACTCATCCCAAGCGATCCCAAAACCTGACCAGGTTGGGGAAAACAACATAACAAAGGAATCGCTCCATGAAGAAAAACTCGCTCGCCAGCCTGCTGATGTTATTCATCATCCTGTTTGCCCAGGTCCCACAAAACGCCCTGGCACGTTCACCCTTCCAGGACATCCCCACCGCAACCGCAACCGAAACGCCAACTCAGACCCCGGCTGAAACAGCGACCGCAACCGCGACAGAAATCGCCACTGAGACACCCCTGCCAACCGAAACACTTACCCCGGATCCAACCCTCACCGAAACCCCCACGCAGCAGCCCAGCGCCACGCCGGCGCCGTATTCTGGCGTGCCACGGCTGCAGATCA
>CAIVSQ010000011.1 GCA_903908605.1 uncultured Anaerolineae bacterium
GCGATTGATTTCATATCGATATCGCCATTGCGACCGAACTTGCGCGGGTTTTTACCAACCAGGGGCAAGAGGCTCACAACCATCCGGAGGAAAAGGCGCGGGAAAGTGTGAAAATACAACTTTTGCGGTTGGTAGGGTTCACCGGCTTCAGGGTGGAAGCTGGGGTCGGCGGACTTTTCAAAGGCCAGGACCGTGGCGTTATGGATGTGAATATGGTCGGGATGGCGGTACCCACCGATGGGGTCAAAGGTCAGGACGATGTCTGGTTTGAGAGAACGCAAGTGAGCAACCACCTTGGCTGCCACTTCATCCAACGGGTGGGCCACTTGAGCATCGGGGTGTTGGTTGTCGGGCGAACCTGGCATACCAGAATCACGGTAATCCAGGAAGAATACATTTTTGAGGCCCAGGTGGCCGGCGGCACAGCGCAGTTCACCCTCGCGCAGCTCGGCTATCGAAGAAAAACCTTCCATGAGTTTTGGGTCAACATCGCCTACCTCGCCGCGGGTGGCGCAGACCAGGTAAACATCGCAGCCCTTTTGGGCGTAGAGTGCCAGGGTACCACCCATGCCAAAGGATTCATCGTCGGGGTGGGCCAGCACGGACAAAATAACGGGTTGTTTCACAGAAGCTCCTGAATAAGGTGAAATTCGTCCTTGAAAAAAAATATTGTAACACAGCCAGACTGGCCTCGCACTAACTTCCGTAAGGCGCGGCGGAGCGTTCCATTTTGCGCATGGTGCTTTCCAGCGGCAGGCGTATGTCGACGATTACACCGGTTTCATTAATGCGGTTGCGCAGGTTAATGGTTCCACCAGCCTTCCACACCAGGCTTGCCACCATGGGGAAGCCCAGCCCCAGCCCGGGAATTTCGCCGGTGAAATCTTTTTCACCCTGGAAATAGGGCAACCAGGCCCACTGCAGCTGTTCCACCGAGAGGTTTTGGCCATTGTCTGAGATGCGGAGCTGAATGAACTCATCCTCCAGGCTCGCGACTGAAATTTCGATGCAGGGTTGGTGGCTGGGATGAAATTTGCGCGAATTATCAAACAGCTCATGCAGGATCATTTCCATTGCCTCGGGGGTGATGGAAAGTGTGACAGCCTGCAAATCGGCGGGCATGGAGAAAATGATGTCGCTCAGGTTGAGGGTCAGGCAGGTGGTCTTGATCATCTCTGGAATTTCTTTGAGGCTCAAGGGCTTGCCCAGGTTGAGTGCCAGCGGCGCATCGATATAGGTCAGGATGGAGCGGATTTCTTCGGCCAGGCGGTTGGTGCCCTTGATGGCTGAAGCCAGCAGTGTTTTGATTTCTTCGGGGTCCATGCTCTCGGTCTGGGTTTTAAGCACCGACATGCTCATCATTAACATGGACATGGGGGTGCGCAGCTTGTGCGTGACAACCGTGTGAAAGCGGCGCATATCCTGGTAGATGGACATGCGTTCAGTGACATCACGCAGCCGGACCAGGCGCATATATTCGACTCCCTGGGGTGGGTCGAGGGCCTCGAGCACCACCCACACGGCGCGCGCCGTGGGGCTCTCCGGTTGGACCAGGAAACAGGGTGCCGGGTCTTCCTGCCAGGCCTGCCAGGCTTCGGCTGGTTGGGGGACGTAATGTCGCTCGACGACGTGTTTAAATGGCAGGCCAAAAAATTCCTCTGGCATGTTGAGCAGGTGCACGGCCATTTCGTTGGCGTAATGGATGGTGCCAGACCGGTCGAGCATCAGGTAGCCCTCATGAGCGTGTTCCACCATCCATGAGAAGCGGTTTAAATCGGCCAGCAGGTAGCGGTCACGGTTGAAGCGACTCAGGCTGCGCAGGCGTGCCAAAATCTGCAAGCCATCCAGCGGTTTATCGAGGAAATCATCCACCCCGGCGCTCAGTCCCAGCGCGCGAATGTCGGTTTCTTCACGATCGATCAGCATGACGATCGCGATGCCATCCATGCCACGGTTGGCGCGCAGCCGCCGGCAGGTTTCAAATGCGTTGATGCCATCGCTGTTTTCCAGTAACAGGATGGATGGCAGCAGGTCGTTGGCCAGGCGCAGACTCTCTTCCGCGTTGGCGGAGGTCTCAAGGATAAAACCGGTGCCTGAGAGGGTCTCCTGCAGGATTTGGCGGGTGGCCATGTTTGAACTGATAAACAAGATGGTGGAATGGTTTTTTGAACTCATCACGATACCATGGGTAGGTCAGGACTGTCAGCATGTCAGGCAGTTGAGAGGTTGAGCGAGGATATTTTATTGTACTCTGCCTTTGACTGACTGGTGATGGGATGAATGGGTTATCTTTGAAAAATTGTATTGACAAATTTGTGGGCTGTGCTAAACTTGCGCGAATATTTAATCAAGGTTGTCTAGTCTAGTTGCCTTTTGGCGGCCTTCCCGATGGAGGGTTGTTTTTTTGTAAGGAGGTTCACTGTGCAACAGGTCGATCCCGCAGTGCTTGTTCTTGAAGATGGTTCGGTTTATCCGGGGTTGGGGTTTGGTGCCCGCGCGGATGCTGTTTTTGAGTTGGTTTTTAACACCAGCATGACCGGTTACCAGGAGATCATCTCCGACCCGTCCTATCGTGGACAGGGCGTGCTTTTCACTGTCCCACATATTGGCAATGTGGGCATCAATCCTGAGGATAACGAGGCCGGCAAACCACAGGTTTCGGCAGTTGTGATTCGTGCTCTCAGTCCGATGGTCTCTAATTGGCGTTCTAGCCTGGACCTGCCCAGCTGGTTGGCCCAACACGCCGTGCCGGGCATCAGCGGGGTGGACACACGTGCCCTGACGCGCAAATTGCGTGAGATCGGTACGCTCAAGGCTGCCATCTCGACCATGGGCACAGCGCCCGAAGTGCTGATTGAAATGGCACAGTCCTGGCCAGGCCTGGATGGGCGTGACATGGTACGCGAGGTGACCTGCGCGGAGCAGTTCGAGTGGAATGGCGACGCTGGTGACCACTGGCTGCCTGCTGCCCGGCCTGGTTTTTCTCCGCGTGTAGTGCTGATCGATTATGGCGCCAAGCGTAACATCCTGCGGCACCTGGCTTCGCACGGCGCGCGCGTTACGGTCGTGCCGGCTTTCACCTCAGCGGCCGCGATCCTGGACATGCACCCGGATGGGGTCATGCTTTCGAATGGCCCAGGTGACCCGGCTGGTTTGCCACAGGCCATCGAAACTGTGCGCAGCCTGATCGCCGCCAACCTGCCATTGTTTGGCATTTGCCTGGGGCACCAGTTGATTGGGTTGGCCCTGGGCGGGAAAACTGCGCGGCTAAAATTTGGACACCATGGTGGCAATCATCCTGTTCAGGACTTGCGCAGCGGGCGCGTGTATATAACCGCCCAAAATCATAACTATATGGTCGAGCCTGCTTCGTTGGACCCGGCCGAGGTTGAAGTTACACACCTATCACTCAATGACGGTTCGTTGGAAGGCTTGCGCCTGAAGCATAAACCGGTGTATTGTGTTCAGTTCCACCCCGAATCTGCACCTGGGCCGCACGATGCCCACGAAATTTTTGATCCTTTTATGAGTTTGCTGGCACAGGCAGGGGATTCTTCCAGTGAGGTGGCCGATGGAGACTAAACATACCATCCTGATCCCTGGCTCCGGCCCGATTGTGATTGGCCAGGCAGCCGAGTTTGATTATTCAGGCACGCAGGCGGTTAAGGCGCTGCGCAAGCTCGGGCACCGGATTGTGCTGGTCAACAGCAACCCGGCCACCATTATGACCGATCCTGATATTGCCGATGCGACATACATTGAGCCGCTGACGGTTGAAGCGCTGGAAGCCATCATCATCCAGGAGAAACCGGACCTTATGCTGCCCACAGTGGGCGGGCAGACGGGTCTTAACCTGGCTGTTCAGCTGGCCGAGAGCGGTATCCTGGAGAAATATGGTGTCAGCCTGATTGGTGCTTCGCTGGCAGCCATCCGCACTGCCGAAGACCGCCAGTTGTTCAGGCAAGTCATGCTTGAACATGACCTGCCGCTGGCCGAGGGTGGCCCGGCGGGTAACCTGGATGAAGCCTGGTTGGTGGCTGCCCGTGCCGGTTACCCGCTGCTGGTGCGCGCTTCCTTTGCCATGGGTGGCACCGGTGCGGCCTGGGTCTATACGCCCGACGCACTGCCCGAAGCCGTGCGCAAGGCCATTGCTGCCTCGCCCATTCAACAGGCCTGGCTGGAGCAATCGGTCATGGGCTGGAAGGAATACGAGCTGGAGGTGATGCGCGACTCGGCTGATAATTTCGTGGTGGTCTGCTCGATCGAAAACCTGGACCCGATGGGCATTCATACCGGCGATAGCATTACAGTAGCGCCTGCCCAGACACTGACTGACCGCGAATATCAGCACATGCGTGACCTGGCGCGGCGGGTGATGTCTGCAGTGGGGGTGGAGACCGGTGGAGCCAATGTGCAGTTTGCCGTCAACCCGGCCGACGGCCGTATCATCATCGTGGAGATGAACCCACGCGTCAGCCGTTCCTCGGCGCTGGCCAGCAAGGCGACCGGTTTTCCAATTGCCAAGATCGCCGCGTTAGTGGCGATGGGTTTCACGCTAGACCAGATCAGCAACGATATCACTGGTGTCACGCGCGCTGCTTTTGAGCCTTCCATCGATTATGTTGTAGTCAAGATCCCGCGCTGGACCTTTGAAAAATTCCCGGGGGTCGATGCGTTGTTGGGACCGCAGATGAAGTCAGTCGGTGAGGTGCTTGCCTTGGGGCGCACCTTCCCCGAAGCGTTGCAAAAAGCCGTCCAATCACTTGAAATTGGCGTGGACGCGTTGGATGGTTCCGGCCCCAATCGCAATCCTGTTGAGCCACCGGTCGTGGGGGAGCTCAAACGCCCGACCGCCGACCGGCTGTTCAAGACCTACAGCGCTTTGGCTGCGGGGGTGAGCCTGCAACAGGTGGCGGCCGAGACGGGCTTTGATCCCTGGTTTCTGGCTTATTTGCTGGAGATTGAAAAGCATAAACAGTGTATCCTGCAGCTTGCGCGTGGGCAGGGTGATTCACGCCAGGTACTCCGGGAGGCCAAGCAGCTCGGGTTCGCCGATACGCAATTAGCGCGCCTGCTTTCGACCTCAGCACAACCGATGAGTGCTTTGGATGTGCGCGCCTTGCGAAAACAGCTCGGGGTTACCGTCAGCTTCTTGCGGGTGGATACCTGCGCAGCCGAGTTCAAGTCACTGACGCCCTATATGTACAGCAGCTATGAGAGCCAGGACGAAGCCTTCCCAAGCGATCGTCGCAAGATCCTGATCCTGGGCGGTGGCCCCAATCGCATTGGGCAGGGGATCGAATTCGATTACTGCTGTTGCCAGGCGGCCTTTGCCCTGCATGAGATGGGTTTTGAAACCATCATGTTGAACTGCAACCCCGAGACAGTCTCGACCGATTACGATACGGCTGACCGCCTATACTTTGAGCCGCTGACCCTGGAACATGTGCTCAATGTTGTCGATGTAGAAGGGGTGGAAGGCGTGATTGTGCAATTTGGCGGACAGACCCCGCTGACCCTGGCGGCCGCGCTGAAGGCGGAAGGGGTGCCGATCATCGGCACTTCGCCCGAAGCCATTGCCCTGGCCGAGGACCGCAAGCAGTTTGCCGCCTTGCTTTCTGAATTGGATATTCCCCAGCCCGAGAATGGCACCGCCACTTCACTGGAGGGAGCCCGCCTGGTGGCGGCGCGGATTGGCTATCCCGTTCTGGTGCGGCCTTCCTTCGTCCTGGGCGGGCGCGCCATGGCGGTGGTGGATAGCGAAAATGAGCTGGCCGCCGTGGTGAGAGAGGCTCTCAAGGCTTCGCCCGGGCAGCCGATGTTGATTGACCGCTTTCTGGATGATTCATATGAGATGGATGTGGATGCGTTGGTGGATGAGGAACGGGTGGTGGTTGGTGCGATCATGCAGCACGTCGAGCAGGCCGGTATTCATTCCGGCGACTCGGCCTGTGTGCTGCCGCCCTACAAGGTCAGTGCCTACCATACCAGCATTGTGCGCGATTACACCGAGCAGCTTGGCAAGGCCCTGGGGGTGCGCGGCCTGATGAACGTGCAGTTTGCCCTGCAGGATGATATCGTCTACGTTCTTGAGGTTAACCCGCGTGCCTCACGCACCATTCCCTTTGTTAGCAAGGCGACCGGGCTTTCGATGGCGAGGGTGGCCGCCCAGGTAATGGCCGGCAAAACGCTGGCTGAGCTGGGCGTCACCGAGGAGCCGCTGCTGGATGGTTTCTTCGTCAAGGAAGCGGTCATGCCTTTCAACAAACTGCCGGGGGCCGATCCGCGCCTGGGGCCGGAGATGCGCTCGACCGGCGAGGTCATGGGCATCGCACCGCGCTTCGGGCATGCTTTTGCCAAGAGCCAGCTGCAGGCGGGTGTGGCTTTGCCACTGGAAGGTGGCGTACTGATTTCGGTGAATAATTTCGATAAAGGTGCCGCGCTAAAGATTGCCCGTGACTTGCTGCATCTGGGTTTTAAAATCTACGCCACCCCCGGTACGGCGGCTTTCTTTCGAGGTGCCAACCTGCCGGCTGAGACGGTCAACCAGGTGCATGTTGGTTCCCCTCACACCGTTGAGCTGATCCGTTCGGGCGCGGTGCAGTTGATCCTCAACACGCCGCTTGGCCCGACCTCACATTCGGATGGCGAGGCCATCCGCGCTACAGCCGTGCTGATGAACATACCCTTGTTGACCACGCTAACGGCGGCCTCGGCGGCGGTCAATGGCATCGGCGCGCTAAAGAAAAAAGAATTGACGTATGTCAGCCTGCAGGCGCACTTTGCCCGGCAGAAGAAATAAATCCCGTTATTAAGAATCTCGTTTAAGCAGGCGGTCGGTCAGGTCCATCAGGAGCTGGCCGGCTTCGCCTTGCGGGTCGGCCTCGCGCAGGCTGTTGGTGGCCATATCGGTCATCTGCCGGGCGGTATCATGCGTGTAAGCGTAAGCCCCCTCGCTGGCCAGCAGGCCGGCCAAATCGGCTACTTCGGAAGGTTGTATCGGACCTTGGGCCCAACGCGCGGCGAAACGGCCTTTTTTGCCCAATCCGGCCAGCACTGGCAGGGTGTTCTTGCCTTCCAGCAGGTCGCTGGCGGCTGACTTGCCGGTGACGGATTCATCGCCCCAGATTCCGAGGATATCATCCTGGACCTGGAAGGCCAGGCCCAGGTATTGACCGTAAGCGCGGTAGGCCTCGCGGGTGGACTGATCTGCGCCGCCAAGCAGTGCACCCAGTTCATTGCAACCGGAGAGCAAGGCAGCGGTTTTCCCGCCGATCATTGGCCAGTAATCCTCCACACCCAGATCGGCACGTTTTTCATACGAGATGTCCAGGAACTGCCCACGGGTCAGGTCCAGGCAGGTGTTTTGTAGGATGCGCATGGCGTCCACGACGGTTTCGGCCGGGTAGCTGCTTGCCAGGTCTGTCATTGCCAGGTTGGCCACCACGAACAAGCCATCGCCGGCATTGATGGCCTGCGGCATGCCCCACTTTATCCACACGGTCGTCCGGCCGCGGCGTTTTTCCGATTTATCCTGGATATCGTCGTGAACCAGGGAGAAATTGTGGACCAGTTCCACCGCGGCGGCGGCGGGTAGGGCTGTTTGCCAGTCTGGCTTGCCGCAGGCAGCGGCGGTCAGCAGCAGCATGAGGGGGCGAATACGTTTGCCAGTGGCATCAGGTCCTGCGCCATCCCCGGTCCAGCCCATGTGATAGGTCAGCATATCGTGATAAACGCGGGTACGCGGCACATCCAGGCGTGCAACCTGTTTTTGGAGTTCGGCTTCGATTGCCGGGAGCATTTCATTGAGCAGGTCGGTCATGGTTTCACCTAGTTTTGGATTGGTTATGAATATTTTAGTTCAAGTAAACGCAGTGCGTTGATATCACCCGCGCCGGCCGAAAACATGCTGACCTGCAGTTGGCGGCGGGTCAGCTGCATTAATTGCACTGTCTCTTCGGTCGAGATGGCGGCCGCTTTAAGGAACTGCCCGGCCATGCCACCCAGTCGCGCGCCAAGTGCCAGGCATTTGGCGATATCCAACCCGTCGCGCAGGCCACCGCTGGCGAAAATGGGCAGGTCCGGAGCCGCAGTTTTTACATTCAGGATCGATTCTGCTGTGGGGATGCCCCAGCCTACGAAGCTGGCTGCCAGGTTGCGCAAAAACTCATCCGGTGCACGGTGCATCTCCACCTGTGACCAGCTGGTTCCGCCCGCGCCGGCCACGTCGATGGCCGCCACCCCGCAGTCTGCCAGGCGTTTGGCGCTTTGGGCCGAAATACCCCAACCAACCTCTTTGGCGATGACCGGTACCGGCAGCGCTTTGCAAACTGCCTCGATTTTGCCCGCCAGGTTTTTCCAGTTGGTGTCGCCACCTGCCTGCACGGCTTCCTGCAGCGGGTTGAGGTGCAGGTACAAACCGTCGGCTTCGATCATTTCCACCGCGCGTATGCATTCATCCAGACCATAGCGGTAATTGAGCTGCACGGCACCCAGGTTGGCAAACAGCAGGATGCCCGGTGCCACCTTGCGCACCTGGAAGGAACCGGCCTGCTCCGGGTGTTCGATGGCCGCCCGCTGGCTGCCAACGCCCATCGCGAACCCGCATTCCTGGGCCGCCTCGGCCAGGCGATAATTGATCACACCCGCGTCGGCTGTCCCACCGGTCATGGAGGAAACCAGGACGGGAGCGTTGAGTTCTTTGCCAAACACGGTTAGGCGGGTATCGACTTCGTCCAGGTCCAGTTCGGGCAGGGCCTGGTGGATGAAGTGGATTTTCTCCAAACCGGTGGTCAGGGAGGAGCGTACATCCTGTTCCAAGTTGATCTTTATGTGATCGTTTTTTCGTGTGGTAATAGGCGCAACTTTTGACATAGTACCGTGTTCCTGTGTATTGATATGACGCATGGTGGTAAAATCACCGTTGCACCAATAAATATTAAAAATAATTCCCAACGGAGGAAAATATGGCAAGTACTTATGATGATATCAAGGCAATTATCGTCGATTTGCTCGGCGCTGAGGAAAGCAAGATCACGATGGAAGCTAACTTCCGAGATGACCTGGAAGCTGACTCTCTCGACCTGGTCGAATTGATCATGGCTTTTGAAGACAAGTTCGGCGCTGAAATCTCAGACGACGATGCCCAGAAGATCACGACCGTTGGCGAAGCTGTTCGCTATATCGACAGCCACCGCTAAGTCAACTTTTCACCATTATACAGGATGGGCAGGTCATTGACCTGCCCATCCTGTATTTTATTAACATACAATTTCCAAACTGCTTCCCAGCGGGTGTGGGGAAGAAAAACCCGGGCGCATTAGCGCCCGGGAGATTTTTACTTCAACAGACCGGGGATTTCCTCGGGGTGCCGGGCCATCTTGACGCCGGCGGTTTCGAGGGCCTTGATCTTGTCGGCTGCACTACCGGAGCCGCCTTCGATGATGGCGCCCGCGTGCCCCATGCGTTTGCCGGCAGGCGCGGTTTGGCCAGCAATGAAGCCGACCACAGGCTTGGTCATCTTGGTGGCGATGAATTCGGCCGCTTTTTCCTCGTCCGAACCACCGATCTCACCGATCATGACGATCTTATCGGTGCGCGGGTCTTCCTCGAACATGCGCAGTACGTCGATGTGGTTGGTGCCGTTGACCGGGTCGCCGCCGATGCCGACGGTGGTGGAGGAGCCCATGCCGACTTGCTTGAGGGCGTAAAGCACTTCATAGGTCAGGGTGCCCGAGCGGGAGACGATGCCGATATTGCCAGGGATGGCAATATCACCGGGGATGATGCCGACCTTGGCTTCGCCGGGGGTCAGCAGGCCTGGGCAGTTGGGGCCGAGCAAGCGCACGCCCTTCTGATCGATGTAATTGCGTACGCGCATCATGTCCATAACCGGGATGCCTTCGGTAATGCAGACGATGAAGGGAATGCCGGCGTCAGCAGCTTCAAAGATCGAGTCGGCGGCAAAGCGGGCCGGGACGAAGATGATGGTGGTGTTAGCGCCACTGGCTTCCACGGCGCGTTTGACCGAGTCAAAGACCGGCACCTTGGAATTGAACCATTCGCCACCCTTGCCAGGTGTTACGCCGGCGACGACATTGGTGCCGTAGGCGATCATCTGGTTGGTGTGGAAGGTGCCTTCGCTGCCGGTGATGCCCTGCACGAGCAGGCGGGTATCCTTGTTAACTAAAATGCTCATGACTGGACTCCTTTCGCCGCGTTGACAGCTTTCTGAGCGGCGTCAGCCAGGGTTTCGGCGGTAATCATGTTGGCATCAGCCAACATGGCGCGCCCTTCCTTGGCGTTGGTTCCCACCAGGCGCACAACCATCGGCACCTTGGGTTTCACTTCTGCCATCGCGATCAAAATACCTTTGGCAACTTCGTCACAACGTGTGATGCCGCCAAAGATGTTGAAGAGGATGGCTTTGACGTTCGGGTCGCTCAGGATGATGCGCATGGCGGCAGAAACTTTGTCTGCACCAGCGCCACCGCCGATATCCAGGAAGTTGGCCGGGTCACCGCCGAACAGCTTGAGGATGTCCATCGAAGCCATCGCCAGACCAGCGCCGTTGACCATGCAGCCAATGTTGCCATCCAACTTGATGAAGGTCAGTCCATACTTGCGGGCTTCCACTTCGGAGGGGGCGTCTTCATCCGTGTCACGCATCTCAGAGAGCTCGGGGTGACGGAAGAGGGCGTTGTCATCGATCAGCATTTTGCCGTCAAGCGCCTTGAGTTTCTTATCCTTGCCAATGATCAACGGGTTGATTTCGGCCAGGGTGGCATCATGGTCGTTGTAGACCTGCCAGAGGGCTTTGAGGATTTCGCCAAATTGCTTCCAATGTTCACGCGGTAAGTCGATACCGGCGGCGATGTCACGCGCATGATAATCCTTAATGCCGATCAATGGATTAATGTGCATCTTGACGATCTTATCGGGGTCAGTCTTGGCGACTTCTTCGATTTCGACGCCACCGGCCGATGAAGCCATGATTACAGGCTTCTTGAATGCGCGATCGTTGGTGATGCCGAGGTAAATTTCCTGCTCGATGGCGGCAGCTTCATCCACGAGCACTTTTCGAACCGGTAGACCCTTGATTTCCATGGACAGGATCTGAGTGGCGAACGCTTCCGCTTCCGCCGGGTCATTGGCCACCTTGATGCCGCCGGCCTTGCCTCGGCCACCGACCAGCACCTGTGACTTGATGACGACGCGACCGCCCAGCTCTTCAGCGATTTGTCTCGCCTCGACTGCGGTGGACGCGACCCTCCCTTTTGGGATCGGAATCCCATAGCGGGAGAAAATCTGTTTTGATTGGTATTCGTGGAGTTTCATGCGGGTTGTCTCCCTGTTAAATTATGGGCATTACACCCTTGGGTACTTGGCGATTATACCATCTCGTTAACTTTAACATTCGGGCATGTGCCCTGTTTTTGCAATTTCAAGTTGGAATCATCAAATTTTGCTGATCGGTATGCCAAAAAATTGGCAGTTCTCGCCCGCTTGTCGTGCTTTTTGAAATGATATACTGGCCTTATTATGGCTCATTTTTTGTCTAAACTCCGCTCCAATTTTAACTCGCCTGGCACCCAAAGACCGGGTGGCTTGCGCCTGGAACATTTGTGGGCGGTCATCGTGCTGGCATCTATTTTTGTAATGGTCAACACTCACCCGATCCGCCCGCATGATTTCTGGTTTCACCTGGCGTATGGACGGATTATTGCTGAAACGCACAGCCTGCCGCTGGCAGATCGCTTCTCCTTTAGCATGGCGGGCCAGCCTTATGAGTCTGAGGCTGGCTATTGGTTGGCACAATTGGGCATGTTTGCACTGTTTCGCCTGGGTGGCCCGCAAGGAACCATCCTGGTTTTTAGCCTGTTGGTCACGGCCGCTTATGGGTTGCTGTTGTTAATGTGCCGCATGGCCGGGGTTGGCTGGCGGGCGGCAGCGGCGGGTGTCTTGTTTGCCGCTGTGTTGGGTTCTTCCAATTGGAATATCCGCCCTCAGCTGCTGGCTTTTCCCCTTTCGGCCCTCAGCCTGTGGTTGTTGGAGAAAATAAAGACGGGGACGCATCCCTGGCGCTGGGGTCTGGCGCTTATGGTTTGCATGGCGGCCTGGGTAAATATTCACGGCACCTACTTTGTCCCATTGGCGGTGCTGGCTTTCCGGGGCTTGGAGGCTGTCCTGCGCGCCCTGCATGAACGTGATTACGCCCCCATGAAACCGTTGATGATTTCGTTGGTTTTTATGCTGGCAGGCTTGTTGCTCAACCCGCGTGGTCTGGCCTTGCCGTTTTATTTTGCGCGCATGGCTCAGTCTGGCCCGGTTCAGCAATTGGTGGGTGAGTGGCAGCCGCCTGTCTTGCAAAGCCTGGATGGCGCAACATTTTTTGCTTTGCTGGGTCTTTCGATCATCCTGTTGATCTTTGCACGTCGAGGTGTTGGTCTGGCGGAGCTGTTGGGTTTCCTGTTCTTTGGTTTCATGGCCCTGCGCTACCAGCGAGCGATCGCCTGGTTTGGCATTACCCAGGCCGGGCTGGTGGCGCTTTCGATCGACCGGATTCTTGCCCGTTCTGCGAGCGCGCGGCCAGGGGTGGAAAACCGGCGTTTGAACGCCCTGGTGCTGGGGCTGCAGGTCTGCCTGGCGCTGGCTTCGCTGCCCTGGCTGCGGGCTTATTGGCCACTGGTGCCTGCCAAAAAAGATATCTATGCGCGCGAGACGCCCATCCTGGCGGTCGCCAACTTGCAGGTTGTGCTGCCGGCTGGAAACGTGTACAGCGAGCTGGGGTTCAGCGGGTATATCAGCTGGGCCGGCGACACTCGCTACAAGATTTTCGTCGACCCGCGCTTTGAATTTTTTCCCCCCGTGCTCTGGCAGGAGTACCTGCAAATTAACAGGGCTGTCCCTGGTTGGCAATCCCTGTTGGATGGCTACAATGTACAGGCATTGGTGCTTTCGCCGCATGTGCAACCCGACCTGATCCGAGCTGCGCTGAATTCACCCGCCTGGCAGCATGTCCCCGGGGATGATATTGCCGAGCTGTTTATCCGCAGTGCACCATAATAGAAAACACCGGGAGGCCTTTGTGGGCCGTCCCGGTGTTTTAGAGTAAAAATTTGGGTGCCTAACGAACGGGCACTTCGAATCTCATCAGCCGGTGATTGCCAGCGTCTGAGACCCATACCTGGCCTTTGGCATCGACTGCGATACCGCTTGGCATGCCAAAGCTGGCGTTATCGCTGCCAAACAAGCCCCAGAGTTGCACGAAATTCCCCTGCAGGTCAAATTCGATCACCCGGTAGCCTTCCGGATCGGTCACAAAGACATGTCCATCCGGGCTGAGAGCCAGGAATGGTTTATTGTCCAGTGATTGGCTGACCCAGCCATCCACCGCCCAGGTACGGATTGGAGAGTAATCTATACCATTCATGCTGGCCAAGACCTGGATGCGTTGGTTCCAGGTATCGGTGACAAATACCTTGCCATCCGATGCCACCTGTACATCGACCGGTTCGCTGAATTGCCCGGCATCGAAACCTTCGCTGCCAAATTGGGTCAGAATAGCGCCGTTATTGTCGAAGATCACGATGCGTTTGTTGCCGGTATCGGCGACGTAGACCCGGTTCTCCGAATCCACGGCGATGCCGCGTGGGCCATACAGCGCGCCGGGGGTCTCAGCAGTACCAAAGACGCCCCACATCTTGAGCGGCACGCCATCGGCGGTAAATTTCTGGATGCGGTGATTCCAGGTATCACTGACGTAAACGCTGCCATCCGGGCCAACCGCCACACCCCATGGTTCGTTGAAAGTGCCGATTGGTGCATTACCGGTCGCCTGATCGGCGAAGGTGCCCCAGGTTTTGATCGGCTGCCCATCGGCGGCCAGGTGTTGGATGCGGTGGTTGCGAGAATCAGCCACATACAGGCTGCCATCCGGCGCAAAGGCCATTCCGCGCGGTGCATTGAACTGCCCGGGTTCAACACCCATCAGGCCGCTGGCATAGTTTGCTGCTAACGTGATGGTACCCTTGGCGTATGGGTCTTCCTTGGGTACCGGTGCCGTCTTGATACCGTAATTCCAGACCTTGTCGGCCACATCTTTGCGCACATACAAGCGCATTCGATCGGCGGGGTCCCAGCTTTGCTCATTAATGCCTGTGCTTTTGGTTACTTCGCCGTACAGCTTATAGTCACGGTTCAGCCAGATGTCGAACATAGCCGCTCGCATCTCGGGGTTTTTAAGCGCGCTGCAAATTCTTGAAAAATCGTAACCTTTGAGCAGCTTGAAGGGGCTGAAGACCCCGGTGCATGGGTAGGAAATGTCGAAGGCCTGGCTTGGGTCGGGGCGGGTGGTGATCAGGTTGAAATAGTCCTGGTTGGGCCAGACCATGCGGATATAGTCAAATTGGTAATAATCATTCCCGACGATCGGTTCAATTTTGGAGTAATTATTGTCTCCCACGATGATGGCGGGTACTTCGCGCAGGGTGCGGTCTGGCTGGGCGCCATAGAAACGCGCGTTGGGATAATCGCGCATATACCAGGACATGGGCCAGGAAGTGTCATCGTCATAGGCGACGACAATATCCCTGCCCCCGACCGTTTTCTCAGAAAGTTCATCGACCTGGCGCAGCACATCCTTCACACCACTGAAGCTGTGGGCGTAGACCAGGTATTCCTGGGCGCTGTCATACTTCCAGTAGGCGGCGCGCAGGCTGGCGCGTGCGGTCAGCACGGCCAGGATACCGAATATGACCAGCGCGTTCAGGTAGACGGCCTGCTTGTAGTTCCAATCTTTGAGCAAGTTGAATAACGCTACCAGGCTGGCAATGGCTCCGCAGGCTGCGAAGATAAAGGTTGTGGTTACCTGCAGTTGGGCCAGTTCCTGTCCTTCAAATGGACGCGGGCTACCCAGCCAGGAGAGGAAGATGGAAAAGATGCTGAAAGTTAATACACCCAGTACGGCCAGCACCAACCAGCCGTTGCGGCGGCGCAGTTCGTTCCAGTCCACCCGGTCAATCAGGGCGCCGATCCCCCAACCGCCCAGCAGCACCATGGGGAGGGCCATGTGGAAGGTCAGCCAGGGCATTTTTTCACCGGCGATGGTGAAAGCCAGGATGCTTGTCACCGTCCACCAGCCCAGCAGGGATATCATGTTGGTGTGGTTGTCTAATTCGCCGGGCTGCTGCTCGTCTTCGGAAACAATCGACGGGGCGGCCGGGCTGCCATGACGCAAACCCATGAACAAGGCTAATAAGCTGGCCAGGGCCGGCAGGAATTCATAGATGGGGATGGTGATCAGCAGGTAGTAATACCAGGGTTGTGAGCCACGTTGAACGCCTTGTTGCTCCAACCAGTAGCCCAACGACCCAACCGTGCCGGTAAAGAAACCAGCGCCGTTGGTGAAGAAGGTGGTGTAAAACAGGATATATGGACACCAAAACACCAGGGCCATCTTCCACCATACATTTGCATTCCACCACAGGCCGATGAGAACGGTGACCAGGATGATCGGCACCAGGAAGTAGGCGGTGTGCAGCAGGCCGGCGGTGGTGTAATCGAGGGGATTCCAACCGATCAGGTAGACCGGGAAGGCTGAAAGCTGGGGCAGTACAATTGTGCCAAAGACGATTAGCAGGTCAAAGGAACGTTCTTTGCGCAGGTTTTCCAGGCTGTAACCCCTGATCAGGAAGTAAATGGCGGCGGCCAAAGCCAGCAGGGCCAACCCACCGACAATTACGATCGGGGTCAGGGTGTTGGTATCCCGCAGCAGCAGCAAGCCGCTGCCGGGCACGGCTTCGCTGGCGGTATCCACCGACGCAGGGTTGCTGCGCGCGGAAAGGAACAGTGCCCCGGTTGTGCCCAACAAGACCAGTGCCGTGAACAGCGAGGCCAGGAAGCCGCGGTAATTACGGGTTGGTTCCACCCAGGGTTTTTGGATGACGCGCACCAGGAAGTAGATCGCCAGGTAAATCAGCAGCTGGGCGGTGTAAATGAAAGATGTTTCTTTGGTGAGGTAATGGATGACCAGGGAGCCCGCGATCAGGTAAATATACTTGGGCTTGCCGGTTTCAAAATAGCGCAGCACGCTGTACAGAAGTACGAACAGCGAAAGAGAAACATACGAATCTTCGCGGGTGTAACGCGCGTAATACAAAAGGAAGGGCGAGATCAGAACCATCGCGGCGGCGGCCAGGGCGCCAGCGCGGCCCAGGTAGCGGCGCCAGATCCACACAGATGCAATGCCGAGGATGCTGAAAGTGGCCGCAGGGATGCGCGCCACGAAGTCGCTTGCGCCCATGATGAAATAGGACAGCGCGATCAGGTGAAACTGCAGCGGGCCGTGCATCATTGGGTTGTGTTGGTAGCCTTGACCCTTGTAAAGCAGGTGCGAAAAATAGGTGTGCAGGCTCTCGTCGTGGCTCATGGCCCGGGCACCCAGGTCATAATACCGGGTAACCACTGCCAATAGCAAGATCACGCCAAAGATGATGTTTTCCACTTTGAGCCAGGGCAGGGTTGGGATGGGAGTGTAGTCTAACCAGGTTCGTTTTTCATCATTCATGGATTATGCTCTCTACGTTTAGATACGAAACTTATACATCAAACTGTTTGTTCTGACAAGCCGGGTGCTGATGGCGGCTTGTACTTTTTTAGGAATTTGCCCGCGAGGCAAGCTGCCCGCACCCGGCCTGGATGTCGATGCCGCGCCGGGTTCGGATGGTACAGGGAATGCCATTTTGTTCGAGAGTGCTTTTGAAGATATCGGCTTGTTCACGCGTGGTGGCTTTGCCGGCATAACCGGTGGTTGGGTTGAGCGGGATGGCGTTGACATGACAGAGCAAGCCTTTAAGCAGCTGAGCCAGTTTGTATGCCTGTTCAGGGGTGTCATTGACGCCATTAATCAACGCCCACTCGAAGGTGATGCGCCGCCCGGTGGCATCCACGTATTCGCGGCAGGCTTTGATTAACTCATGCACGTCGTAGCGTTTGTTGACAGGCATCATACTCTGGCGCAGTTCGTTTTCGGAGGCGTGCAGCGAAACCGCCAGGTTGACCTGGCGTTTCTCGGAGGCAAACTGGCGTATGGCTGGTACCAGTCCAGAGGTGGAAACGGTGAAACGCCGAGCGCCAAAATTATAACCATCCTGGTCATTGAGCCGGTCAATGGCGGCCATGGTATTCGTGTAGTTGTGAAATGGTTCGCCCATGCCCATCAACACAATGTTGGTGACCGCCTGGTCTTCTTTTTGCAGTAAACGGGCGTAATACATCACCTGGGCGATGATTTCGCCGCTTGTCAGGTGGCGGGTAAAGCCCATTTGCCCGGTGGCGCAAAAGGTGCAGCCCATGGCGCAGCCCACCTGGGTGGAAATGCACAGGGTCCGGCGGCGGTCATAACGCATCAGCACCGCCTCGATCTGGCGGCCATCTTCCAATTTGAAGAGGGTTTTGCGTGTTTGCCCGTCGGATGAATCCAGCTTTAGCGTGGGTATCAGGCCGGAGAAACGGAAGTTTTCAGCCATCTTATCGCGCATGCTTTTGGGGAGGTCAGAAAATTCCTCGGGGGATTGCCAGAGGTTCTTGTACAGACCCGTCCAGACCTGCTTGGCCCGGAAGGAGGGTTCGCCCCAGGTCTTGAGTAGTTCGCGAAGTTCGGGAAAATCAAGGTCATAAATGAGCATTTCAAATCCCCAGCCGAACAGGTGAATATGGGTGTAAAAAGCCGGCTTTCATCAGGCACCCAGCAAGGTGGCGAGATCTGCCACGATGATGTCTATCGCGGGGGTCCAGGCCTGGGCCTGAGCCAGGGTGCTGACTCCGGAGAGTACCAACGCACTGGGACTGCCGAAGGCTTGTCCGCCGGAAATATCGGTTTCCAGGCGGTCGCCCACCACCAGGGTATCGGCCGGGCTGGTGCCCAGCCGCATGGCAGCCATCTCCATCATGTAAGGAGAGGGTTTGCCGGCGACAATGGGGTGCACATCGCTGGCGCTGGTGATAACCGAAATCCAGGAACCCGCCCCTGGGATTTGCCCGCGTGGGGTCGGGAAGGTGCGGTCGGTGTTGGTGGCGAAAAAGGGTTTGCCGGCGCGCACCAACAACGCGGCTTCGGCGATCTTCTCGAAATTGATTAAACGGTCAATCCCCATCACCACGGCTTCGGCCTGGGCGGCTTTTTCGATCGGAAGCAGGTCATAGCCAGCATCGCTGAGGGCCTGGCGCACTCCGTTCTCACCAATGGCGAAGAGCGGCGTGCCGGCTGGGAAATGGGTCTTGAGCAGGGCTGCCACCGCCAGTGAGGAGGTGACCACCTGCCAGGGTTCCACCTGGACGCCAAATTTTGCCAGGCGCTGCACGTATTGTTCGGGAGTCTGGCTGGAATTGTTGGTGGCCATGGTGACGCCCAGCCCGAGCTGTTTGATGTGCGCGAAGATGCGGGGCAGATCGCCGATGGGGGCCGTGTCCTGCCAAAGCACTCCGTCCATATCCAGGATCAGGCCTTTAATATTATCAGGGAGGATTTTCATTTTCCAAATTTCCGCAAGAGGAAGTTGTATACCGGCGCGTCCATCCAGCCCGCTTCGATATCGCAGCGTTCTTCAAAGTTTTCATTGCCAGTGAAGGTGCGCAAGGCCTGCTTGGTGGCTGCGTCATAAACGCCGCTGGCAGGTTGGTTGAGATAGCCAAGGTTGTGCATCAGGGTCTGCAGATCACCCAGTACGCCACCCTGCAGGTTGAGCCGTTCATTTTGTGAGCTTTTTTCAAAATATAGCCTATGCAGTTCAATCAGCTGCCCCAGTTTAACGACCGGATCGGGGTCGTCATCTACACGGTAATCAAACAAGCGGTCGGTGTACCCGCCATAGCCACCTTCTTCGCGTACCACCAAAATGGCAGCGCTCTGACGGCCACGCCGGTCTCCACCTGCGCGGTCTCCCGCAAAAAGAGCGGCATGCAGGCGAGCCGCCAGGTCACCGGGGGTATCGAGGAAAGCTTGCTGCATGGCGTTGACAACGTTCGCGCCCACCAGGATGTTGCCCTGAATGGCATAACCCGGCCCGGTCAGTCCGCCGGCCCAATCCATGCACTCTGATCCGGTGAAGGTGGCGGCCTCACCATGGGCGTCCACAATGCCTACCTGGCGTGATTGGCGGCCTTCATCCTCTGCAAGAAGCTGATGGAGGGTTTCGCTGGCGCTCAGGCCGGAAGAAAGCAGCTTTAGCCCGCGCGGACCGAATGAGGTGTTTGCCATGGCCTGGGTGGCCACTGCTCCGCAGTCGACCATTGCCCATGGGACTACCGCTCCGACGGCGGGAAATTTGGAGGCTACCGCTACGCCCCAGGTGTGCTCTGTTTGATCATATGCGGCGATTGAGAATGTGGATGGATAGGTCATGTGCCTCTATTGCTGGCCGGCTGATGAGGGTGAAATGTGCTAGCCGGCAGGGCCTTATTATAAACAAAAAACAGTGCGCGGCGGGGCTGCGCACTGTTTTGGGCATTTCCAGGTTTTACTTCTTTTCGGGGACTTGCAGAACCTGGTCAACCAGGCCGTAAGCGACTGCTTGATTTGCATCCAGGTAGTAATCCCGGTCGAGATCGCGTTCAATCACTTCGAGCGGCTGGCCGGTGTGCTTGGCCATTACACCGTTTAGCAGAGCTTTCAGGCGCATGATCTGCTTGGCCTGGATTTCGATATCGGTGGCCTGACCCTGGGCGCCGCCGAGCGGCTGGTGCATGTGAATGGTGGCATTTGGCAGGGCAAAGCGGCGGCCCTTGGAGCCGGCAGTCAACAATACGGTGCCAAAGGAAGCGGTCACACCCACGGCCACGGTGCTGATCGGGTTGCTGATCATTTGCATGGTGTCGTAGATGGCCAGGCCGGCGTAAATTACGCCACCGGGCGAATTAATGTACATCTGGATTTCTTTTTCAGGATCCTCGTGGTTGAGGAATAAAAGCTGAGCGACAATGACATTGGCGACCTGGTCGTCAATCCCGGTACCAAGGAAAATGATGCGCTCCTTGAGTAAGAGTGAGTAAATATCATACGCACGTTCCCCACGGCCTGATGATTCAACCACCATCGGAACAAGGTTATTAAAATTGGGTATCATGGTGAACCTCCTTATTGATTTTGACAATCATAAACTGTTTATATTGGAATTGTATTAAAAAATTAGCTGAAAAGTATAGTGTTGCTAGGGAACATGGGCTTCACAGGCCGATTCACTTCCTCCTGAGTGGGAAGCGATTGCGGTAAATGGTACAAACATAATCCTGGTTTGTTAATCGTTTGCAATGTGCAATACAGTAGATTTTTTATGGTTTTTAGAATAATTACGCAGTGATTTATTTTGGTCCAAAAGGAGGAAAAAGATAATATTATTTTCCCTGAAGTACACGTTGGAAGGAGCGCACCAGTGCACCGCGTTGTTCGTACCCGCCTTCATTCAGATCGGTTAGACCGGCGTAAATTTTCCTGCGACAGCGGCGCAGTAATCCGGTGACCAGCCTGGCCAGCGAGGTGTTGTTGGCCAGGACTTCGTCGGCATCAGACCAGGTGCGCCCGACCGGCCAGTGACGCGAAAGCACGTAAGGGTGGGTCAGTGGTTGAAAAAGACGCTCATGCCAGCCACTTGAACCGGCGTCCAACCAGAACTGTACATCCACAGGCCGGTTGCTCATCAGGAAGGTGTAGGCTGGGGCCAGCAAAACGGCATCCTGGCGCGAGTCTGTCCAGGCGGAAACATATTGGGCGGCGATGACGCCATCGTTCAACATGGCCAGATATTCCCGGCCGATATCCATGCGTGTATCAGGGTCGAGGGTGGGTTCCATGGCCCAGCGAAATTTTTGGACCGATTCGATCAGGCTGGCTGCCACCCGGGCAGAATCCAGATTGCTGTGGAAACCAAAACCGGGCTGCGAAAGGATTTCACCAAAAATACGCCGCAGGAAATGGTCAAGGGGCTGGGCCGGTTCGCGCTGGTAGTCTTCCAGCCAGGTTTTTAGCTGGGTATAACGTTCGCCAAAAAGATAACTGATGCGTTCCTGCATTTCCGGTCTGATTTGTTCGAAAGTGGTCAGCTTGCCCTCGCGTCCGCGGTAGACGATCTCAGTCAGCAGTTGGGCACGGATCAGGTCCAGGCCTTCGATAGCTTGAACCAGCGTAATGGCCAGGTCGGGCCGGGCCGGGTGAATGCCCCAGCCTGGGTGTGCCAGAGCGGCCAGCGTCAACAGGCATTGGCTGGCGGGCTCCTCGCGCAGGGAGCGCGATGGCCGGTGGGAGCGGGCAGGAATGCCGCGTGCTTCCAGGCGATTGACCAGAGAGAAGCGCAACGAGTCACCCAGGTAGGGGCTGAGAATGACGATCTCGGAGGCTGGAACGCCTTGTTCCTGGATCAATTTCTGAATTTCATCACAGGTGGCATCCAGCATGCCGGGGTAAAAGCGGCTTGAAAAAAATTCGAGCACTGGTTCAAGTGTTTCCCTGCTGGCTGGGCTGGGTTTGGGGTTGTCCTCGGGTGCCAGTGCGTGGGCCAGGCCTTGCGAGAGCTCCTGCAGGTTGGGGTTGACTACGAAACCTTGATCAAATCGAACCACCTGGTCACAGACTTCACCCAGGCTGTGTGCTGATTCAGGGTCAGCGCCCAGGAAGCGCCGGTAGCCCGCGTCTTCATCGTATACCAGCAGGGCAGATTCGCATTCGGGCAGCCATTCGCGCAGGATGTCATGCGCAACGGGCATGTCTTCCTCGATGTTGTCATAGATGATGTGCCGGTAGGAGCGGACCAGGTAGCTGCGGACGACCGGTTCGTTCCACAGCACGCGCCGGAAAATTTCCAACTGCAGGGAAAAATCGAGCAGGTTGTGTTCCAGACAGTACTGCCGAAACTCGCTTGCGCAGGCCTGTGCATCGGCGTACACGCGCAGCTGGGCGGGCTCCCCATTCCAGGCAGCGCTCAAGCGTTGGCCGATTTCGTCCACCGGGAACCCGATCATGGCGGATTTATTGAGGTTATCCAGTATCTGGCTAAAGAGACGGTTGCGGTCCATCACCACGGTCTCAAACCAGCCCTGTTCCAGGTGTGGGCGGACCAGGTGGGCCATGTAGTATTGGGCGGTTTCCAGGGTAAGGAAAACGGGCGGCCGTTCGGGGTTATCCACACCGGCCAGCCCGGCTGCCAACGGCCAGAACAGGTCTAACATGCGCCGGGCCAGCCCGCCCATCGTGGCGGGGGTTACTTCACCGCCAGCCCCGGTTTCGGGGCTGTGGACCAGGTTCAAATAGGGATCCTGCAAGGTGCGCTGCGGGGTAAGGATCAGGATATGGTCGGCCGGTATGCCGCTTTCCAACAGGAATCTCATCCTTTCAACCGCCGCGCTGGTTTTGCCGGTACCGGCTGGCCCGTGCAAAAACATACGCGTGTTGAGTGGAGCCTGGATGATGGAAGATTGGTCAACTGTTAGCATACCCGGGACCTTTGCATTGTTGGAACTACGATTTTAGTGCAAGTGCGTTTGGAAAAATATCTTTACTCGTTCCCAGGCGTCATTGGCAGCTTCGTGTTTATACACTTTGGGGTCGCTGTCGCGGAAGAAGGCGTGCCCTGAGTTGGGATAGACGATGATCTCGTGTTCGACGCCTACTTTGTCCAGTAACAGGTCAAATTGTTCGACCGTGCCGACCGGGATGGAAACATCCTTGTCACCAAACAGACCCAGTACCGGGCATTTGAGCGCGTCCATCTGGTCAAAGATCTGCTGCATGCCGCCGCCATAGAAGGTACAGACTGCGTCAATTGGACGGTTGATGCCCAGGAGTAAGGACATGCGTCCGCCGAAACAAAAGCCCACGCTGCCAATTTTTCCGTTACTTTGCGGGTCGTTTTTCAGGGCATCAAACACGCCCTGTAATTCCACGGCAGCCCCGGGCCCATATTTCTGCACCAGGCTCATGGCTTTCTCGTTATCACCCAGTTGGGCCAGTTCACCATGGTAGAGGTCGGGCGAAAATGCCAGGTAACCCAGGCCGGCGAAGCGGTCTGCAATTGACTTGGTTTGATCATCCAAACCCCACCATTCCTGGATGACGATCACAGTCGGCCAGGGACCCTCATCAGTGGGACGGCTCAGGTAGCCGGGTAAATTATCAATTTGAACATATTCTGCCATAACAAACTCTCCTTTGTGTCTTTCAAGAATAGCCAGTAACCGGGGTTTTGTCAATCGGGGTGGGTGGAAAAAAACGCCGCATGGGGCAAATCCGTACATGTCGCCGCAATTTGTCTATGGTATGATTTGAGCTGTAAAAACCCATGCCCTTAGAGAAACAGGATCCCGATCGATATGAGCGTACTACCATCCGCACGCATTCTGGCCATCGAATCTTCTTGCGATGAAACTGCCGCGGCAGTCATCCAAGATGGCCGCTTGCTGCTTTCCTCGATTGTCGCTTCGCAGATGGAAATCCACGCCCGTTTTGGGGGTGTCTTCCCTGAAGTAGCCTCACGTCAGCATGTTCTCAGCATCGTTCCGGTTATTCAGCAGGCGCTCTCGGCTGCGCACCTGAGCCTGGCGGAGGTCGATGCGATTGCGGTGACACGCGGACCCGGGTTGGCTGGCTCGCTGGTGGTGGGGCTGAACGCCGCCAAGGGCCTGGCGTTGGGGCTGGATAAGCCGTTGATTGGTGTCAATCACCTGGAAGGTCATATTTATTCCTCCTGGGTGTACGAAGGCGGCCAGGAGGCTCCCCAAGCGCCCCAGTTTCCGCTGCTGGCACTGCTGGTTTCTGGCGGTCATACCGAGCTCAACTTGATGACTGACCACCTGACCTATCGTCGCTTGGGCGCCACGCTGGATGATGCCGCCGGCGAGGCTCTTGATAAAACAGCCCGCCTTTTGGGTTTGCCCTACCCGGGCGGACCCTCCGTACAAAAAGCTGCCGAAGAGGGTGACCCACGCGCCTTTACTTTCCCCCGTGCGCGGACCGAACAGCCCTGGGATTTTTCCTTTAGCGGCATCAAGACGGCTGTACTGCGTGAAGTGCGTCGCATGCAGGCCGAGGGTACACCCATCCCGGTGGCAGATATGGCTGCCAGTTTTCAATCTGCGGTGGTTGGTACTTTGTTGACCAAGACCCTGAATGCGGCCCGTGAATACGGTGTCAAAGAAATCCTGATTGCTGGGGGTGTCTCGGCTAACAAGGCCTTGCGAGAGGCTTTCCTGGGGCAGCAGGAGTTTAAGGTCAATATCCCACGCTTTGCTTACTGCACCGATAACGCTGCCATGATTGCATCAGCGGGCTATTTTCGCTATGCTCTCGGGCATCGCTCCGGTATGGATATGGATGTTTTGCCCACCTGGCCGCTTTCTTGACCGAAATGGTGCCATGATATCAAAACCGCCAGGGTCTTATCCGAGGCGGTTTTTTGTTTAAGGTTATTCGAGGGCTTTCATAATTTCTGCGAGTGTGACTGGCCCTTCGCGCAAGATGACTGGGTCCTGGCCGGAGCAGTCCACAACGGTTGAGGCAATCCCACCTGGGGTGACGCCACCATCCAGGATGAGTGGAATTTTTCCTTCCAACTGTGAGAGCACCCCGAGGGCGGTGGCGGAGCTGCCCATGCCCGCCAGGTTGGCCGAGCTGACCGCCATTGGGCCGCTCCGTTTGAGCAGCTCAATGATTTCGGCATAATCGGGGATGCGCACGCCGACAGTCGGGAGCGGGGAGATAGCGTCGGGGACGTTGGCATGACGGGGCACGACGATGGTGAGCGGGCCGGGCCAGAAGCGCCGGGCGAGTTTATCAGCTGTTTCACTGACATTTGAGGCCAGCAGGTACAGCTGGGCGATATCGCCGATCAGGATCGGGATGGCTTTCTCACCTGTGCGTCCTTTGACGTCTGAGATGTGGCTGACGGCCAGGCTGTTGAAAGCCAGGGCACCAAGGCCATAGACTGTGTCAGTTGGAAAGGCTACGACCCCGCCGCCGTGTAATATCTCAAGGGCCAGCGGAAAGGCCAGCGGGTCACTGATGGGGAGTACGCGGGTTTGCATGACAGGTACCTCCGGGCGCAGTAGGTGAGACAGAGAAAATCAAGTGTTGATCATGACCAGCCGGTCAAAGCCAGCCAGGTCGCGTTTGACGCGCACTGTGGCACGTGGGAAGGCCTCGAGAGCCAGTGCTGAGGCCGATGCTCCCTGGCGTTGTTCGATTTCCAGCAGGATCAGGCATTCTGTCAGGCTGGCGGAGGCAAGGTGTTGCAGCAGGTTTCTGATTAAATCCAATCCATCTGCGCCACCGTCCAGGGCCAGGGTGGGTTCGCGACCGAAAACTTCCAACTCTGGCAGGGTTTCGGTGGGGATGTATGGCAGGTTGGCGCAGATAATATCATAACTTACCTCGCCAAATTTATCGGGCAGCAAGTCGGCCTGTTCAAAATGTATGCGTTCGCTGACCCCATGGCGCTCGGCGTTTTGCAGGGCAACTTGCAGGGCGGCTGGGGAGATGTCGGTGGCCACCAGCGAGGCTTGAGGTACGTGCACCGCCAGGCTGATTGGGATGATGCCCGATCCGGTGCCAACATCCAACATCCGGTAGCCCAGGGTTGGCTGGGCGCGAACATGCGCAAGGGCAGTTTCCACCAGCAGTTCGGTCTCGGGCCGTGGAATGAGGACATCTGGAGTAACCAGGAAATCCAAGCCGAAGAATTCCCAGTGACCGAGGACATAGGGCAGGGGCATGCCGTCTTGCAAGAGTTTGAGGGCTGAAGAGATCGCCTGCTGCTGTTCAGGGTTCAATTCAAATTCTGGGTGACTGAATAGCCAGGCGCGGCTGTGCCCTGTTATTTCGGCCAGCAGCAGTTGAGCATCAAAGCCGGCGCTCTCACCGGGTATCTGGGTGGCGAGCTGTCTAAGCATGCCTACCTGCCCGGGTTGAACCATGTGCTTGAGCTTTCAATATTACCTTCCTTGGTCAAAAAGGGGCGACGTTCAGTCGCCCCTCCAGTTTTAATCTTCGTCGTCTACCTCTGCGCTGCTGGAGAGCCGGTCGGCTTCGTCGCGGTTGGAGAGTTTTTCAATGAACAACTCGATGTCTCCATCCATGACGACTGGCAGGTTGTAGGACGATACACCGATGCGGTGATCGGTGACACGTGACTGTGGGTAATTATAGGTGCGAATTTTTTCGGAGCGTTCGCCCGAACCGACCTGTGAGCGGCGCGTATCTTCCAAATCAGTGCGTCGTTTTTGTTCTTCGATTTCAAACAGGCGTGCGCGCAGGATTGACATGGCGCGCAGTTTGTTCTGGAGCTGGGAGCGTTCATCCTGGCAGGCGACCACGATGCCGGTCGGCTTGTGGGTGATGCGCACGGCGGTTGAGTTTTTCTGCACGTTTTGCCCGCCGGCGCCTGCCGAGCGGTACACGTCAATTTCGATGTCGCTATCGGGAATGGTGACGGCGACATCCTCGACTTCCACCAGCACGACTACGGTGGAGGTTGAGGTGTGAATGCGGCCCTGGGCTTCGGTGGCCGGGACGCGCTGAACACGGTGTACGCCAGATTCCCATTTCAATTTGGAATAAGCGCCCTTGCCCTTAATCTCGAAGATGACTTCTTTAAATCCGCCAATACCGATTTCGCTGGCGGAGAGGACTTCGGTTTTCCAGTGCTGGCGTTCGGCATAACGACTGTACATGCGGAATAGATCGGCGGAGAACAGGGCGGCTTCGTCGCCGCCGGTGCCGGCCCGGATTTCGACGAAAACGTTTTTGTCATCGCGTGGATCCTTGGGAACCAGCAGAGTCTTTAGATCGGCCTCAATTGCGGGGATCTTGGTTTCCAGTTCTGAAATTTCCATCCCGGCCAGCTCACGCATGTCTGGGTCCTTCTCGCTGGCGATTATTGCGCGGGCTTCCTCTAGTTGGCGCAGGGCCAGGCGGTATTCGCGCGCCTTTTCCACGATTGGTTCCAGCTCGGTGCGTTCCTTGTTGATATCGGCGGCCCGTTGGTAATCGTTGCCGATCTCCATCAACTGGTGGGTGAGTTCTTCGTAATGGTCTTCAATACCTGCGATGATATCTAGCATAAAATTTCACAGCTTCTTTTGAATTGCGCGTTTTGAATGATAAGTTAATCCAACCAGCGTGGCAGTTGTGCCACGCGCGGGGATCTTTGGGTAGGTTGTAATGCTAAACCGGTGACCCGGTGCCTGACCTAGAAATTTACCACCATGGAGAGCGCCATGGACAATATCAGGATTACTGCGATGAAACCAAAGATGACCTGGTTACGGCGGACTTGCTTGGAATGGTAATCGTTTTTTTCGATCTTGCTGTTTTTTGACTTGCTTGCCATTGTTTTTATACACCTTTTTCTTTACTACGCCTTTGCCGGCGGGTATTTTCCTGGAATTCGCTCCAGTGCTCCCCATTTTACCGTGATTCAGGCTACCTGTCTGTATTGAGGGCGCTCCCGGTTCTTTTATTGAGTGGTTTGCAGCCATTAGGCGGTTTTCGGGAGTTGAAATCCGGCGACTTGGGCGGGGGGTAGCCTGAAGCATCGCTGTTTGTTATTGAGGTGTCGTTATGGGCGTTTGGAGGAGATGGGGTTACCAACCGGGCTGGGGCTAATCCAGGTGGGCTTTGACGCTTTCTGCAGAGGCACGGGTCATCCCTTCGACCTGGGCAATTTCATCCAGCGAAGCGGCCATGATGCGCTCGACGGAACCGAAGTGCAATAGTAATTTTTTACGGCGGGCCGGGCCGATGCCGGGGATGGAATCGAGGCGCGAGGCCATGCCTTGCCTGGTACGCCGCGCGCGGTGGGCGGTGATGCCATAGCGGTGGGCTTCATCGCGGATGCGCTGCACCAGGTAAAGGCCTTGCGAATGGCGCGGCAGCAGCAATGGCTCAGAACGATAGGGGAAGAAGATCTCCTCTTCGCGTTTGGCCAGGCCAACTACCGGGACTCTTTCGTAGAGCCCATACTGCTCGAGTACCTTGACTGCCCGGCTGAGCTGGCCCTTGCCGCCATCGATGATGATCAGGTCAGGCAGGAAGGAGAAGGATTCGTCTGGCTTGGAGCCGACCTGCCCGGCGCTTTCGGTTGCGGCCTGCCAGCGCTTGAAGCGGCGGGTCAGCATTTCTTCCATGCTGGCAAAGTCATCAGGTGCGCCGATCGAGGTGCTGTCTATGTTGAACTTGCGATACATTTTTTTGGCAGGCACGCCTTGCTCGAAGACCACCATGGCGCCAACCGTGGCAACACCCTGGGTATGCGAAACGTCGTAACATTCCATGCGATTGGGCGGCTGCTTGAGACCCAGTGCAGATTGCAGTTCAGCCAGGGCCAATTCCTGTTTATGGGTATCGGCCTGCCATTGAGATCGCAGGGCTTGCAGGGTTTCGGCGGCATTTTCTGATGCCATCTGCACCAGTTCCTGCGGTTGACCACTCTTGGGAACCAGCATCTTGACCTTTTTACCGCCGCGCTTGGTGCGCAGCCACTGTGAGACGATCTGGGCTTCCTCAATTTGGTGGGGCAGCATCATCTGGTCGGGGATGGTAGCGGCTTCGGCGTAAAACTGCTGGACGAACTGGGTCATGACTTGCGCATCAGTGGTTTCTTCGGTGCCTTCCAGGATGAAATACTCACGCCCAATCAGCTTGCCGCCGCGGATGAAGAAAATTTGCACACAGGCCTCGCCATCACTGCGCGCCATGGCGAGCACATCCGAATCGAGGTAGTCTGATGAGAACACCACCTTCTGTCGCTCTACAATCGATTGGACTGCCCGCAGCCGGTCACGCAGGGCGGCTGCTTTTTCAAAGCGCAGCTCCTCAGCGGCATTGGTCATGTCTGCCTGCAGGCGGGTGATGATCTCGTCGCTATGCCCCGCAAGGAATTCCATCAAATCCGAAATCATCTGGCGATAGCCGGCCTGGTCAATCACCCCCACGCATGGGGCGGAGCACAGCTTGATGTCGTGGTAGAGACAGGAACGTTTGTCTAACCCGGTGATTTCGCGGTCACAGGTCAGGTAGGGGAAGATGCGCCGCAACACGTCGAGGGTCTGGTAAACGGCCCAGGCTGAGGTGTATGGGCCGAAGTAGCGCCCGCCGTCTTCGCTCATCATGCGCGTAACCGTGACGTGCGGGAAGGCCTCATTCCAGTGCACCTTGATGTAAGGGTAGCGTTTGTCGTCCTTGAGGCGGATGTTGTACTTGGGACGGTGGCGCTTGATCAGGTTCATTTCCAGGATCAGGGCTTCCAGTTCGGAGCCAACCACGATCCATTCGATATGGGTGATGTCGCGTACCAGGCGGCGGGTCTTATTATCGTGGCTCGCATCGGCGTGAAAATACGAGCGCACACGGTTTTTTAGGTTGATGGCTTTGCCGACGTAAATGATCGTTCCGGCGGCATTCTTCATGATATAGCACCCGGGTTTGATCGGGAGGGTATCGAGGATGCCTTGCAGGTGGGAGGATATTTCCATAGGATGAATTTTAACCCGAATTGGCGCTCATGACGGGTTTATACTTGCCCAGTCTGGAAGGACACCCAGGTAAATCGTTATATTTTATTTGCCAATCTGGTAGGAGCGTGGCGTGGATGAGTTATTGGAACGAAAAGTGGCCGGGCTGCTGGGGGCACGTGGGTTCAAGATCGCTACAGCTGAATCATGTACGGGTGGCCTGATCGGTCACCGTCTGACCAATATTCCGGGTTCATCCGATTATTACCTGGGCGGGGTGGTGGCTTATGCCTACCAGGCCAAGGTGACCCTGCTGGGTGTCTCGTGGGAGACTTTGGGCAAACATGGTGCGGTCAGCCGCGAGACGGTGCTGGAAATGGCGCATGGTATCCGTGCTGCCCTGGGCGCGGACCTGGCGGTGAGTGTGAGCGGTATTGCCGGGCCGGGCGGTGGCATGCCCGGGAAGCCGGTTGGAACCACCTGGTTGGGTTTAAGCGCGGCGGACGGTGAATGGGCGCAGGTGTGGTGCTTTGCGGGGCAGCGCGAGCAAAACAAATATGCCGCTTCAGAAGCAGCCCTGGCGCTGGTATGTGATTATCTGCTTGGGCGACGTGACCTGGATCAGCTTGACCCGGCTGGCGGGCATGCCAGCCAATGCCCGGATGAATTCCTAAAATGAGGTTCTTATGATGAAAACAGTGGTGCTGATTTCCGCCAATGCTGAATGGCGTTCGATCAAGCGGCTTTTGCCGAATTACGAGGTGGAGAGTTCTCCACTTGGAGAGTGTTTTTCCCTGGAAGTAACGGGTCGGCCGGTGGTGTATTTTCATGGTGGCTGGGGCAAGATCTCTGCGGCAGCCACTGCCCAGTATGTAATTGACCGTTTTCAACCCGATTTGCTGGTCAACCTGGGCACCTGCGGTGGTTTTGAAGGGCGCGTTGAGACCGGTACGATCATCCTGGTGGACAGAACGATCGTGTATGACATCATCGAACAGATGACCGATCCGGATGAGGCCATTGCCGATTATTCCACCCGGATTGACCTGGAATGGCTGTCTCAGCCTTACCCGGCCCCGGTTTCGCGTGGACTGTTGGTTTCTGGCGATCGCGACATTGTGGTGGGGGATATCCCCATGCTGGTCAATCGCTTTGGCGCTAATGCAGCCGATTGGGAATCGGGCGCGATAGCCTGGGTGGCAAATAAAAACCGCGTCAGGTTATTGATCCTGCGCGGTGTGACCGATCTGGTGGGTTCGGCTGGTGGTGAAGCCTATGGTAATTTTGAGCTATTTGAGCGGCGTACTGACCAGGTGATGGGGCAACTGACCGAGCAGTTGGGGGCCTGGATTGTGGCCGCAGGGGGTTAGTCTTCGGCCGAATGCAAGCCAATGGCGCGGATGAATTCGACTGTCATGCGCCCGGTGACCCCCCAGAGCAGTTCCCCATCGTAAGGAAAATAGACGACCACCGAACGATTGGTTTCGCGGCGGATGAACTCCTGCCAGTTGTCGCGCGCGGCCAACCATTGCAGTGGGATGGTGAAGACGCGGCTGACCTCGATGGTGTGGACGCGGAAGGCATAAGGCCAGGGGATGACTGCCACGATTGGGGTGACCAGAAAATTGCTGACGGTCCGCATATTCCCCAGCCGGCCGAGGATGCGGGCATCACTGCGGCGCAGGCCGATTTCCTCTTCTGCCTCACGCAGGGCAGTGTCCTCGGGGCTGACATCGTCGGGGTCGGTGGCACCACCTGGGAAGGAGACCTGGCCCTTGTGATGCTCGACCCTATCGGTACGGCGGGTGAAGAGCACCTGCCAGTCTCCATCGGCCCAGGCCAGGGGAACCATAACCGCCGCGGGGCGCGGCGGTTTACCCGCAAATTGCGGGAACGGTTCTTCATGAAAGGAGCGGTGCCGGGCCAATTCCAAGCGGGCACTGATCTCGGCTTCGGTGATTGGGTGGGACATCCCCGATTTATTCCTCTGCAGTTTCCACTTCGGTTTCAGCTTCAAGCGCTTCCACGTCAGGCGCTTCCACGTCGGCGCCGGCATCAGCGGCTTTCTTGTCTTTTTTGAGCTTGCTGATCATGCCAACTTCTTCCAGCAGTTCCAACGCGCGCGGGTCTTCGCTTGGTTCGATGCGTCGAGCAAATACCAGGAAGCCGGTGTGGGCCACCATGCGGTCAGTTGGGCGCAGCCGGCTGGGCTCGGTTTTGTAGTAGCGCAGCAGTACTTCGCACATCTCAATGAAGGCGAACTTATTACGCTGCAAGGCGTGCAGCAATTTTTCAACCTGGTTGTAGGTGGGGATCAGTGAGCAGAAGAAACCACCCGGCTTGAGTGCGCCGCGCACCTGCTCGATGTAGTCGTAAGGGTTGGGGACATCCAGGAAGAAGAAATCCGCATCGGTCTCATCCAGCCCTTCGGCGATATCCTTGAGTTTGAACTCCACACGTGATTCCAGACCCAGGCGGGTGAGGTTTTTCATGGCCAGTTTCTGGAATTCTGGACGGCGTTCGTATGAGATGACCTTGCCTTCGGGGCCGACGGTATGGGCCAGGGCGATGGTCATCGAGCCGGAACCGGTGCCCGCTTCAATCACACGCTGACCCGGGCCGATACCGGTGGTGACCAGGATGAAACCGATCTCCTTGGGGTAGAGGATCTGCGTGTTACGCGGAAGGTTGGTGAGAATATCGCCCAGCATGGGTTGCAGCAGGAAAAAAGGGCTGCCCATGTGGCTGAAGATCTGAGAACCCCAGGGCAAGCCGATCAGGTCGTCATGTTTGACGATGCCGCGGTGGGTGTGCATCTCACCGGCAGGGGTGAGGGTGAAGATGAAGTGCTTGTGGCGCAAGCCAACAAGCTGGACGATATCGCCCGCGAGCGCGTGAGTGGTGGTCAGATTCCAGGGCATGATTTCTTTCTTGAAATTTAGGTGGTATCTTCGCTCAGGGTTTCAGCAACCTGGTGAAGAAATCGGTGATGGCGTTATAGCAGGTAACGCGGTTTTCATACTTAAGTACATCGTGGCCTTCATCTTCAAAGACGAGCAGCTCGATCTCCTTGCCAGCTTCGCGCAGGTTTTTAACCAGGTCTTCCGATTCGGCAGCGACGACACGCGGGTCGTTACGGCCCTGGATCACCAGCATCGGGCAGCCCATCTGGCCCAGGTAAGTCTTGGGCGAGCGATCAATCAGGAATTGGCGTTCACTGGCTTTTTCGGGGTCTCCGAGCGCTATCTTGAAATAAGGCTTCCAGGTTTCGGGGATGCGTTCGCTGAATGTCAGCAGGTCGTAAGGCCCAAACATATCACAGGCGGCCTTCCACAAGCCGGTATGCATACCCGCCTGGATGAGAGTCATGTAGCCACCATAGGAACGGCCCACCACGGCGGCACGGGTCACATCCAGGCGCGGGTCTTTGGGCAGTACCTCACTCATGGCATGCACGTGGTCCAGGCGATCTTGCCCGCCCCAATCGCGGTCGACATGCTTGGTATAGGAGAGGCCATAACCGGTGGAACCGCGCGCGTTGGGTACGAAGACCGCGAAGCCGCGCAAGGTGAGAAATTGGATCAGTGGCATAGAAAACCAGGTGAAATCAGGACGTTCCTGGCCCTGGGGGCCACCGTGGATGTAATAAACCAGTGGTCGAGCTCCCTGGTAACCGAGGGCAGGCGCAGGCATGTAGAGACGCGCTGAGACGCGCAGCCCATCAAATGAGACAAACGAGGCGTCCTCGCCAGTTGAGAGTTGTTCTGTAGAAATGCCCAGCACTTTTTCGTTGGTGTGCAGCACGATAAAATCACGTTTTTTCTTTTCGATGCTGTAGATCTGGCAGGGTGAGACCGCTGTGGAGAAGGTGGCGGTGAAGACATCCATCGATTTGTTGTAATCCAGGTGCTCCAACACGCCAGCTTCCAGCGGAAAGTCGCCGATGACGGTGTGCTTGAGCTTGAGGGTCATTTCTGCTTCGTCAAACTTGCCGTCATAGACCAGTGAGCAGCCATCTATGTTGTAGGAAACAGCGTAGCGTTCTTTATAGAGGTGGGCGATGCCGGTCATTTCACCCACACCGGTGTGGTGAATGCCAGTGACGCTGACGGGCAGCATCGTGCCGGGTTGGTCCAAGGGAATGTAACCGAGTGAATAGGTGTCCTCGAAGACCGAGGAGGTGACCAGAACCCCCAGCCCGCTTTGCGTCAATTCAGCAGCGCCCATTCCATTGAGCAGTACAACTTCACCTTTTTTGCGGCTGGCGAGTGGTTTGCCATACAGGACGGTCTTTTTACGGTTTTCCAGCAGGTAGAGCACACTATCGCCGACCGTATAACCATCTGCCAGCAGCAGGCGGGTGTGATCGGCGTTGTAGGCCACCGGGTAAGCCCCCCATTTTGATTCTGCCAGGCGGGTTAGTTTGTTGGAGGCCAGGTCGCCGCGGTAGGTTTCGCTGATGGGCTTATCACGCCGTTCGGCCGAGAAGTAGACCAGGTCTTGTTCGATGTCATGGAGGGCCAGGTGCACGCGGTGATTAACCAAATGATTGTCAAAGGCGGGTTCCGGAAAGCCACCCTCAATCGGGATCAGCATGGGTTGGTAATTTTCATCCCCGTTGTTGTCGATCATCACGAGGATCTGGCCGAGATTGGGGAATACACAAAAAGAATGCCCGCCAATCAGCTCGGGGTTTTGCAGCGAAATATTGGAAGGCAGGAGTGGTTCAGGTACGCTGCCGCCGTAGTTCATACAGTACAGGCTCAGGTGGCCTGAGAGGTTGCTGATAAAGTAGATTGTGTCGCCCACCAGTTGTGGGGCTAAAAACAGTCTTGCCGAGAGAAATGATTCTATACGTGGAGACATACTTGATCCTTTCCTTGGATAAGGTTCCGATAAGAGACGATGTGTAAACAATCTTACCACAGCGAGTTGGCTGCTTATTTCTCCCTGGCGGCAGTCAGCAGGCCGGCGAGCAGTTCACCCACCATCAGGAAGGCGATACTGAAGAGCGAGCCCATCCCGGCGTTCAACACTCCGACGGACAGGAATGACCAGCCGCTGTTGTAGGCGACGGTATCCCCAATCCAAAAGCCGGCCAGGGATAGCAGCAGGAAGCTGATCAAGCGCCGGGTGGAACCGCCGCGCAGAAAGTGGAAGATTGCGCCCCAAAAAATGGCCAGCAGGACGCCAAAGAGGATGGTGGGTATGGGCATGTGGAACTCCTATCTTGTTTGTGTAATAATGCCCCCGCCCAGGACGAGATCGTCTTCATAGAAGACGGCCGCCTGCCCAGGGGTCAGGTCGCGTTGTGGACTTTCAAAGTGTACGCTAACATGCGTGCTTCCCTCCAACGGTTGGACCAGCGCGGGGGCGGGGGCTGCGGTGTAACGGGTCTTGACCATGGCGCGGAAGCCCGTGGAGGGGGTATGACCGTTGGTCCAGTTCACATTGATGGCCAGCAGTTCACTTTGCCCGAGGTCAGATGCGCCCCCCACAACCAGGCGGTTGCTGGCGGCTTCACGTCCGAGTACATAGAGCGGCTCGGGTGAGGTCAACCCGAGACCCTTGCGTTGACCGATGGTGTAATTCGGCAGCCCGCTGTGCTGACCGAGTACGTTGCCGGCGCGGTCGACGATTTCGCCAGGGGTGAGCATTTGTGGGCCGTGGCGCTGCAGAAAGCCGCGATAATCTTCACCCGCCAGGAAACACAGATCCTGGCTGTCGGGCCGGCGAGCCACTGATAGACCCAGGTCTTCGGCGATGGCACGGATTTGAGGCTTGGTGAAATCACCGATCGGGAAGAGCGCGTGAGCCAGTTTTTCCTGGGTGAGCACATGCAGCACGTAAGACTGATCCTTGGCCGGATCAATTCCCTTTAACAGCAGTTGCCGGCCATCTTCGGCCACCTGTTTGCGGACATAATGCCCGGTGGCCATAAATTCTGCGCCGAGTGCCAGGGCGTGTTTGAGTAGGAACTCCCAGCGAATTTGGCGGTTGCATACCAGGCAGGGGTTGGGGGTTTGCCCGTTGGCGTAGCCATCCAGGAAGGCTGAGACGACTGTATTGTGAAAGACTTCGCGACCATCCACCACGTAAAAGGGAATTTCAAGGCGGGCGGCGACCCGGCGGGCCTGGGCCATGGCATCGGGGGTACAGCAGCGGTTGGAATTTTCTTTTCCAGGTTCACTCCACAGGCGCAGCATCATACCAGTTACCTCGTAGCCCTGCTTTTGCAGCAGGGCCGCGGCGACTGAGCTATCGACCCCGCCCGACATGGCGATTACCACTTTGGTCATTGTTTCTTTACTCCGTCTTTTTAAGCATGCAGACTGCGGGCCTGGGTGACCAGGTTGGGCAGGGTGTGCAGAAAATCATCAATATGAGCCGGGGTGCTGCCAGACCCGAGGGTAATGCGCAGCGAACCCAGGCCCCATTCGCGCTCCAGGCCGAGAGCGGTCATGACCTCGCTTGGCTCAGGGCTGCCTGTTTTGCAGGCTGAGCCTGAAGAGCAGGCGAATCCGGCCGCATCCAGCAGGGCCAAAAGCAGGTTGCCATCCACGCCTTGGAAAACAAAACTTGCATGTTGGGGCAGGCGCATACTGGGGTGACCGGTCAGGCGCGCGGCGGGGATATTCTCCAGGACGGCGCCGATCAGGTGGTCGCGCAGTGGTCGCAGGGCTGCGGCACGGGCTTCGCGCTCTATATATGCCAGGTGCAAGGCCTCGGCGAAACCGACGATATAAGGTACGTTTTGCGTGCCGGCGCGCAGGCCAAATTCTTGCCCGCCACCTGTCTGGCTGGGGATGAGTGGGGTGCCTTTGCGGACATAGAGCGCGCCCACCCCTTTGGGCCCATAGAATTTATGCCCGCCCAGCGAGAGCAGGTCCACACCCAGCTCGTTGACATTGACGGGCAGGTAGGCGGCCGCCTGGACTGCATCGGTGTGCAGCAGCACACCCTTGCGCCGGCAAATCGCGGCGATCTCGCGGATGGGGTTGATGGTGCCGATCTCATTATTGGCGTACATGACCGAGACCAGTGCACTGTCATCACAGAGAGCCTGTTCCACCACATCTGGAGTGACCATGCCGTGTTCGTCCATCGCCAGCCATTCCACCTGGAAACCGTGAAATTTTTCAAGCTGCTCGGCGGTCTTGCTAACGGCGTGATGCTCGCCGTGTGAAGTCAGAATCCAGGTGGCACCTTTTTTCTGGCGCATGGCCAGGGCGGCCCCACGCAGGGCAAGGTTATCCGATTCGGAGCCGCAGGAAGTGAAGATGATTTCGTCCGCTCCGCAGCCCAACACCCCGGCGACGGTTTCGCGCGCGTTTTCCACGGCCGCTTCGGCTTGTTGGCCATAGTGGTGAATGGAAGAGGGATTGCCGAAGGCTTGTTTGAAAAATGGCAACATCACGTCCAGGACGCGCTGGTCAACGGGCGTAGTGGCGGCATAGTCAAGGTAAATTTTGTGCATGGGTATCCTATCAATCACTTGTTGTCAGTTGATTATACCTGTGCTTTCTACACTATAATGATAAGCATGAATTCATTCTTTGTAGTAACTACTCCCGGTCTAGAGCTGCTCGCCGCGCAAGAACTGCGCCAGTTGGAAATTTCTCCCACGTTGGAAGCGGGCGGTGTGAGTTTCAAGGCGGATGATGAAGGGCTTTACCGCGCTAACTTACACCTGCGAACTGCCAGCCGTATCCTGGCGCGCCTGGGCCAGTTTTTTTACGCCACCACCTTTAGCGAGCTGCGTGAGAAAGCCGCGCGCCTGCCATGGGATCGCTTTATTACGGCCGGGCAGCCGGTCTCCATTCGTGTCACCTGCCACAAGTCCAAGTTGATCCATTCAGACGCGGTGGCTGAGCGCATTGCTGGCGCGATCTATGACCGCATGGGCAAAGAATCGCCCGTGACCCGCGCGCATGCCGATGAACAACCCGGCAGCGGCCTGGTTGGTAACCCCGGACAACTGGTTGTGGTGCGGGTCGTAAATGACCAGGTGACGGTCAGCATTGATTCTTCTGGTGAGCTGCTGCACCGGCGCGGTTACCGCCAGGCGGTGGCCAAGGCCCCATTGCGCGAAACGCTGGCGGCTGGTCTGCTGCTGGCTGCCGGCTGGGATGCACGCTCGCCGCTGACCGATCCATTCTGTGGCTCAGGTACGATCGCAATCGAGGCTGCCATGATGGCACTTGGCATTCCACCTGGAATGAAGCGCAAATTTGCCTTTATGGACTGGCCCTCTTATGATGAGAATCGCTGGCAGGCACTGCTGGCAGCGTCCAAGCCGGGTATGACGGTTGAACTGCCCATTTACGCCTCCGATCGTGATGCAGGGGCGATGCAGATGGCGCGCGAGAACGCGGCAAGGGCTGGGGTGGAAGCCGCCATCCACTTTGACTGCCAGGCAGTTTCGGCTATTAAACCTCCGGCCGGGCCTGGCTGGGTGGTGACCAATCCGCCTTACGGATTGCGCGTAGGTGAAGGTCGCGATTTGCGCAACCTGTATGCCCAGTTTGGGAACGTGCTGCGTGCGCACTGCCCAGGTTGGCAGGTAGCGGTATTGTGCAGCGACCTGATGTTGCTCGGTCACACCGGGCTGGGGCTGGATGCATCATTCATGACCTTGAATGGTGGTATCAACGTGCGCCTGGGCCGTGGACGTGTGCCGGGAGTGGCGTAACAGCAGAGCCGAACCATTTTGAACAGGGCGGCGATGAGGACCTTATTTTCTTTTTGGGTTTTTTCCCTGGTGGCAGGCTTGTTTTTACAGGCTTGCACCAGTCCCATTAAGCCAGTGCCAACCCCAACCAGTTCGGTCGTATTTGTGCTGTCGACTGCAGCACGGGTACCCACACAAATTCCAACTGCCACCCCACACAGCACAGCCACGCCGACCTTGATCGCATCGCCGACCATGTTGGCGACGGCAACCGAGACGATTACCGTGACGCCCACTCCCGGCCCAATTTGGGGCACCCCGGCGAGTTTGATGCTGCACCGTAAAAATGACCAGTTTGACACGGTCCAATTCCTGCGTGAGTTTATCGGTCTGCTACAGAAAAGTGGTGCGCGCGTGCTGACCTACCGGACCCTGGCGGGCCAGCCGGTGGTGGGTACCAGCCGGCCGTTTATCATCAGCATAGATGATATTTACCTGCGCTACCCGATCGATCCGAGCGTGCTGGAGATGATCGGGTTACTGCGTGAGGCTGGTTACCCGGCTGTCCTGGGGGTGGTGACGGAAGGGGATTACCCTTATCCGGAAACTGTGGCAACCCTGATGGCGCTGCAAGACCTGGGATGGGAAATTGCCAGCCATTCGGACTTGCACCATAACCTGGCGAGTATGGAGAAAGTCGCGCCAAAATCCATTTTCCCCGAGATACGCACCAGCCTGGATAAGTTGGAGAGTGCCTTGGGCCGCCGCCCGATTACGCTGATTCTGCCGGAAGGGCAGATGACTCGTGGTGTTATGCAGCTGACGCGCACCGGTGTATTGTGGGTGGTGGGGATTAGCGGGGGCAACCAGTATGATACCCGCCAGGCGTTTCGCTACGTTGGGCGCGAGGGACCGGATGGAGACGCGCGCACAACCTTTGAGATTATGCTCAAGCGTTTTGGACCAAAGTAGCCATAAGAACATTTTTGTCAGTGAAAATTGGGGGGTCTGGGCGCACAACTCGCTTTCCATATTGAGGGCGGTTGGCGTACAATTCGGGCACAGAAATCTGTGTTAAAAAAATTGATGATCCCAGGAGAATCCATGAGCAAAGTGATTGTGATCACCGGTGCGAGTGCCGGCATTGGCGCGCAGTTGGCCCGGCAGTTGGCAGCGCGTGGAGATTATTTGATGCTTGGCGCACGCAGTGCAAAAGAATTGAACCAATTGGCGCGGTCCTGCGGTCGGGATACATTTGCCTACACCACCGATGTGACCCGCCGGCAGGATGTCAACCGGCTGCGTGACGAGGCCTTGCGTACCTTTGACCATGTGGATGTCTGGATTAATAATGCCGGGCGGGGGATTACCCGCAATGTGATGGAGCTGACCGACGCGGATATCGACGAAATGATCTCGGTCAACCTGAAATCTGCTTTATACGGCATTCAGGCGATTGTCCCGCATTTTCAGGAGCGCGGGCAGGGTCACCTGATCAACGTCTCTTCCATGTTAAGCCGCATCCCTTTCGCAGGTTTTCGTTCGGCCTACAGTGCTTCGAAGAGCGCGCTGAATACGCTGACAGCCAACCTGCGCATGGACTTGCGTGCAGACTTCCCGGGCATCCAGGTTTCGCTGGTGCTGCCAGGCGCGGTCTCAACCGGTTTCGCGGCCAATTCGCTGCACGCGCCTGAGGATGCTGCGGCCATGCAAGGCGCCCAAAGTGTCGAAGAGGTGGCCAATGCCATCATTGAACTGATCGATCAGCCGCGGGCCGAAATTTACACCAACCCGGAAGTTCAGCAACCCCAGGTGCGCAGCTATTACGAAGATGTGGCGGCTTTCGAGGACAGGCTGGCTGCGCGCTGAAAAATTTTTTCCTCTGAAAATCAAACACCCCATACCGGCAAGGTATGGGGTGTTCTCGAAGGAGGGAAGATGACGGGTTTAGTTGTGGTGAATTACGCTGACGCGCGCTTCGGAAATTGCTTCGATCAGGATCTTGTGACCATGATCGACGGTGACGCTGTCGCCAGCTTCGAGCATATAATCTTTCATATCATTGGACTGGGTCAGCCAGAGGATGCCCTCTTCGCAGAGGATGGTGGTGCCGGCGTCGATTTGGTCTGCGTTAAGCAGGTTGTGCGGGTGCAGCTCAAGAACGCTGTCGGTTGGAATGTGGGTGGTTTGGCTCATAATTTTTCTCCTTATTGATAATGTCTATGTTTGCCTGTTCTTATTATGTCCTATTTTTCACAATGGGTACAGATGCAGAATGATGAAATTGTAACCGTAACAGTTTGAATTATGGTAAACTGTACTGGTTGAAATAATCTAAACTGTACTGGTCAAGCTGACGAGGTAGGTATGAGCCCCCAAAAAGTATCCCGTGAAAACCACCCCTTTCGTTATGAGCGCATTGCCGCTGAGGTGATGCGCCTGATCGAGCAAGGCGCATACCAACCAGGCGAGCGAATCCCATCTGTGCGCGAAATGAGCAAGCAGCAGGGCGCCAGTGTCAGCGCTGTGCTGCAGGCCTACATGCAGCTCGAAAACCTGGGGGCCATCGAGGCCAGGCCGCAATCTGGTTATTATGTGCGGCATGCCAGTGACACGGAGTTCCCTGAGCCAGAAAGCTCTTCGCCCGGGCTGGACCCCTCGCATGTCAATTTACATGATTTGATGATGATGGCCATGCGTGATTCGCTCAATCCCAGCCTGGTGCAGCTTGGGGCTGCCATGCCCAACCTGGAACTGCTGCCCACCGAACGGATTGACCGCATCATGGCCAGCCTGGCACGCAGCACGGAGCGGGTCTCGCATCATTACGAGATTCCCCCGGGGCTGGAGGATCTGCGCGTGCAGATTGCACGGCGTGCGGTGATGAACGGCTGCCAGATTACGCCCAATGACGTGGTGATCACCTCGGGTGGGGTGGAGGGCATCCACCTGTGCCTGTATGCAGTCTGTAACCCAGGCGACATTGTTGCGATTGAGTCGCCGATGTATTTTGGGACTTTGCAGCTACTTGAGGTGCATAACTTGCGCGCACTCGAGATACCAACCAATCCGCGCGAAGGGATCAGCCTGGAGGCTCTACAGTTTGCGATTGAGCACAACCCCATCAAGGCGGTTCTGACCATCTCAAATTTTAATAACCCATTGGGGAGCTGCATGCCAGATGAGAAAAAACGAGAGTTGGTCAGCATGTTGGCGCGCTACGAAATCCCCCTGATCGACAACGACGTCTCGTCTGAAATTTATTTCAGCGAGAAGCGACCGATGGTTACCAAGGCCTTTGACCAAAAGGGCCTGGTGCTGCAGTGTTCCTCGTTTTCAAAGGATATCAGCCCCTCCATGCGGGTGGGCTGGGTATCGCCCGGCCGATATAAGAACACGATTGAATGGCTCAAGTTCACCACCAGTGCTGCCACAGCCCGTTTGCCGCAGATGGCCATTGCCCAGTTTTTAGAGACGGGTGGTTACGATCATCAACTACGCCGAATCCGGCGTGAGTATGCCAACAATGTCGCCATGCTTTCACAGGCGGTCATGCGTTCCTTTCCCAGTGGGACGCGTGTCACTCGTCCCACTGGGGGTTTTGTATTGTGGGTTCAGCTGCCCGAACGGGTGGACTCGCTTGAAGTTTACGCCCTGGCGTTGAAAAATAATATTACGATAACGCCGGGATATCTGTTTTCGCCCAGCAACCAGTTTCCAAATTTCATCCGCCTGAATGCAGCGGTCTGGAATTACCCGATTGAACGCGCTGTGCGCAGGCTGGGTGAATTGGTGGCTGAGTCAGCCGGTTAGCACTCAGGGCTGGGCGGCGAAGAGGGCCTGCTCGCTGACGAGCCACTGCATCGGCACGTCATGCTCTCCACATGGCACTTTCGGCAGCAATAAGGCCGCGAAGGTTACGCCAAGGCGGATGGCGGTGAAAGAGCCCAGGCAGCGATCATAGTAGCCGCCACCGTAACCCAAACGGCAGCCGCGCCGGTCAAAGGCCAGCCCGGGGATCAGCGCCAGCTCGATCTGTCCGGGAGGAATGATGGGCAGGTGTGAGGCCGGTTCCAACATGCCAAAGGCGTGCCGCTCGAGCTGGCCGGGTTGGTAGAGATGAAAGACCAGGGCTGGCTCTGGCCCTGGCAGGATGCGCGGCAGCACCCAGGTTTTTGACGGGTGTGTGCTCAACAGCGGTCGCAAATCCAGCTCGCCTTTGATGGGCATATAGCTTAATATGACGTGTGCGTGGTTGAAGAGCTGCCAGGATGAGATGAGTGCACACACAGCCTGGCTGGCCAGGTCGCGTTGTTCTTCCGCCAGGCCCAGGCGGATGCGCCGGCAGGACGTGCGTAGTTGCTGCTTGGTTTTTTCAAGAGATTCTGGCATTTAGCTTGTTTCCTGTCCGAATTGTATCGCTTGTGGACTATTTTTGAGAGTTTCTTGGCTGGCATGCCTGGTTTGGGGCGTTTTTTTATATTTCTACTTCTGTTATAATCGCGAACACTTACATAAACTTGGAGATCGAAAATGGCATATAAAATAAAATTCGGCACCGATGGTTGGCGGGGTGTGATCGCTGAAGATTACACCTTTGACAATGTTCGCCGCGTATCCCAGGGTTTTGCAGCCTACATGCTTGCCCAGGGTGGGTCGGGCAAATGGGTGGTGGTCGGGCATGATAAACGCTTTGCTTCGGAGCATTTTGCCGCCGCCGCCGCTGAAGTCCTGGCGGGCAACGGCCTGAAAGTCTACCTGACGGATGGCTCCACGCCGACGCCGGTAATTGCTTTTTCGACCGTCCATTTAAAAGCGTGCGGTGCAATAAATATCACGGCCAGCCATAACCCGCCGGCCGATAACGGTTTTAAGGTGCGTGATGAGACCGGCGGTTCGATTCACCCGGCCGGGTTGGCGCAGATCGAAGCCGCCATCCCTGACTCGCTCGAAGATGTCAGGATCATGCCGCTGGCAGACGCGCTCAAGCAAGGCTGGGTGGTCAAATTTGACCCCGCGCCTGACTATATTGAACATCTCAAAGATTTGATCGATCTGCAGCCGATTAAGGATGCTGGTCTGACGGTGATGGTGGACAGCATGTGGGGCAATGGCGCGGGTTGGTTTGCGCATTTGCTGGCGGGTGGCAAGACCCGTGTCATCGAAATTCATAACGAGCGTAACCCATCCTTCCCTGAGATGAAACGCCCCGAACCGATCCCGCCGAACATTGATGCCGGGCTGCGCGCAACACTCGCCAACCACGCGGATGTGTTGATCGTGACCGATGGTGATGCCGACCGGGTGGGCGTGGGCGATGAGAATGGTGAGTTTGTCAACCAGCTGCGTGTGTATGGCTTGCTGGCCTATTACCTGCTCGAGATCCGTGGGCAGCGTGGTGCCATCGTCAAGACTCTCTCCACTACCGGGATGTTGAATATTCTGGGCGAGATGTACGCTGTGCCGGTGCATGAAACCGGGGTGGGCTTTAAATATGTAGCACCCAAAATGACTGAGACAGATGCCATGATCGGCGGTGAGGAGAGCGGTGGTTTCGCCTTCCGCGGTAACGTACCCGAGCGGGATGGCATCCTGGCCGGATTGTTTATCCTCGATTTCATGGTGCGCACCGGTAAAAAACCGACCGAGCTGCTCAAGATGCTTTTCGAGAAAGTTGGCGGTGAGTTTTATTATGATCGCATCGACAGCCACTTTACCGGGAACCGCAAGGATCGTGAACAGATGATTTTGCAGGCCAACCCCGATAACATCGGCGGTTTGAAGGTCCTGCGCTTAATTACTGTGGATGGTTTTCAGTTTCGCCTGGAAGACGGCGGCTGGTTGCTGATTCGTTTCAGCGGTACCGAGCCCGTTTTACGCGTCTACTGCGAAACCCGCCATGCTGACAAGGTGCAGGCCATTCTACGTGACGGTTTGAAAGTTGCTGGCCTGGCCTGAGATGGATTGGCGCCCGTGCTGGTCGCCGCGCCCGTGAAGCTGGCTGACACCCATTGCCACCTGGACCTGGATCGCTTTGATAGCGACCGGGACGAGGTGCTGGAACGCGCCCGCCTGGCAGGCCTGACACGAATCCTGGTTCCAGGATTGGACCTGGCTTCCAGTCGGCGAGTTGTAGCCCTGGCCGAAAGTGCTGCGGATATTTTTGCCGCCATCGGGGTGCACCCCAACGATTCGCAAGGTTGGGATGGCGGCAGCCTGCCCGGGCTGCGCCAGTTGTATTCCGAGACTGCGCCAGGAAAAATTGTCGCCATCGGTGAAATTGGCCTGGATTATTACTGGGATGCTGCACCGCGAGATCTTCAACACGAGGTGCTGCGCGCCCAGCTTGGCCTGGCGGCTGAACTGGGCTTGCCGGTGATCCTGCATCTGCGTGAAAAGGACGATGCCCAGCAAGGCGAGTGTGCCACCGACTTGCTGGGGCTGCTGGAAGAATGGATCGCCGGATTGGTGGCCCAAGCCAACCCACTGGTACAAGCGCCCGGTGTATTGCACTCGTTCAGCGGAAGCCTGGCTACCGCTCAAAAGGTGTTGGGATGGAACTTCCTGGTTGGAATTACTGGCCCAGTCACGTATAAAAACGCGGAAGTCCGGCGTGAGGTGGTAAAATCGTTACCATTAGCGCGTATGCTGATTGAGACTGATGCGCCATTTCTCGCCCCCGTCCCAAAACGGGGGCTTCGTAACGAACCTGCGTTTGTTCGCTATATTGCTGATAAAATTGCAGAAATCCAACTTAATGACCCGGAAGTGATTGCGGCGCAAACGAGTGCCAATGCGGCGCGGCTATTTTCCTGGGGAGGCTGATTTTTTGAGCACAGCGTTTATTACACCGGTACAAGATGGAATCAGGGAAGTCGAACAATTGATGCGCTCGCAGGCGGGGAACGAACATCACCCCGATTTGCGGGCTGCTTTGGAACATTTGCTCACTGCGGGGGGCAAACGTGTGCGCCCAACGATTGTATTTCTCTCAGGTCAATTATTTAACGCCTCGCATCCCAGGCTTGTTACACTTGGCGCGGCGGTTGAAATGCTGCACACCGCCACCCTGGTCCATGATGATTTGATTGATGGTTCGCTGCTGCGGCGTGGTATCCCAACGCTTAATGCGCGTTGGTCGCCGGCTGCCACCGTGCTGACCGGTGATTTTTTGTTTGGACGGGCTGCCAAACTGGCGGCTGAAACGGATTACCTGCCCCTGATGAAACTGTTTGCTGAGACGCTGACCGTGATTGTCAACGGTGAGCTGACCCAGATGTTCGCCGCCAAGGGCATTATTGAACGCAAAAATTATTACTCCCGCATTTACGCCAAGACCGCCTCACTGTTTGAGATGAGCTCCCTGGCTGCTACCATGATCGGCACTGAAGATGAAACCATACGGGCTGCAATGAAGACCTATGGGTATGAAGTCGGTATGGCTTTCCAGATTATGGACGATGTACTTGATTTCACCGGTGAACAGGCCACAGTTGGCAAGCCAGTGGGTTCCGACCTGCTGAATGGTTTGGTGACTTTGCCAGCCATTTATTACGCCGAGAGCCACCCCGATGATCCTGAGGTGCGCACACTGGCAGATGGTGGTTGGGGCAATAACGAAAAAATGGAACAACTGGTCAAATCCATTCAGGCGAGCAATGCCATTCGGCACGCCACTGAAGAAGCTATTGAACATGTGGAAAAGAGTGTCGAAGCGATTAAACCCTTCGAGCATGCGCCCGAATACCATTCCCTGGTTGCCCTGGCGCGCTACATCGTCGACCGCAATTCCTAACCCTGTATCGCTCCCATTCTATTCGCAAGGACGTAAATCCCATGCTGAATGAAACCAACTTCTGGCTGACCACCACACCGGCCCGGTCTATTTCTGCACACCCATTGCCTGCTCAGGTGGATGTGGTGGTGGTTGGTGCTGGTTTCAGCGGGCTTTCGGCCGCGCTGACCCTGGCACGGGGTGGGGCGCGGGTGGCGGTGCTCGAGGCACAGACTGCCGGGTGGGGAGCATCCTGCCGTAACGGTGGCATGGTGCTGACAGGGATGAAGTTGGGTGTGGAAACCTTGATACAGCAGTACGGACGTGAACGTGCCCGACGTATGTTTGAGCTTTCACTGGCGGCGATTGATACGGTGGAAGACCTGGCCCGCGAAGAATCGATTAATTGCGATTTCGAGCGCTGCGGTCACCTGGAGGTCGCCTGGAAAGAGGCACACTTCAACGGTTACGCGCGCGCAGCTGAATTGATGGAAAAAGAGTTCAACCATAAGGTAAGTGTGCTGGCGCGTGCTGATCAGTACACCGAGATCGGTTCGCAGCTCTATCACGGTGCACTGTTGGACGAAACCAGCGCGGGTGTCAACCCGGCGCGGTTTGTCAGCGGGTTGGCTGATGCGGCCATTCGCCAGGGCGTGGATTTGCACGAGCAGACCACTGTACTGGCCATCGAGAAACAGGCCAGCGGTTTCCTGGTGCGTACTGATCGCGGGTCGCTGCAGGCCAGGCAGGTTTTTGTTGGCACGAGTGGTTATACTGGCGCGGCCACACCTGCGCTGCGCAAGCGTATCGCCCCGATTGGCTCATATATCATTACCACCGCTCCGCTGCCCGAGGAGATGGCCCGCCGTGTCATCCCAAATGGGCGCATGATTTTCGACTCCAAGCATTATCTCTATTATTTTCGCCTGACCCCTGACCGACGCATGATGTTTGGTGGGCGAGCGGCCTTCAGACCTGAAACCGCGGCCTCCATTCGTGAGAGTGTGCCGATCATGCGCCAGGGTATGGTGGATGTTTTCCCTGAATTGCGCGATATTCCGGTGGAGTATGCCTGGGGTGGGTCGCTCGATTTTGCCATGGATATGATGCCGCATACCGGACGAATGGAGGGTGTGGATTATGCCCTCGGTTACGCCGGGCATGGGGTGGCGTTCGCCACCCACCTGGGCATGCTGGCTGGCAAACGCCTGTTAGGTCAACCGGCTGATGATCCCTTGGAGGGTCTGCCCTTCCCGGTTTACCCGCTCTACTGGGGTAAACCCTGGTTTTTACCGTTCGCTGGCCTTTATTACCGTGTTTTGGATTTGATTTCCTGATCAATAACCCATACAAGTGATACATTTGGGGGATATGGCTTTAATTATGCGAAAAGCTTATTGACTATGAGATTCGCGCGTGCTAAAATGTTGTTCATCAATGGCAGAAATAAAAAATTCTATTAATAAAGAGATTTAGGTGGCCAATCCTCGTAAGCCCTTCCGGTTGAATGTCGGTTTTCTTATCAATGCACCGATAGGGTATAACCGCGATTTTGATTATTTTATACCCCAGTACACAGACGACGATCTGGCTGTGACCGATCTGGATGGTGTCATTAATATCGGTTGTACACCCCAGGGTCTGCTGGTGAGGGGCAAGTTTACCGGTAGCACCACACTGGAGTGTGTGCGCTGTCTCTCTGATTACCAACAAATTCTCGAGTGGGAATTTACCGAGTTATACGCTTTCAAAGAAGAAAATATTACTGAATCCGGCTTGATGGTTCCGGAGGACGCCCAGCTTGAGCTGCAAGCATTGCTGCGCGAATTTGCATTGCTTGAGATTCCGCTAAAACCAATCTGCCGTGAGGATTGCAAAGGTCTTTGTACAGAATGCGGGCAGAACCTTAATGAGAAAGATTGCGGTCATCGACCGGAAATAGACTCACCATTCCAGATACTGAAAGAGTTATTTAAAAACCAACCCGGCGAATAGACCGGGATGCACCAGCCTTAACAATTCAGGAGAACCCCGCGTGGTAATTACAGGGCATGCTCATCGCAATGAAGTTCTCAACATCCTGCTAGAGAAAGCTGGCGTGCAGGGGTATTTAACCACGGATGATTTGATGGAAGTGGCCCCGGATTTCGATTCAGAGCGTTTGTCCGTCATTATGACTGTACTCAGACGCAGGGGGGTGGATATTCTCGACCCCGATAGTGAATATGAATCGCCAACGGTGGAAGCCGTTGTGCCTGAGATGGGCTACGAAACCTGGGTCAACCCGGTCGAATCGGTGATGACCGAGGATACAGTTGGGCTGTATCTCAAGGATATGGCACGGGTTCCGTTGCTGAGCCATCAAGAGGAACTTGAAATCGCCAAGGCGATTGAAGCCGGCCGCGACGCCCGCAAAGAACTGGTGGCAGGGTGCCTGGACCCGGTGCTGGCGTCCCAGCTTGAGCAGGCCGTTGCAGCCGGGCAGACCGCCCGCGAGCATCTGATCAAGGCCAATACGCGTCTGGTGGTCAGCATCGCCAAGCGTTACACCGGGCACGGCATTGCCCTGCTCGATCTGATCCAGGAAGGCAACCTGGGCCTGATGAAGGCGGTCGGAAAATTCGATTACAAGCGCGGTTTCCGCTTTTCAACCTATGCCACCTGGTGGATCCGCCAGACCATCACCCGCTCGATCGCCGACCAGTCACGAACCATTCGTCTGCCAGTGCACATGGCCGACCGCATTCGCAGCATATATAAGATCAACCACGAGCTTGAGCAAAAGCTGGGCCGCGCTCCGACGACTGAGGAACTGGCCGAAGAACTGAAGCTAAGTGTGAAGAAAGTGCAGTGGATCCTCAAGGTTTCCTGGTTGCCGCTTTCGCTCGAAAGCCCGGTCGGCGATGATGAGGAATCTGAGCTTGGCATGTTCATCGAAGACGAGTTCAGCCCCACCCCGCTGCAGTCTGCCTACCAGACCATGCTAAAGGAAAAGCTGGTCGAAGTGCTGGGCACGCTTTCCCCGCGTGAAGCGCGCATTATCCAGATGCGCTTTGGCCTGGATGATGGCAATGTCTACACCCTGGAGGAAGTTGGGCAGAAATTTGGCCTGACGCGCGAGCGCATCCGCCAGATTGAGGGTAAAGCCCTGCGACGCTTGCGACATCCGCGCCGTGCACGGCAGTTGCGCGATTACTTGTAGGGTATGAGGCAGGCAACGATATAAGATGTAACAGCTGCATGCCAATAGCATCATCAACCATTTTCCGGTCCATGAATAATCTTCATGGACCGGGTCTTATTTAAGTGGTAAAACGTCAGGAACGAATAATTATCTCTATTGACACGGGAGCTGAAAAATGAGTGTATCTCGACTGAAGCACATCACCAAAATCGGTGTGGAGCAAATGGGAGATCTGGCCAATACGTTGAAAGACCCCGAGGTGCTGCGGTTGGAAAACCTGGATACCGATCTTCGACCACCCCAAAGCGCACTCGAGCATACCCATCGGGCGGTGGATGATGACGATGCGAATAGCTACCTGCCGTTTTTTGGCTTGGATGTGCTGCGCCAGGCTGCCTCAGGCCTGGTCGGCAGGCAATCTGGGCAGCAGTATGACTGGAAGACTGAATGTGTAATCAGTGCCGGTGGTTTATCGGGCATATTGAATGTATTACTGGCGACGCTTGAGCCGGGTGATGAGGTCTTGATGACCGACCCAATTTATGTAGGCTTGATCAATCGTGTTCGCCTGGCGGGGGGTGTTCCCCGGTTCGTGCCCCTGGTACCTTCGCCTGCTGGTTGGCGCCTCGATGTGGAGGCACTGGCGCGGATCGACCCGGCTCCGGTCAGGGCGATGCTGGTGATGAGCCCGGCCATGCCATCCGGGGCGGTATTTAATCAGGCCGAGTGGCAGGCTTTGGTTGAGTTTTGCCAGCGCGCCGGCTGTTGGTTGATCAACGATTCCGCCATGGAGCGTATCTTGTACGATGGGCGCAGCGTGATTCACCCGGCTTCATTTCCGGGCATGCGTGAACGGGTCATTACGGTAGGGGCTGCCTCGAAGGAATACCGCATGATTGGTTGGCGGGTCGGATGGGTTGTTGGACCTGCGCAGATTATTGCGGATGTTGGCCGGGTGAGCATTAGCAATGTAGTTTGCCAGACCGGTATTGCCATGGGCGCAGTGGCAGCAGCCATTAATAACCCGCAGGACGGCATTCAGGAAAGTGTGGTGGAATGGCAGCGCCGGCGTGATGTTATCCTGGACGAATTAGCCGATTTCACTGTAATTCCCCCACACGGTGGTTGGTCACTTTTCCTGGATGTTGCGCGTCTTGGGTTTGATAGTGCCAGCGCGTCAAAAAGGTTGATTGAATTGGGCAAAATCGCAGCCACACCGATGGTAAATTGGGGCAGCGCCAACAGCGATAAATATGTGCGTTTTGTTTTTGCCAATGAGCCAGTGGAGCGCTTGCGAGGGATTGGGACGCGGGTCAGGAGAGCACTCACCTGAGATCCGGAAGTAACCGGCAGGCAGCCTAAAATACGCGCGTGGGCCGTTATTTGTGAAAATTGCAAGAAAAAGTGCCCGGGTTGTAGTAAAATATTGCCCATGCAAAAAATATTCGTTTCGATGTCCATGCCCAGGCTGCGCTTGCAGTTCATTGCCAGATGAACTGCGGGACGGTTTAGGCCGTCTGACGAACCCTGCTGGCGAAAGCCAGCATTTTTCTTTAATAGCTAATCTAAAATTTCCAAATTTTTGAGCGAAATATCTCGCTTACCCGGAGGAACCCATGCCCGAAAATATCTTGATTGCCATTGCCTGGCCATACGCCAACGCTGAAATTCACGTTGGCAATATCACCGGCTCGCACCTGCCAGGTGATATTGTCGCGCGCTTCCATCGTCTTAAGGGCGATCACGTCCTGATGGTCAGCGGCACTGATTCGCACGGTACCCCGGTGACCATTGCCGCTGAAAAAGAAGGCGTGCCGGTCGAATCCGTCTATAAGAAATACCACAAAGGTTTCCTGGAACTTTTTCAGCAGGCCGGTATTACCTATGACCTTTTCACCTCCACCCATACCCAAAATCATTTCAAGGTATCGCAGAGTATTTTCCTGGCCCTCAAGAAGAACGGTTTCCTCTTCACCAAGGTTGAACCGCAATGGTATTCTCCTTCGGCCGGTAAGTTCCTGCCCGACCGGTTTGTGGAAGGCACCTGCTATATTTGCGGCTATAAGGAAGCCCGCTCTGACCAATGCGACCAGTGCGGTAATGTGCTCGAGGCTGCCAAACTGATTACCCCGCGCTCGAAGGTGGATGGTTCCACGCCGGTGCTGCGCGATACAGAACACTTTTATATTGATCTCTCCAAGTTGGAGCCCGATGTCAAGAATTTCCTGCGAGAACGTTCCGCACATATGCGTGACACGGTTCTGGGTGAATCGCTTGGCAAAATTGAGGCTGAAGGGCTCAAACCGCGCCCGATCACCCGCGACCTGGACTGGGGTATCCCCGTGCCGGTTGAGGGTTGGGATGGCAAGTGCCTGTACGTCTGGTTTGAAGCCGTCATCGGTTATCTTTCGGCAGCCATTGAGTGGAGCCAGGTTTCCGAAGGTGATTGGAAGGATTGGTGGGTCAACCCGGCTGCCAAGCATTATCATTTTATCGGCAAGGACAATATTTTCTTCCACACCTCGCTTTGGCCGGCTCAGTTGATGGGGGTGAGTGATCAGTTTGTTGAAATCTTCACGGGTGAGAAGGGTGTGCGCCTGACCCTGCCTTATGATGTGCCCGCCAACCAATTCATGAACATGGAAGGCCAGAAGATCAGCGGTTCACATCATTGGGGCGTGTGGGGATTGGATTTCCTCTCGCGTTATGACCCCGATGCGCTGCGTTATTACCTGACGGTCAACATGCCCGAAAACAAGGACAGCGATTGGGATTGGTCCGAGTTTGTTACCCTGAACAACAACCAACTGGTGGCTACCTGGGGTAACCTGGCCAACCGTATGCTGTCTTTTAGCTACAAGACTTGGGAGGGTCACGTACCCGCCATCGACCCGGCCAACCTGCGCGAGGCTGACCTGGCCCTGCTGGCAACGATTGAGGCCGGCTTTGAATCGGTTGGCAAGGAATTGGATTCAGTCCACCTGCGCGCTGCGCTGGGTGAGGCCATGCGGCTTTCCACCGAGGTCAACCGCTATATCGACGCCAACGCACCCTGGACCAGTATCAAGACCGACCGTGAAGCCGCCGCGCTGACCGTGTACACCGCGCTCAAGGCGATTGATTCACTCAAGGTGTTGTTTGCACCGGTTCTACCTTTCGCCAGCGAGAAACTGCACGTTATCTTTGGGTACAGCAATCCACTGTTCGGCGAGCAGTACGTCGAGACCATCCAGGATTCTCTCGGCGAGCACACAGGCTTGCGCTATCGCGCGCCTGAAGGCCAGGCCCCGGCCTGGAAACCGAGCGATCTTCAGCCAGGGCAGGCGCTGAACCAGCCCTTGCCGCTCTTCAAGAAGCTGGAAGAAAAAGTAGCCATAGAGGAACGTGCCCGGTTGGGCAATTAAACTACAACGAAGCCAGGCTGTGAATTAATGAATTTTCAGACAGGAAGTGTGCCTGTTTACAATTGAACTCGGAAAAAAGGGTGGTAGAAGGCTTTTTTGCTCAGAACCGCATTTGGATGCCATGGTATTTTGGAGCATGATCTTCGCTCCAAAATACCTGCTGCGGGGCATTTCTTTTGGCCTGCGCTGTTTAGCCCTGCACAGATAATTCAACCAAACAAATCCCACAAGTCATAAAAGGCCCCGGCTTGGGCATCACCGCGATGCGAAAAAATTCTGAACCATAACCGGCGGGTACTGATTTGTGATAAAATGCACAAATGCCGGCGATTTTAGCTGCATCAGGGCTGGCTGTTCTTGATTGGTAACATGCTCAGGGAAAGACTTATTGCGCCAATTTAGCCTCCGAATAAACAACAATTTCAAATAAAAGTGGGCACTTCATGAGTAACCTCGACATTGATAACAGCCATCTTTCGGCGGCTCAACAAACAAGATTAAGCTGGACCAAATTCATACCGGCGTATGATCAACTTCCGCCGGCCTACCAAAAGGATTACGATGCGCTTTTTACGGTGGGCAGCAAGTTCCCCTACACGCTTTGGACTCCGGGCTATGCAGATTTACTAAAACCAGTCCCCGAAAGACTGATATGTTGCGCGGAAGAGTCTATGACCATTTTTGAAAAACGCGGCGAAAAAATCCGGAACGTCTACATGAAATATGATTCGATCAATTACATTGAGAATGGAATTGTGTTGTTGCATTCCTGGTTGACCATTTTTGGAATCGACCAGAACGGAGAAACCGCAGCTCCAAGTATCCGCTACAACACGGTTAGCGAGGAATTGCTCCTGCCAGTTATAGCCAGCCTGCGCGCCATCCCCAACTTGCAGAGTGGCAGCCAGCTTGAGGTTGAAAAATCCAGGTTCAATTATTTGAGCAATATCAATTTTAAATTTATGAACTATGGTCTGCAAAGTATTCGAAACGGGGACCAGGTTTTGAAAATTATGATGCAGGCTGAAATTCGCAAGGAAATTGTGCGAATTTTAGGGAAAAGTTTTTCAAAACAGGTTACCCCGGCACATATTTTTATCCTGACCACGGACGAGATTATCAGCATCCGCAACACCGGCAAGGTTTCGACCTATGGCGGTATTTGGAATTACATACCAAGAAAAAATATATGCTCCGTTTCACTTGCTAACGATGACAATGGCAGGTTTATTCTAGGTCTGCAGTTCCAATCAGGCCAGCAAATCAGCATGATCTATGATGAATCTCAAAAATCGGAGATCGAAAATTTGCGGGATGTAATCCGTGCCGATTTATCAGAGACAGTTGTGGCCTAACAGGGCTGAGTTAGGGTGTGTATCTTATTTCAAAAGGGCTGTATCCAGGTGGGAGAAAAATCCGAAAAGGGGTGGGGCAGTGATCGTTTTTCGTTGCTTTGAGCCGCAATAGCGTAAACCGTGCAATAGATGAGCAAATACAAGGTAAAGAACAGGCTGCTCCTGGTGGCAGGCTTCCGCACGGCCCCGGTTTGAATTGCAGGCCTAAATCGCCACCTGCTCGACCCTGCGTTTATCAGGGATGAGGAAGAGCAGGAACCCGATCAGGCGCAGGCCAGCGCTGAGCAGCAACGCCCCGCCCAGGCCGATGTAATCTGCCAGAAAGGTGCCCAACATGGGCGCCAGCATGGCCGATAGATACTGCATCGATTGTGCCAGGGCCACGAAGGTGGCGCTGTACTCGGGGGGGACCGTTTTCATCAACTCATCAAAGAAAACCAGGTCGAGTCCGGATTGGAAAAGCCCCGCCACGGCGGCAAAGATGTACACCATCTCGACACTGGGTGTCAGGGCGGTCAGGGCCGGGTAGAGTACCATGCCCAGGCTGGTGGCCAGCAGTACCGAGCGGCCGCCCCAATTGCGTGAGACCCACGGCCAAAAGAAATACCCGACCAGCATAACAGAGGTCATGGTCATGGTGATGGTGCCGATCTGGCTATCGCTGGCATGGAGCTGCTTGACAAAAAATAATGGCATGATCGGCGCGCTAAGGGCCAATGCCGAGAGATAAACGAAGCGCTTATACGAGAAGGACACAAAAGCCGGGGCGCTGCGCAGTAATTGTGCGTAATTCTTGAGCGAATCCAGCCAGGATTCTGCCTGCGTGAGCGGGACAGGGGCTTGATCTGGGATGATGATGTGGCTGGAGAAATAGAAGCTGATCAGCCCGCCCAGCGAAAGCCCGAGGAACATGATGCCATAATTGAGCGGGAAGGTTACCAGGTCGATTACGCGCGTGATCATAAAAGTGAAAGCGATGCTGGTGATGCCAAAAATGGCCCAGCGCCGGCTGAGCAGGTTGTAGCGTCCCTCCGGGCCGGCTACGGCGTTCATTACCACCGAAAATGCCACTGCCAAGGCAGTGGAGGGCACGGTAGCGAAGGCCCAAATGGCCAGGGTGCCAAGGACGGTGTACTGCCTGGGCATAAAAAGCGTGATCAGGCCGGTTAGAAAATAACAGGCGATTACAATCAGGCGCGAATAACTGAACCATGGGATAATGTTGCGCCGTGTTTGTAAAAAACGGCCGACCACAATGGCCAGCACCAAGCCGGTGATACCAGGCATGGAGGAGAGCAGGCCAACCTGAAAATTGCTGGCACCCATGCGCGTCAGGAAGACAGGCAGGAAGGGCGCGGCGACGTTGGGGATGCTGACGCCGATTGCATCAATTTGCACATACCTGAAATTGCGCTTCTTGGTTTCTTCCGGGGAGAGTGTCGAATCTGTATTCATCGTGTTTTATCTTACTGGATTGATTATAATACCCAAAATAAGACTTTTGCCCGCGCTGGCTATCCCCCAGGCTACGAAATTATTCCTAGAAAGTGA
>CAIVSQ010000012.1 GCA_903908605.1 uncultured Anaerolineae bacterium
GGTACAGGGTGGGTATGCAGAGATGGCTGGTTGGTTGGGACTGGCTCGCGCCAAGACTGTTTGGGAATGGCTGCGTGACCCCATTTTGAAAATCTACTTGCACTACAACCAATCAGGCCAGGCAGAAATCAACCAGTGGGATGCCGCGCGCAGCTTCGATGTGCTGCTCGATGAAGTGCCCGCAGAGATTGTTCAGGCCTGCCTGCGCCACCAGATCCGGCCAGAGGCGAGTGGCGCGAATTTCAGTATCGGAGTGGCGCACTTTACAAGTTCGAATGGCGTAGGTTCGAATACCGGGGTGGCTCCATGTGCAAGCTCGAGTGGCGCAAATTTCAGTATCGGAGTGGCGGACTTTTCAGGTTCGAGTGGCGCAGATTTCAGTATCGGAGTGGCGCGTTTTTCAGTCTCGGATGGCGCACTTTTCAGTATCGCAATGGCGCGAATTTCACACTTCAGTGGCGCGATTTGCAGAGTCTTTAATCTCTTAAACTCTTTAAAACCAGCTCTAAACATAAAGACCTCCACCCATCCCGCAAAAAGTGACATATCGGTGGCACAAAAGGGGGTGGGGGTGGATGTCAATTCTGTTTGGAAATTGGATTCTTTGCTGGAAAACAACGGCGTTCGCACCAGCAGCCAAAGCGAACTCAAAAAACGCGATGCGTCCGCCCAGGCTTTTGTTTCCTGGCTGATTTATGGCGCCACTCCCGCGGCAGCCAGACTTACCGATCCGGTCGGCAATGCGATTGCGCGTTTGCTTGATTCCCCGAAAACCGGAGCAGGCGGCGCCTGCAATATTCTGGCTGCGCTTCCGCCCCAAGACTTCAAGTCTGCGCTTGAAAAAGATTTGAATGGCGGGTTGGTTTCAACGTCCGGGTATTCCCTGGCGCTCAGACAAGCCTCAACGGATGTCAAAAAGGAACTTCTGCAGCGCCTGTTTGGGATGCAAGAAAGAGATGGAACATGATAATCGTCCGTGACAACAACCCTGCTGCTGGAGAATGGGTTGGAAGAATACCACGCGGGAAGCGTGAAACTTAGACTTTCAGCTGGTAGCCCCCGCGATGTTTGGGATGAAAGTGGCGTCTAAACCTCCTGTTCAGGTGCTTCCATGTGCAAGGCCGTGTAATGCCGTGTACCAATCCGTGTCCAGGTGCGTTTACCGGGTCGATCATGAACCACAGTTTTCCGATCTGCACCAAGCAAACATGATTGAGAACAAACCCAATCAGGGAAATAACTCCGGGAATTAACCCAGTTAAAGAACTCCCCTGAGAACATGAGTTATTTCCCGGGGAATTGTTTCCCTGGCACAAGTCAACTCAAGCCTGGCTGCGTCAGTTGTCCGAAAACCCAGCTCACACGCTGACTATCTGCTTTCCTGGAAACCAGGAAAGCAGAGTTGTGAAAATCCAAGTCTCACACTATCGAGGGATAAGGTACCTCTCCCAAGACTAATTTCTATGAGCCAAAACGCTTTTTCCCTTTCGGGCATCCTGGCAGTTGAACCGGGCACCGCTCCGCAGTTGATCGAATTCGGTGGCTTCGAAGTACCGTATATCGTCGCGACCCTTTTGAGCGGCCCATCTTATGCGGGTGAATGTCATCCGGTCTACTTGACCGGCCAAGCGGCACAAATCGCTTTCGACGAACTCAAAAAATACCCGGATGGTTTCTCCGCCCTGGCAGAGGGATCGCTGAAGACATTCGCAGGCCAGACCAGGCCTTGGGTCACTCACCTGAAGGTTTTCGAACCTCGCGATCACAACTCACTGATTGCCTTGCTTCTGCAACCTGGCAAACTCGCGGTTCTGATCGTGAAGTATTTGGGCAAGGCTCAGGTGCGCGCCCTGGTGGATGAAATCACCAAGGAGGCTGAGCATCAAAAAACTCGTCAATGAAAGTTTTGCCCGCCTATATCTGGATTTGTCAAGCAGGTGATTGGTGGGTTCAAGAGCGAAAATGAAATTGCCCAAACGGTCGTTCATTATCTCAGCTCAGACGAAACAAGCGAATAGCGACTGAGAAAGGGCGTGGTGGAACCTATCTTGGAATAAAAAACAGCCGAGCAAAAGCGCGGCCGTTTAGAAATATTGTTTTTTTTACGAGTGAGCGCTGCTTAGTTTATCGCTGGCCAACCGATTCAGGCTGACCCCCGATTCCGCTGCTTTAAGGGCTAGTCTGCGGTGAAGTTCAGGGGAACGCGCACCATGAAACGTCTGATGTATTATTTCGCTGCCAGAGGGTCAGGAACATGCTCACCATTTGCCTGTAAGTCAACCACGACCTCTGCGACTACCTGCCGAATTCCCTGAAGCGCAGCTTCGGGTTCGGATGCCAGCCAACTCAGGCTGGAAAACTCGGCACACTGGCCAAGAAACTCACCATCTTCTTCAGACCGGGTGACATGAAAGGTATAGTTGTAATTCATGAGCACACACCGAAACTAACCTCGAAAAATGTTGATTACCTGGATGGCCTAAAGCACTTGCGCTCCAATGACAATCTGCAAGTAGAAGTTACAATTTAAATGGGTTGATGATTTTTAAACTATCGTGGACTACTAACCCATCCTGCATATCTTCTGAATAGAGCGTTTTTACCCCGCTTATCAGCGCAGCAGCTACAATTATGCTGTCCCAGAAAGAAAATGCATATTCCAGACGCAGTTGCGAGGCGGTTAGGAGCAAACCTTTTTGTAATTCGATGACATCATATTTTTCGAAAAAGGTTTTGATGAGTTCACTGATCCGTGTCTCTGGAAATTTCGACCGTTTTATCAAGTTGACGCAGGTTTCATTGATGACTTGAGTACTGACAACTGGTTTAGATGCCTTAATAAGCGCCTGAGCGACTTCTTTCTTTTGTGTGTCGTTATCTGTGAAGGCATACAGCCAGATATTCGAGTCAATAAAGCAGGTTTCATTATCGGGCATGGGCTTCATCGCGCGTCATGGGTTTGAATCCATCTACTTTCAGGGGATTCGCCATCAATTCGTCAATAATATCGAGTTGTTTTATTTTCTCACTTTGGGCAATAAGAATTACCTGAACATCATCTGCCACTTTTCCTTTGAATTTTGCAGGGATGTGAATGATGCCGTTTTTTATTTTGGTCCGGAACTCAATTGTTTGCATGGTTCACCTCTCGTCCAATTATACAACCTCATAACCCACGATTGACGGATTGGCGGAACTTGTTCTTGGGTATTATGCGTTTTTGTTCTTCTGATTCAATGCCCAAGCAACGTCATCAAGTTGGAATTGTTCCGCTAAAGCCCGATCCACTGCCAGTTTTGGCACCAGACGGATATTCCCATCGGCATCAACTACGGCTTCGAGTAAATCGCCTTCTTTTATATTAGCTTTGCGGCGCGTAGGAGCAGGTAGGGTGATTTGTCCATTGCTGCGGACTTGTAGATATTCGGACATGATTGCCTCTCTTTCTGATATTCTGACTTCTCGACTTCTCATATATCATACAACGGCGGAAAAGCCTTGTCAAGACAAGCAAGTAACTCGAATCAAATTCTGCAATCCCCTGAATTTTGTGAAAAACCCACCAACCTGGGGTAAACGACATTTAAGCAGACAACCCTGGTTGACAACCTTCTCGATATAGCTGATAATTCACCTCAGTGTTGCGTTCCCGGGGATAGCTGTATCCATTGCTCGTCTGATCCAAAAAGCGTTCCCTTCCCGGGAGCGCTTTTTTTATTTCCCCCTGGAGAAAACCAGCATGACTGAACCGTTCTCAA
>CAIVSQ010000013.1 GCA_903908605.1 uncultured Anaerolineae bacterium
GCGTTATTTCCATCCCTTCACATTTTGGTGAGCGTCAGGTAACTGCAGTAAGAACAGCGGCTCAATTGGCTGGATTCTTTGTGCAGCAAATAGTTAACCAACCCACCTCTGTGGCGGTGAATATCGGATTTAATTGGGAAACACCAGTTGATAATAAATTGATCCTAGTTCATAATCTTGGGTGTACTTTTGATAGTTCGGTTTTGATGTATAAACAGGAACGGTTTACTGTACTGAGTTCCCTGGGAGATCATTTAATCGGTGGGGATGTAATCACAGAAAAATTTGCCAGGGCAATAGACGCTAAGTTTTTGAGCGGCCAAATTTTTGCTACATCAGACCCCAAAAGCCTTCAAAAACTTTGGATGATCGCTGATAATGCGAAGATAAACCTTAGCAAAGCAAATACAGTGGATATTTCTTTGCCAGGGCTGGATGGAAGTGGATTAGAGCGCGAATTTGAAATCGATCGAGAAATTCTTGAGGAAGTAACAAAATTAGATGCTGTACAGATAAATACTTCTTTGCGAGAATTATTGAAACAGGCGCGGATGACTGTCGATTTGTTGGATGTAATCTTTCTTGTTGGGGGATCCAATTCAATTTCTGTGTTTGAGCAAACTGTTGCTGATATGTTTGGCGCAGAAAAGCTGAATAAATTTGGTTATGTAGCGCATGGGGCAGCTTGTGGTGCGGCGATGCAAACCGCCATGATGACGGTGGTGGATTGTCCATACTGCGGGAAGACAAATCCGGTTACGGCAGAAACATGCGGACATTGTGATCAATTATTTGGTCAACGAGTGCAATTTCAGTGTCAAAGCTGCCATTTACCGAATGAGGTTTCTGCATCGAAGTGTTGGAAATGCGGAACAAGCTTTGCACTAAATGTTGTCGAGGTAGCATCCATAGACGATGAACAGTTTATTATTCCCAACGACCTCATTGCTGAGACGCCTCTTATCAAGAACAACCAGGATGGCCTTGGGCTGGAATACCAAGTTCAATTACCAGTTATTTCAGAGGGTGAATATTATTTTGAAGTTTCAACAGATACTACATTGCCATTTATTCGAAATGATGAGGGAGAATTCCGGATAAATTCCTTGAATATTACGTTTGAAGATATATGGCGTGGAATACTACATTCGAAGGCCAGGAATGACCAGCCTCTGAAATGGGTTGGAATTCTCGCGGCCCGATCCATCCAAAAGATAAAAGAACAGTCATGTACGATTAATTTATCGATTGATAGTGCAGGTTTATTGAAGGTTAATTTAATTGTTAAAAATATAACCGATTGGAGAATTGATTTCTGGCAAGGCCAGCGTGGACGGCTCGAGTTGAGATTGGCTCGCAAGCAATCATCGATCAATACATTGTGGAACGTTTTACCGAGAACCGAATATTTATGTGCATATGCCGGTTGCGCGGAGCAAACTTACCGTGTATGTCCATTGTGTGGTCACCCATTTTGCCAAAAACATTTAGTTCACTCAACAGAAGAAAATGCTATTTGTGTACCATGTGCTGAAAAACTGGGTAAACATTTGTTATCAGTGGCTGCCAAATCCAAAAATCTCGAAGCTGCTTTTGCACCAGTAAAGTTACTGGAACAAAAAGAATCATCGGCCCCGGTTGCCAAGTTGTTGAAAGGTTTGTTATTAGCTGAGCATGGCGATATTGCTGAATCCATTCTGTTATTGGATCCATTGGCAACTGGCCCTGCTAGTACATTGGATTTGCGAAAAATAATAGCTCGACTTAGACTATTGAGCGCAGAAAAAAAAGCCAAAAGTGATGACTTGTTAGGGGCAGCCCAGGATATTGCGAAAGCTTTTGGGGCGGATCCGGAAATTAAAAACCAGCCTGCATCTGCTTCGTTGACTTTGTGGCAAGCTCTCAGCGAGGTGGTGAACGATAACCTACCTGCGGCAGTTCAAATCTGGGAGAGTGAGTTACAGCAGCGGCCTAATGACACCGAACTGATTCATAACCTGGCGATTGTTTGTTATAAACATGCCTGCCAAATAGAGGAGAAGGAACTAATTTCGGGGCAGGTTGATCCGAAGAATTCTTCAGAAATATATTGGCGCAAGTCGATTAATTATTGGCCAGTTGTTATTTTTAGTAAAAGTTTTTGGAATAGGTGGCTCCCTAAGCGACTTGAAATATTGCAAGCTGATATTAACGATGATGATATCAGGCAAATAAGAAAATTTATTGAGGATAATTTCCGGCAGGATTTTCGAAATTATGCAGATGAATGGAAAAAATATTCCAGCAGTCAAAAAATAAAACTTTTCCATGAACTGGATATATCCTGGGGTTTGGAATGTGAAACAGCGAAAATATTAGGTGATCTTGCGGTGGAATACAGAGTAAATGCCTGGCCACGCCATTTTACATGTGGGCCTGGGATGTTAGAGTTACTAGGCGCATTTCAAAACATGAAACCAGCGGTAATTAGCCTGAGGCAGAGCCTTCCAAATTTTAATGATGCATCAGGTCAAAGTTTGCAAAAATATTTGTCGCCAATGGGCAGGCATCATTACTTGTTAGACATGAATATGCTTGACCAGGCTATTGAGGAGTTGGAAAAAATCCAGGCATGGCCCCAGGCACAGGCATTACTGGGAAGTGCATTACTCCACAAAGGTGTGGAGTTGGTTGATATGGGTAACCTGGAATCTGGATTACCGTTCCTGGAAAATGCGAAACTTAAAGGCGGTAATGCCCCAACCAATATTGAGAAAATCATTGGGTTAAGTATTGTGTTTAGCAAAAATAATGTAAGCAAATTTTACGACTCAAAAGATGATAACAGTAGGGCTGCGGAATTTAATCAAGGTATTCTATTATTGGAGCGGGTTATCAACTTAATTGGCGAGGATCCCAGAGTGTGCGCCGAATTGGCTGCAAGCCTGGCAATGCAGGCGCGTTTGGCCGTAAAGGATAAGCGTTTTGATGATGCTGAAAAACTGGTGAGACGGGCATATAAATACAACCCTGTGGATGAGAAGAAATCGGCGTGTGTAGTTTTCTATAATATGGGTATGACTTTGGAGGAAGAAAACATAGATCGTGCCATTTATTATATGCAGCAAAGCGCAATATTTGGAGAAACGGACCAAGATAAAAAAGATGTGGCAAACTTTTACTTTGGTTTGTGTATACGTGCGGTGGACAATAAGAGACGGCAACAAGCAGTACAGTATATGTTGGAGCACCTAAAATATGACCCGGAATGGAATAATCCTGTTACGGCCGTAGAGGCAAAGCGCATCATAAAAAACTATTTGCGAAATCGGGCTTTCGAGGAATTGGAAAAAGAAATGCCGAACAAGTGCCTGGCATTGCTTGAAGAAGCACGCAGTTACGGAGATGATCCACAGCTCCTAAGTTATATTGGGAGTATATATCGGAGAATGGGGAAAATAGACGATGGAATCCGCATGTGTGCCGAAGCCTATCGAATGGATCCATCCGATTCGGATGTGCGCGAGTCCTACCATATATCCTTACATAATCGCGGCGTTGACCACGCGAATCATGACCGTTTAGATGCTGCCATTAAAGATATTACGCTAGCCCTGCAAATTATGAATAGCGATGATACCCGAAAAATGCTTGCCCAGTGTTATGTCCTACGGTGTGTGGTAAAGGCGAACCGCGGTGATAGGTATGCGGCGAGGCTTGATATTGATCAAGCATTACAATTAGATCCCTATAATGTGGATTATCGAAACATCAGGGGACAATTATCCTGAACAATCTTAGGTGAAAATATGCCATATCCAATACTTACTCCTTACGAAGTACTCGAGGTAACACCCGCTGTTTCTCGTGATAAATTAAGAGACGCCTATGTAAGGGCTGGCAAGTTGCGAAAATATCACCCTACCAAGCTTACAAAAGCGTTTAATGATTTGCGTAATGGGAATAAACGTCTGGAAATCGATGTGTTTGTTCTATCTCAGAATGGAGATCCGAATGATTTGGAGAAGGCGATTAAATTACTACCGCCATTCGAATTTATTTCATCCACGGTAACGCCTTTTGAGCTGCCTTTTGAACGAATTTTATTGAAATTTGTTGCCAGCGAAGACCATAAGTTGGAAATCCCTGAAAACCCATTCAATCTTCAGATATTTTCACCTGAGATTGATCCCAAAAAATGTATCCC
>CAIVSQ010000014.1 GCA_903908605.1 uncultured Anaerolineae bacterium
AAGCCGACCTTAATCAATGAACTTTGGTCATGGTTCATGCTAACTCCATACACATTCAATAAAAATACATTTGATAATACTGAATCGCTGGGCTTCCGCTCACTCTGTGTACTGCGTTAAGGATGATTTCTCCTTCTCTCCCATTAGTATTACAGCGCAAGGTTGAACAAAAGCTTGCGAAATGACTTGTAGGTAGAAAAAGGCATGGTATCTTTCTCCAACCACGGCCAAGTGGGAAGGAGAAGAAGAAAACCATGCCAAACGGAATTGTAACTGAAACTTGCCCTGTCCCGAATTGCAATTTGACCGAAAAAGACATTGAACAATCTTTGGATGAAATAATGAGTTACATGGAATTGTTCGAGCCAGCTTTTCAGCGAATAGAACAATTGAAGCGAAGCCAGGCCTACCTGCATGGTTTGCTTGGTAATGCCCCGCGCAAAAATGTCGAACAAATGGCCCTTGGCCTGGGAGATAAAGTTCGCAGCATGCAATATTTTATTGGTCAAAGTCCGTGGGAAGAAAAGCCAGTGATCGAAGTTCATCAACTGTTGATAGGTGAAACTCTGGGAGAACCAGATGGGGTCATGTTGATTGACGAATCGAGTGTGGTCAAGCAAGGAAGTGAATCCGTCGGGGTAGCAGCTCAATATTGCGGATCGGTCGGCAAGATAGCGAACGGTCAGGTGGGTGTTTATTTGGGATACGCCAGCCGTAAAGGATACAGTTTGTTGGCAGGGCGATTGTTCCTGCCGGACGAATGGTTTGAAGATACACATACTAATCGGCGCAGTGCTTGCGGTGTACCTGAAGAACTGGTTTACAAAACAAAGCCAGAAATTGGGTTGGAATTGGTGCAAGAAGCCGTGGATCGCGGCGGATTGGCCTTCAAATGGGTAGCCGCCGATGAATTGTATGGAGATTCTCCTGCTTTTCGAGATGGGATTGCTGAATTGGGCAAGTGGTATTTCACCGAAATCAAAAGTACGTCTATGGTTTGGATTACTCGCCCAGAAGTCCATGTTCCCGCATGGAATGGTCGTGGCCGACGACCAACCCGTTTGCGCCTGCATGCCCCAACGGATCGCCCAGTCCAGGTCAAAGACCTCGTAAAAGATATTCCAGCAGGATCCTGGACACGTGCCAAAATTAAAGAAGGCAGCAAAGGTCCGATCATCTGTGACTTTGCTTTTCTCCGTCTTACTGAGTCTCGAGCAAACTTGCCCGCCTCGGAACTTTGGCTTATCATTCGCCGCAATCTCGATGATCCTACAGTGGTTAAATTCTACTTCAGTAATGCTCCTGCTGAAACTTCCTCGCTTGAGCTTATTCGTGTTAACGGTATGCGTTGGCCCATAGAAACCATTTTTGAAGAAGCCAAAGGTGAAGTCGGGTTGGACCATTACGAAATGCGTAGCTGGATAGGATGGCATCATCATATGCTGTTGGTCTCTCTTGCTCATCACTTCCTTGTACGATTGCGAATTCGATTCCATGAGCTTGCACCTGCTTTGACGGTTTACCAGGTGAAGATTTTGCTCACAAGTGTCTTGCCAGTACCTGTTTTTGATGTTTCTGCTGCACTACAACGAGTCATCTATTACCAGAAGCGAAACTATGCTGCATATTGCTCTCATCGTAAGTCAAAGCTGGCCCGACTTGCTGCTCTCACACCTAACCTTGCGCTGTAATATTAGTACTTCTTGATTAAAAATTTTCAAACTAAAAAGTGTGTCCTCTCAATAATCCGGGGGAATTGTTTTCGGAAAATTCAAATAACCGCCAATTATGTCGAAAATCCATTAATCCGATGCAGTTATGATGTGTCTCGGGAATGTCATTTTTCGGAAACCACTATTTACTGTGATGAGACAAAGTATCAGCCATTCTTCTCTCTGAATACCTTCTTAACTGCTTCCAGGTATGTCATTCCATGGACTGTGTCGGGTTCGAGGTAGCTTGACTCGGTCCATTCGTTCCAAGCATTGATGATAACGACGCGCTCGGGGTCTGGCCGGGATACCAGGAATTCATTAGCTAGGCGTAATGCAGCTTCAAACGCATCTGGTGTGTTTCTAACCATCACCGGGAAGTACGGATAGTGACCCGACACAAAGGACAAGGCCGGATTGGTACGCGGTGACGCGTCCCAACCCATGCTTACTGTGGGGTGGTAAGGAACAGGGAACTCGGCTGCAGTTTTCGCCCAGAACTCGCGCATCTCTTGGGCAACCTGCGCATATTCGACGGTCGGAAAGGGGGTAAGGTCCATATCATGGCACCAGGAATAGGTTGTCACGCTTTGCAGTCCGAGCGCTTCCGCAATACCTGGAGCCGTAGACACAGTATGATCCTCAGGCGCCGTCATTAGTCCCCACAGCACGCCGTTCAGATGGAGATCTGGGAAACCCGCGGCACGCGTCTTGGCTCGAAAGCTGTCCAAAGCCATGCGTGTGGCAGAGATGCCCCCGAGGTTGTCTATTAGTCTGAAAAGCTCATAAATCGAGAAATAGGGGCAGCCGTCGATTTTCCAGTAACCGGGGTTGGTAAAGTAATGCTTGATTACATAGTTGCAAACGTCATCGAAGATGGCCCGCGTGACATTGCCCGAGAAGATAGTGCGGTAGTTTCCTTCGAGTGGGGCCGGATATAGATCACACCAGTATTGATTGGCCCACATAAGCGCAAAGCGCAACTGGTCGTGATTAGGAGCGGCCATATACCCCTCTTCAAGGGCGCGGTGTAAAAAGGGCTGCCCTTCATACCAGTACCAGTCAAAGATGAAGCAGTCGATGCCATGATCGGCAGCTGCGGCAATTTTTCGAGAAAATACAGCGGGGTCGGCTTCGTCCTCGTAGCCCCAAAGTGGAACGTGGGGTTGGATGTGACCGGGGAATCGCTGTTGGGCACGTTTTACGATTTGCCATTCGGACCAGCCTGGTTCATGGATTATCTCATTCCGCGAATCAATATGATATTGTGGAAAGTAATAGGCCGCAACTTGCGTGGATGACATTTGCTCTCCTCAGGCCATAGCCAGATCATCGGCTTTGGTCCCCATGATCATGGAAACCACGTCCGACCGCGAGACCTGGTCCTTTCGTCGCGACCCGACCATCTCACCGTGAAACATGACAGAGATCCAATCTGAAATCTCCATGACCTGCGAAAGGTTGTGGCTAATCAGGATCACGGTCTTGCCGTTGGAGCGCAGTGTCTCAATGAGGCGTAGCACTTCCTGTGTCTGTTCAACGCCAAGCGCTGCTGTTGGTTCATCCAGAATGATAATTTCTCCACCACGCACTAGCGCTCGGCCCACGGCAACCACCTGTCGCTGACCGCCCGATAACTTGGCAACAGGCTCACGCACATCCGGGATGCGGGCATGAATTTCGCCCAAAACGCGTAGACTTTCATCATACATACGCTTTTTATCCAGGAACACGTTTAGGGGACCCCTGGTCAATTCGTTCCCGAGATACATGTTTAACATGACGTTTCGGTTTTCAACCAATTCCAGGCTCTGGTAAACCGGGGCAATGCCCAATTTAAAAGCGTCCACTGGCCCACTAATATGTGCTCGTTTGCCGTGCACCCAGATCTCACCGGCATCAAGCAGATAAGCACCACAGATCAACTTAATCAGAGTGGACTTACCGGCGCCGTTATC
>CAIVSQ010000015.1 GCA_903908605.1 uncultured Anaerolineae bacterium
ATTGGACTTTTGACAACGAGAAATGACCTTGTGACTTTGGGATCGCAAGGAAGCACCTTTACAACTTCATAAACGAACCGAAAACTCAAGTTTTAGCCTTTTTTACGACTGCGAGTCGTTTTCTTGGGGTGAGCACGATGCCTTTTGGCCGTCCCGGGGATTTACCTCGAGGTTTGGGCGCAGGGGACGGTGTCCCAATCTGCCGAATTATTCGGCTCATATCCCGTTGTGCAGCAGCTGGGGTAATTAACTTGTTCAAAACAGATGGCAGATAACGTTCCCAGGGTCGTGGCAATTGAGAAACCAAGTCTTTCGCTGCCCAAAGTTGCAAATAAGCCAATACTACCAGTCGCCACCAGTTTTCTTCGTGTTTATCGTCCGGGGTCTGGAACTTATCCAGCAGCAACTTCTGTTTTCCAAAGCGGAAGAAATGCTCCAGATCGTAGCGCTGCAAATACGATTGATAGATGTCCAGCAAGCAAAGCTCAGTACGTCTATCGCCCATCACAATCAACCATAATGGCTTCGCAAACAGGGCTTTACCATTTGGGCCGTACCAGCGAATTTTCACAAGGGTAAAAGCATGTTTGTGCATGGGAATATCTTTCTTCCCGTGCATCAACAGGTTTTTCCAGGCCTGGATTTCGATCCGATAAGTTATCTTGCGCTGGCTGGTGAAGGTCGTTTCAGCAACATCATCTGGTTCACCCCAGGTTTCAGAATCTTTCAAACAAAAAAGTTCCCCGTACCAGGTTGGGTGACCCCTACCGCTCTCTTCATCAACATCTGAAGGAGGTTCATGGTAAAAAGTTCGCGTACCACGGGCCCGGGTAATTGTTACCAGATTCGGTTTATCTCGATTAAAGTTCAGAAAAGCCGGTTTGCTATAAGCACTGTCTTCCACTTCTACGCATAACGCTTCACCAAAAGGCAGCTTATCATCTTCCAATATGCTTTTCACTTGTTCAGCGCCAACCAATTCTTTGTTGGCCTGGCTGCCAACTCGTTGTATCAAAAGCGGAATTACCCACGGCCCAGTTTTTTCCTTGTCACGCTCGGGTAGTGCTGCCACAAACGAGTACTGATGCCCAATTGCAATCGGTTTGTTGCCCTTGATGGTGTTTGGCTGATAGACAAAACTGCGATCGGGCAGAGTCTCTGCATACGGCCGTGGGCTTGAAGTAACATCTGTTCCGATCAGATAAAACTTCCGGGTCTGTGGTGGCTCAATTGTCTTCGCTGCCAATCGAGCAATTTGCATGTCACTCAGGCACTCCACTGCAATAGCTTTGTTCAAAGCTGTGTATGTCCGCTGAAATTGCGGGTTCAAGGTTAATTCGACCACTGATTTGGCTGTGGTGTTGCTGCTGAGTGCGTCCACCAAATCCATTAACGTGTCGGTTCGTTTATAGTTGTTAAAGTTCTGGTAAACTTCAGAACGGAACTGCTGCAATTGGTTGTCCACAACTCCCAATTGTCATGCAGTTCTATCTTTTTCGCAATCTTTGACTTTGTCAAAAGTCCAAATACTAGCGATATGTCAGGGATTGGTAGGATATCGTAAGTCCAGGACTTGAAAACTGCCCAAACTGCTAAGAGTTGGTTGATCGATATCTTTGAAACCATCCTTCGCGGTGGCGTAAGGGAGTTTGCGCATCGTATTAATTTGATCAGCAATATCTTTGCGATAATACAATATTTGCTCATTCCTGTTAGTTATTGTCATAATGGGAGTGTACAAATTAGTGAATTGATCCGTTTCCTTAAGTTTATTGACCCAAAAACCATGTGCTTCAATTATTTCAGGTTTATTTTCTTCGAAAATGTATCTGGAATAATTTTTATAGCCATTTTTGGCAAGTTCTTTATCGCATAAGAGACCCAGGTCGATGACTTTTTTCCCGCTCCCGTGGTACAGCAGTAATCCGCCCATATCTACACCTGCAAATGTAATTTCTGGGCGTCCAATAAACTCCTGGACCACGTCGATTGCTGATGCGCGTTTTTCAACGCCTGCCAATGTGATAACATCTGGTGGGGGAATAAGACTGGACTGAACAACTATAACAAGGTTAATAATAATACCTATAACAGATGTGGCGCGAGCAAGATTATTCCCTGAAAAAAAACGATTTGAATCTAGCTTAAGTAAAATAAAAAGTAAAATGAACGGCAAGGCGGGATAGCTTAGCCGCGCTGCCGCACCCCAATTTGCGCCAGTGATGCATATAATGAAAATTCCGCACAGAGCGAAATACCCAATAAATTCTTTCTTCCCACCTTTTTCGGTATTATTTTTCTTGGGAATTTTGAAGGTAACGAATGAGACTATTGTAATAATCGCCAGCCCCATGTATTTAAAGATAAACTCGAGTAAAGGGGAACCATAATAAAGAAAATAATCGAGTAATCCATCAAAAACAGGGCGATATGGCCAATGACTTTTTGCTAGCATGGGGTTTGTAAAAAGTTCATGAAAAAAAGAATAATGCCAGGCATGATATCCGGTAAACATGATCAGCCAC
>CAIVSQ010000016.1 GCA_903908605.1 uncultured Anaerolineae bacterium
AGTGAATACAATAGTGTTCAACTCAGAAACAATTCAAGAAAAGGAGCGAGGTATGGCAGAAGAAGAGTTTTTTGATTATTTGCGAAATGGAGTGAAGCTGACAGTTGAGGCTGTGGTGCCGCGCGGCGAGAAAGAAGGTTTCTTCATCGTCAATCGGGTGGACAGCGTTTATGGGCCGCTGATCGTCAAGGAGATCCGTCTGGCCAACCGCGTTCTGCGGACCGATACACGAGCTGGTTCATTTTCGCTGGACAAGCTTACCAAAACCCCACGTGAGGATGTGAGCGAGCGGGACGAAGAGGAAATCAGTCTGGACTACTGAGTGGCCGGAGTAAATGGTCACGTTACGCAGGGAGATTGTTTCAGGAGTTGGTTCTTCCTCGATCTGGCCAGAAACAACAGCCCCGGCAAGAACAAAATGGCAGATTTTCTTTGTTTGAAGGCCATTTTTGATGAAGGTAGCAAAGTCGTGAGATGTGGTCAGCACAGGTTTCCTCCGGGAAGCTAGAAAAAGAAAAGGAGCGAGGTATGGCAAAAGAAGAAAAGGATTTACGCCCGTTCACGTTGGGCGAATTTGTGGCCGAACGAAGAAAGACGGAAGAAGACCTGGCTGTACTGGAAGAGTTTCTCGCTTGCCATAACGCCGCGGAGAGAGGCTCTTTTGATCGATTTTCTCGTGGGTTCAAGTTATTCAAAGAAAAAATTTACGGGCTCAGGGGCAAACGTATCGTTGCTCCAGGCGGAGATTTGGTCAATACGCAATGCGAGGTGGTCAAGGTGGGCTTTTCTGATGCCGGAATAGATTATGACATCTGAGAGATACAAAACTTTCTTTTTAGGGTCGATTGGAGGCGAGATTTTCCCCTCTACAACAGCCCCAGGGATAACAAATACAAGGACTTTATCTGCAAATTCTGAAATGAAGTCTTCAAAGGAAAGCATGTTTTTTCTCCTGGTCAGATAAGTTAGCAAGATATTGCAATTTTACACGAAAAGAGGTGATGAGCATGGCCGAATGGAACTACAAGAACATCCCGGTGGACCCGGAAACATACGAAAAGGTGCAGGCGCTGGCCGAGGCATACGAGCGCAAGCTGGGCGCGCAGGTGCGCGTGATGGTGAATGCTGAGTATGAAAAGCTGGAGGCTGTCAAGCTGATCCGCCCGGTGACCAAGGCGGATGAAGGCCAGGCGCAGGCATAGGCGATGGCGCAAAAGCTCAAGGTGGATCTCGATCGGCAATTTGTGGCAATGCCCGCGGAACAGCGGGCGGCCTGGGAATATGCCATGGGGATCATCAGTGAGTACATGCGTAAGTCGCAACGTGAGATGGATGGTGCAGCGAATAAAGATATTGAACCCTATGAAAACAGCATAGCACAGGACTGCCTCGGGCAGTTGACCGGTGAAACAAGTGGAACTCTATTGGAAGGAGAGCACGAAAATGGCAAGGATCTTGGAAACATCAGTTTTGGCAGCGCTGGAGGACGAGGCGCCGAAGGTAACAATCCCCTCTTACGAAACACACAAAGCGATTGTGCGTGCGCTGGTCATGTGGAGCAGCGCCCACCCCATAAGCGGCGCAGACGAGAACGGCCGGGCTTATTGGATCGCGGCCCTGCAGGATCTCATTCCGCTGACGGGCATTAATAACCTGCCGCCCCAACATGTGGGCACGGCTTGCCGCAACTTTTGCCTGAGCATGCGGCGCATGCCGGAAGGTTATCACACCGCCTGGAGCCAGAAGCAGCTCGATATTCTGCGCAAAGCCTTTGGGCTTGAGGTGACGAAATGAACGCGATGCTGAAGAATTTTGCCAACCGGCTGCGCGAGCAAGGCCGGGCCGAACGCACTGTGGAGGCTTACTGCAGCGATCTGGCGCGTTTCGTGCGCTGGAGCGAAGGCGAGTATGCCCAGGCCTGGACGCTGAGCATGTTTAACCGCGCGGATCTGCGCGAGTACCAGCGCTATTGCCGCGATGAGCTGCACCTGAAGGCCGCCACCTGGAACCGCTCGGTGGCCAGCCTGGCCGTTTTTGCCGCCTGGCTGCAGGCTAACGGTGAGCTGGAATATGACCCAAGCGACACTCTGACACGGGCCGAGAGCCAGAAGCTGGCCCCCAAGAGCCTGCGCAAGCCGGAATATAAGCGCCTGCGCCTGGCGACCGGTGAGCTGGTGCGCACGGCCAAGAGCCCGGCGGCGCGTGTAAAGGCGCTGCGCGATGCGGCCGTGATCGCTTGCCTATGGCAGGCGGGCATGCGCGAGGGTGAAGTGGCGCACCTGCGTCTGCGGGATGTGCTGCTGGGCGCGCGCAGTGGGCGGGTGGAGGTGGTGAATACCAAGGGCAACAAGGACCGCGAGATCCCACTGAATTATGAGGCGACGCAAGCCTTACGGGCCTGGGTGGCCGTGCGGCCTGCCGGGTGCGGTGAGACGCTCTTTGTGGGCAAGTTTGGCGAAGCGCTGCAAGAGCGGGGCATACAGAAGCTGCTGGCCGGGGTGGCCAAAGCCGCCGGGATAGGGCATGTGACACCGCACCAGCTGCGGCACACCGCGGGCAAGACCCTGCTGGATAACGGCGCTACACTGCCCGAAGTGGCTGCCTTTTTGGGCCACAGCAGCCTGGAAGTGACCCGCCGGTACACGCTGCCGCATTACGAAGATATTGAGAAGCGGGTGGAGGTGCTGTGATGAATATGACCTGCGGAGAATTGGCCATGCTATCCGTTTTGTTGTGTTTCGTCGGTCTACTCAGCGGTTATCTATTGGGTTTCCTTCTGTTTTAGCGGAGTCAAATGGATAAGAAAGAAGAACAAACAATCAAGATCGAACTGGCTGATCTGCTCAAATACATGGATGATCACGGCCTGCGCATTCGCGAGGTGACAAAGGATTTGGTTTTTATTCTGGAAAGAAAGGTGGAGGATGGCAACGATTTATTTAAAACAAGGTGAAGAAAGCGTCTGCACACTGCGCGGTCCCAACCCTCAGATGAGTTATTGGATGAGGGAGCATGGCTGGGAACAGATTGATGCAAAAGAGTTTCGACGACTGAAGGCGAAGATAAAACAGCATCCTTCGATTACCAGGCAAGCAATCAGCGTGAATTCAGATGGAGAGACGGAGGTAAGAAGACAAGATGGAATATTGCGATATTTGCCATAGCGAAATTTGTGAACACCAAGACCGTAGTTGTCCTTGTGGATGCGGTGACAAACCGAAAGTAAATTGCGTTTACGACACGCCAGCACAGCGCCATCTCAAGAACGTTATGAATGGAATTGACGACCAGTATCTTCATATTGTAGGCAAGCGTAAGCAGCTCGATGCGACCGGCAAGCCATTAGAACGAGGGGGGAAGAATGATCAATGATGAACGCTGGAAGTCTTTGGGCGAAACGGAGCCGAACAAAGGCCACGCCGAGATCCCGCAGGAAAAGGATGGCCTGGCCTGGTGCGGGCGTGAAAAAGGCGGGATGGTGGAATACACCTGCGAGTTTTGCGCCGGTACTGGTTACGTCGAAGATGGATCGAATGAGACCTGCGGCGCCTGCTTAGAGGGCGTGTACTACGATTTTTGTTGTGAATATCACATCGAGCAGCAGTTGAAAGAGGAGCGTGAAGATGGAAGCAGTAAGTGATTTGGAACAATACCTGGAGAACATACGGGTGATGCGCGAGACGCGCGAACTGGGACAGCAGTTGGCCGACCTGGCTGCAGATGAACGGGATTACAGCAACAGAGTGAAGGTGCTTGAGCTGGGCAGGCAGCTCCTGCCTGAGGCCATCCACCCGGTGGTCAGCTTCTATGGCTGGCAGGATGCTTACCACAATTTGAGGCACGATCATGCTGCGCTGCTGATTGACCTGCCTGGCTGCGCCCCGATTTGTTTGAATGTAGACGTAAGCATGAACAATGAAAACCAAGTAACGGGTGTTTACAGCGCTAAACGAAGAGATAGCTTCCCTCCGTTTTTCCTGGGGAAATACATAGTGGTGTGTGACGAAGAAGATGGCGAATACAAGGCGCTGCTCTCGTTTGATTATCCCGCTTTTGGATACTTTGAGGCTGCAGTGGAAACCGCCATGCAACTGGGAAACAACAAAGCCAGCGCGCAGGCCGAGGCGGATGAACACAACCGCAAGGCCAAAGAACCCAAGCCGGTCTTGGCGGAGCCAGCGCTCTACTGCCCCTTATTGCACATGGGCGAGAACACGATTGGCCAATGCTTGCGCACGCAGTGTGCCTGGTGGGTGGAGCCTATCCATGCTTGCGCCATCAAGACGTTGGCGCACAACACGGGCAACTTCGACTGCGAATAGCAGGAGGGATTATGCCAGGGCGATACAGCAACAATCCGTTGGGAGATCTTGACCAGGCACGCAAGGGCCGGAGAGACCCTATTGAGGATGCCCTGGCCAATCTGTATGGCGTGTATGCCGACCTGGAAGAGGTGGCACTGCGGCTGGACCAGGCTGTCTGCCGGGCCGCGCAGGATACCTCTGTACTGCAGCCAGCCATAGACAGGCTGGCGCAGGTCCGCGTGCGGCTGGCTGTGCTGCGCAGCAGGCTGGGCCAGTACTGGCGTGATGGGCAGGCCCACCGATGGGAATGACACACCGCCCTCTGCCCCTGCCAGGCGCCGCACCCATCGGTACCAGTAGTAGTAAGAATCGGCAAGTTCACTTTTATTGGCGGGCTGGCGCCTGCTCGCTGACCCTGGGAAAAAGCGCGCGCCGGGGCCAGGGTTTGGACGCAGAACTAATGTTATGCGTCCAA
>CAIVSQ010000017.1 GCA_903908605.1 uncultured Anaerolineae bacterium
GCAGGATCATATTCATCCTGGCCAGCGCGGAGGTGGCGTTGTCCATTTCCTGTCCGTAAATGCTGACCGTATTTTGAGACTCATCGGAGGCCTTGAGCAGCAGCGACCCACTCCCACAGGTCGGATCATAGAGAGTCTTTGAGCTCTGGCTGTTTTTGACGATCCCGATCACTTTGGCCATCACGATCGACACTTCGGCAGGCGTGTAGAACTGGCCCTTGCTCTTGCCGCTTTCGGTGGCGAAGTGGCGCATCAGGTATTCATAGGCATCGCCAAGCAGGTCATCGCCCTCGGCGCGGTTCTTTGAGAAATCCAGGGATGGGTCTTCAAAGATCGCCACCAGGTTGGAGAGCCGGTCCTGCATCTCCTTGCCCTTGCCGAGTTTATCGGCATCGTTGAAATCGGCCACATCGATCACGCCCTTCAGGTCATTGGCCTCGGCCAGCCTGGCGATGATTTTGTTCATGCCATCGCCGATGTCCTTTTGACCCTTGAGCGCGATCATATCCGCGAAGCCACCGCCCTGGGGTACTTCGATCAATGGGTTCTTCTTCCCGGCGTATTTATCCGAGACATACTTGACGAATAACAGCACCAGGACGTAATCTTTGTACTGTGAAGCATCCATCCCGCCGCGCAGTTCGTCGCAGCTTTTCCAGATTGAGGAGTAGAGTTCTGATTTTTTGATGGGCATGAGGGTTCCTGTGAGGTATTAAATTGAAGCCACCAGCAAGGAAGTATACGACAAAATTGTGCGTGATGCCTTTTTTTTGGGCCTCACGCTATTGAAATCTGACTACATTTTGAGGGTTGTTTGGAATTTTATCTACGTACTGCGTTTTTATACGCATGGAAGAACTGCTGCGGGGGGTGGGAGATCGCCACGTCGCTGAGGATGTGGTTTTTAAACAGCAAGAGCGCGGGTTGCGCGCTCTGGTGCTGGTGTGTCTCAGGCGACTGTGGATTTGATGCCGAGGACGTTCATGAGTTCGGGGCCGAAGTTTTCGATGCGCCAGGGGCTGCCGGTGAGCACTTTTTCGAAGGTCTGGGAGTTGCGCGGGTTTTGTTCGGCGAGGGCTTGCATGTAAACGCGGGGCAGGATCACATCTGATTCGACGCCCATTTCCTCGGCTTTTTTCTTGCGCCAGGCTTTCAGGCGCTGCAGGCGGTTGAGGACGGCATCGGGGGTGCGTTCCATTTCGGTGGCGTGGACGAGCGGGGCGGTCAGGCCGCGTTCGATTGATTCGAGCAGGGTTTTGCCAAAGCGCTGAAGTTGGCGCTCGGAAAGCCCGGCGCTGGCAAGCTGATCGAGGCTGCGTGGTTCGGCGGTGGCGATCTTGAGCAGGACGCGGTCATCGACCACTTTGAAGAGCGGGCGATCGAGGCGGGCGGCGAGGCGTTCACGGCCGAGGCATAGTTCGCGCAGGATGGTTTGCTGGCGGTGGGTCAGGTCCTGGCGGCCATCAATACGTTCCCAGGCGGCGCGCACCGGGCGGTCTTTGTTGTTGGTGTTGACGAAACAGTTGCGTTGGAAGTCTTCGTTGGCCAGTTCCCAGCGGTTTTTATCGTGCAGTTCATTCTCGAGGATGTCGCGCAGGGCGATGAGGTAGTGGGTGTCGAGGCGGGCGTAGTCGATCATTGAGGGGGATAACGGGCGGGCGCCCCAATCGGCTTTCTGGTTGTGCTTGTCGACTTCCAGACCAAATTTATCGGAGAGCAGGCTGGCCAGGCCGACCTGCTTATAGCCGAGGACGCGTGCGGCCAGCATGGTATCGAAGAGGTGGCTGAAGCTGAAATCGAAGTCACGCTGCAGGCCGAGGACGTCGTATTCGGCTGCGTGGAAGATGATTTCGATGTGTTGGTCTGAGAAGAGCGGTGCCAGGTAGGTCAGGTCCACCAGGGCCAGCGGGTCCACCAGGTAGTCGGCCTGGGGCGTGGAGAACTGGATCAGGCAGACACGTTCCTGGAAGGCGTGCAGTGAATTGGCCTCGGTATCAACTGCCAGACGCGGTTCACGCGAAAGCAATTCAGCCATGTCTTTTAGAGCGCTGGGGGTGTCCACCAGGAGGGGTGCAGAAAGGGGTGCCAAATTCATGCGTTGATTATACTCCGCCCTGTGTTATGTGGCTGTGTTTTCTTGTGTGGAATAATTGTTTTGGGGAGGTGCTCAAAGTGAGCCCCTGGAAAGACGAGGATTGCGGATTTTTTCCATCACCAGCCCATCTTCGCCATCATTGTAATAGCTGGCCCAACGGTCGTGGTCGTAGTAGCCGGCATTGCGGTACATGCGGATGGCTTCTTCATTGGTGGGACGCACGCACAGGTGGATGCGGTCGGTGGGCAGGCGTTCTTCGCAGGTTTCGAGCAGGGAACGCCCGATGCCGCGTCCACGGTATTCGGGTAAGACGCACAGGGTGGCGATCCATGAAAGACCTTCCCTTGGGCGCGGGTCGCCGGCAACGAAACCGATCATCTGCCCGTTCTCGGTGGCTTTGAGACGGACGATACCGCCCATGCTGAGTACGCTAAAGAGATCCAGCAAAGGCCAGGCGTCTTCAGGGAAGCAGATTTTTTCGAGCGTGCGTAGTTCGTTGATGTCGAGCAGGTTGGCGGCGAGTAATTCCATTAATTTAATGAACCTTCCGGGCTAAGTTTCGGCATAACTTTACCAGATGCGAGAAAAAAGAACAAGTGCAGGCAGGAGGTTGGTGGTGTAGGAGGGGCTGGGCGAAATTGGATTGGGAAAGACGGGTTAATGAGGGGTGGTAGATTGGTATAATCGAGCTATCTATCAGGTCCAGACCGGGGTTGTTAACCCGGGGCAGGGCCAGGCAAGGAGCCATAACATAATGGAATTTAAGAAGATTTGTATTTCAGGGTTGGGGTATATCGGCTTGCCGACGGCGAGCATGTTTGCGACCAACGGCGTGCAGGTACTGGGTGTGGATACCAACCCGGGGATTATTGAGATATTAAACAGCGGAGGCATCCATATTCACGAGCCAGGGCTGGGTGAGGTTGTTGCGGAAGCGGTTGAGAGTGGCAACCTGCGCGTGGCGGGTACGCCTGAACCGGCAGATGCTTTTATCATTGCGGTGCCAACCCCGTTTTTTGAGCACGACCTGGGTGAATATGAAGGCCAGGTTTATAAAAAGGCGGATATGCGTATGGTGACCTCGGCGGCCCAGGCAATTGTGCCGCATCTGCGCAAGGGCAGCCTGGTGGTGTTGGAATCGACCTCGCCGCCGCGCACCACGGTTGATCTGCTGGTGCCAATTTTGGAAGGTTCGGGGTTGAAGGCCGGGGTGGATTTTTATGTGGCTTATTCACCTGAGCGTGTGCTGCCCGGGCAGATTTTGCGTGAACTGGTGGAGAACGCGCGGGTGATTGGCGGTTTGACGCCAGAATCGGCCCAGGCTGGCAGTGATCTGTATGCCACTTTTGTGCGCGGTGAGATTCACATGACCGATGCCACCACAGCCGAGATGGTCAAACTGATGGAGAATACCTACCGGGATGTGAATATCGCGATTGCCAACGAGTTTTCACGGCTGGCAGAGCGTTTTGGCGTGGATGTGTGGGAAGCCATCCAGCTTTCCAGCCTGCATCCGCGGGTAAAGATCCTCAGCCCCGGGCCAGGGGTGGGCGGTCACTGCATCAGCGTTGATCCCTGGTTCTTTGTGGAAAGCGCGCCCGACTTGAGCCGGCTGATTCAACGTGCCCGGCAGGTGAACGATGCCCAACCGGAATTTGTGATGAGCCTGGTGCACAAAGCGCTCGGACCGGACCTGACGGGGCGAAAGATTGCGGCGTTGGGGTTGGCCTACAAGCCGGATGTGGACGATCTGCGCGAGAGCCCGGCGGTGGAGGTGGTGCATTTGCTGACCAAGGCTGGCGCCGTGGTGAAGGCCTTTGAGCCCTTCAAACCGGATGCGAAAATCGCCGGGGTGCAGCTGGTGCCGACCCTGGCGCAGGCTGTGGCAGATGCAGATGCGCTGCTGTTACTGGTGAACCACACCGAATTCCACCAGATGAATGTGGAAGTGATCATGACGTTGACACCGGCGCGGGTGTTGATTGATACCGTTAATGGCTGGGCGCGCATGGATTGGGTCCGTGAAGGATTCGAATTGTTTCGGCTGGGGGTGGGCAAGTAACCCCTACCATGGTCATGGCGGTTGATTAAATCTTAATCATTATTCAAATTCCAATTAAGGTAGTATAAACTAACAGACTCATTGTTTGTGAGTTTACAATCTTATTGGATCGCTGATTTGAGCTTGTGTCCTGCCGAGGTGATTGCGATGATGCAGCTGGCAGGCAAAAGGGCTAATTGAGGAATAATAAGGATGAAATCTGTGTCTAACCAGGCGAAAAACAACCAATCGGGTGATGACTTGCTCCAGGAGCTTTTGGAGCGGGTCAAAGACGGCATTGTTGCCTTTGACGCACAGATGAATTACACCTATGCCAACCGGCAGGGGGCCTTTTACCTCGGGTATGACGAAAATGAGCTGGCTGGACGCAGCCTGATGGAGGCTTACCCGCCCGGGTGGGGGACGGATTTTGAGCAGAACCTGCGGGCTGCCCTGGCAAGCCAGCAGGCCGGGAATATGCGTTTGTACGCGGCCGGGTGCGAGTGCTGGTTGGATGTCAGCATGTACCCATCCCAGCGCGGCGTGACGGTTTACCTGCGCGACATGACTGCCGCGCTGGCCCAGGAACAAGCTGCGCATCAGCTGTTGGAGCGTTACCAGTTGTTGGCTGAAAATATGCATGATGTCATCTGGCTGATGGATATTCGTGAGAATAAATTCAGCTATGTCAGCCCATCGGTGTATGAGCTGCGGGGTTACACGCCCGAAGAGGTGATGAGCCAGCCGGCGGATGAAGGCCTAATGCCTGAGATCCGTGAGGATTTTATGCGTTGGCTGGGCGAGGAGATCGCCAATTTTAAGGCAGGCAAGGGCTTTAGTTCGGCGCCCAGGTTGATGGAGTTACCGTGCAAGGATGGCAGCCGGGTATGGACCGAGGTGGTCGTTAACTTGGTGTTGGATAAGAACCAGCAGCCGGTACAGATCCTGGGTATTACGCGTGATGTCACGGAGCGTAAACGGATCGAGGACGCCCTGCGACAGGTGGAAGAACGCAACATGGCCCTGATTGAAAAATCGGCCGATGGAATTGTGCTGGTGGACCAGAATGGGCAGATGAAGTATGCCAGCCCTGCGGCCCTGCGCCTGTTTGGATACGATGAAACCGATATGCCCCTTTTTGACCCAACCGCCATGACGCACCCGGATGAGCGGGCCAAGGCGGTTGAAGCGCTTATGGCGGTTATGCGGGACCCCACCCAGACGCGCAGTTTGCAATACCGCTTTCAGCACAAAACGGGGGAATGGCGCTGGATTGAAGCGACATTCAGCAACCTTTTGCACCTGCCAGCGGTGGCAGCACTGGCGATTAACTTCCGGGATATTGAGGCGCGCAAAAAGGCCGAAGATGCGCTGCGAGCCAGCGAAGAAAAATTTGCCCAGGCTTTTGCCATCAGTCCCGATTCGATCACCATCTCCCTTAAAGCCAGTGGGCAGCTGTTGGACGTGAATAATAGTTTTATTCGCTTGACGGGTTATTCACGCGAGGAGCTGATTGGGGTATCGATTAGAGATTTGAATATTTGGCCCAGCAGCGATGACATGCTGCGGATTGGCCAGCAGCTTAGCCAGGTGGGCATTGTGCTCAATGAGGAAATCAAGCTGCGACGTAAATCGGGTGAGACACGCACGGTGGTGGTTTTTGCGCGTGATCTTGATGTGCAGGGACAGGCGGGTGTGCTGGCGGTATACCGCGATATCAGTGCGCAAAAACGCGGAGAATCCATCCGCAAGCAAGCCGAGATGGATTTGCAAAAAGCGAATGAGATGCTCGAGACGCGTGTAAAAGAGCGCACCGAGGATCTTCAGCGCGCCAACCTCAAGCTGGAAGATGCCCTGGATATCACCGCTGCGCTTTACAAAATCAGCCAATCGCTGATTGAGATTGAGCGGCTGGATAACGCCATCCAGCGGGTGACGGAGTTGCTGGCGGAAGTGTTCTTTTACGACCGGGTGATGATAATTACCTTTGATGCTGCTCTCAAGCAGGTGAGCGGGTTCTATAAGGGTGGGCTGGGTGTGGAAAATGCCATTCAGGTCCCCTTTGATGAGTTGAACGAAGGTTTGAGTGGCTGGGTGCTGCGTGAACGCAAGCCAGCCTTCTCTCCCCTGGGTGTACTGGACGAACGCGAGAGCCCGGCTGTGCGCCAGCGCAGGATGGACACCGGCTGCGGCGCGATCATTGTTGTACCGATTTTATTCCATGATGAGATATTGGGCACCATTACGATCGTCAACCGCCCTGACCAGTTCGATTTTACCCAGGCGGATGTGGATCTGTTGGTATCACTTGCCAACCAGGTGGCGGCAGCGATTGAGAACAACCGTCTGTATCTATCCCTGATGAACGAAGTTAAGGTGCGCCAACAAGCCCAGACCCAATTGGAACAGGCCAACGACCTGCTTGAACAGCGCGTGCGCGAACGGACCGAGGATATTCAGCGGACCAACCGCTTATTCAGGATGCTCAGTGAGTGCAACCAGTTTCTGGTGCGATCAAATTCGGAGCAGGAACTGTTGAACCATATCAGCAACCTGTTGATTGAGGTGGGTGGCTACCTGCTGACCTGGATTGGTTATGTTGAACATGATGAGAATAAATCCGTCCGCCCGGTGGCATCTGCCGGGTTCGATGATGGCTACCTGGAGAAACTAAATATCACCTGGGCAGATACCGAACGCGGGCGGGGCCCAACCGGTGTGGCGATTCGGACCGGCAAACCGGTAATTGCCCAGGATATCGAAAGAAATAGTTCTTTTCAACCCTGGGTGAAAGATGCGCTGCGCCGGGGGTATCGCTCGGTGGCATCTTTGCCGTTGCAGACAGCCGACGAACTGCTGGGTGTGATTGCCATCTATTCGAGTGAAGTGGCAGTATTTGAAAACCAGGAAGTGGAAATGCTGCAGGAATTGGCCAACGACCTGGCGTATGGAATCGCAACGATCCGCGTGCGCGCGGCACGGCAGGAATCGGAAGAACGTTTTGGCAAGGCTTTCAGCTCCAATCCATCGGGGATGGTGATTGTGCGCATGGCCGATGGTGCACCGGTGGACGCCAATGACAGTTTCCTGATTCTATGCGGCTGTGGGCGGGCAGAAATGCTCGGAAATCTTAAATTTGCCCAGCATTTCTTTGTGGATCAGGGCGTTAAAATGCTTGCCAGCCTGGCTGAGAAGAAAACCATCCAGGGGCTGGAAACACGCATCCGCACTCACGATGGGACTAAACGAGACGTGATCCTTTCCAGCGAAGTCATTGACTTGCGTGGTCAACCGCACCTGCTGATTACATTAATCGATGAGACTGAGAACCGGAAGGCGGTGGAGGCTTTGCGGCAGAACGAAGCCAAGTATCGCATGATCTCTGAGAACACGGCGGATGTGATCTGGACGGTTGACCTGGATAACTGGAAATTTACCTATGTCAGTCCATCGGTGAAGAAATTGCTCGGACGCGAACCGAATGAAGTGATGACTATTCGGCTCGAGGAGCTTTTGCTGGAGGAATCAAAACAACGGCTGGCGCTACTGCTTGCGGCGCGCCGGGAGGAATTCCAGCGCAGTGGGGAGCAGGTGGCTTTCAGCGATGAATTTGATCACTATCACAAGAGTGGTGGCATTATCAATGTTGAGATCACCATGAGCTTTGCGTGGAGCGAAGCCGGGCGTTTGCAGGTGGTGGGCATCTCGCGGGATATCACCGAGCGCAAGCGTGCGCGTGAGCTGCTGCAACAAAGCCAGACCAGCCTGGAGAATGCCCAGGCGCTGGTGCACCTGGGTAGTTGGAATTTGGATGTAAAAACTGGCACGGGCTACTGGTCGAAAGAGATGTTCAACCTGTTCCGGGTTGATGCAGCCCGGGGTGTACCGGTATTGGATGAATTTATGCGCCTGATTCACCCTGAAGATCGGGTGCGGCTGATGAATGCCCATGCGCGTGTGATTAAAACCGGTCAATCGATTGATATTGAATACCGCACCAATCCCACCCAGGGCGAGCTGCGAATTTTTAGAGCCACCTTGCAGGCGATCGTGACTGCCAACGGGCAGGTTGCGCATGTGACCGGTACCGTGCTGGATATTACCGAGGAGCGCAAGTCGCAAGAGGCGCTGCGCGAAAGCGATGAGACCACCCGCGCGATTTTGAATGCCACCAGCGAGGCAGTGTACCTGATAGAACCAGATGGCACCATCCTGGCATCCAACCAGCAGGCCGCGACCATGCTGGGGGTGGATGCTGGCAAATTGGTGGGCAGCTGTCTGCTGGATTTGCTCCCGACTGAATTGGCGGAGAGACAGAAGACCACGCTGCTGACCGTGGTTGCCAGCGGGCAATCGGCTGTCTATGAGGAAAATTTTACCGGGCGCTGGTTTGCGTACAGTATCTTCCCGGTGTTTAATGCCAGCGACCAGGTGACACGCCTGGCAGTTTATGCGCGTGATATCACTGCCAGCAAGCAGGCTGAGGAATTAATCACCAATCGGAATCAAATGCTGCTGGCCATGCACAAAGTAACGACCGAGTTGGCCGCCGAGCTAAACCTGCAATCGCTCTTGAAGAACATTGTTGCACACGCCGAACGCATGTTGGATGCGGATCGCGGTGGCGGGGTTTACCTGTTTGACCAGAGCGAGGAAGTCTTGCGCCTGGCACATGGTTCAGGCATCAACCAGGGGCGTGAGGGTGTGGAGCTTAAGCCCGATAAGGGTATTGTGGCGATGGTATTTAAGAGCGGCCAGGCTTTGGTGGTGGATGAATATGACCACTGGGATGACCAGACGATTGAGATGCAGGTAGAAACGGCCAGTGCGGTGATGGGTGTGCCGCTCTATTTGAAGGGCGAGACGATTGGGGTGTTAATCCTGGTGGCTGATGCTGCCAGGCGTAAGTTTAGCCAGGAGGATGTGCAAGTGGCCGAGATGTTCGCGGCCCAGGCCTCGGTGGGTATTCAGAATGCGCAGTTGTACCAGCAGGCCCAACAGGAAATTAATGAACGCCGGCTCTCCGAAGCTGCCCTGCGCGAGAGTGAGGATCGCTTCCGTACGTTTATTGAGCAATCTTCCCTCGGGCAGATGCTGGTTGATGAGCAAGGTCGGTTGATTGAATGGAACCCGGCCATGGTTGCCCTGACAGGCGTGACGCGCGAGAGGGCCCTGGGTAAACCTGCGTGGACAATTCAGAGTGAGTTTGTGCTGCCTGAGCTGCGCGACGAACAGATGGAAAACCGGTTGAAGCAGTTTATGCTGGAAGCAATACGCACCGGGGAATCACCTTATTTCCGTGTATCGGCGGAAAGGTGGATCATGAGTGTTGCTGGCGACCGCAAGTATATCCAGGATATTGTTTTCCCGATTAAGACGGCAATTGGGTTCCGTGTCGGTTCCATCCTGCAGGACATTACGTCGAAGCAGGAAAATGAGACCCTGCTGCAGAAGCGTCTTGAATTGATGGAATATTCCATTGATCACAGCCTGGTTGAAGTACTGGTACGAGCCCTGGATGAGCTCGAGCCGATGGTATCCAGCCTGATTGGGTTCTTCCACCTGGTGGAGGAAGACCAGTTCACCCTGCGACTTACGGCCTGGTCCACGCGGACGCGGTTGGAATATTGCCATGCCGAGGGAGAAGGTTCGCATTACCCGGTCTCGTCTGCTGGTATCTGGGCGGAGGCGGTGCGCCAGGGTAAGCCGGTGATTCATAACGATTATGATTCGGTGGAGAATAAGCGTGGACTGCCAAACGGCCATGCCAGGATGCTGCGTGAAATGGTGATCCCGATCCGGCGCGGTGCCCGGATTATTGCCATTATGGGTGTGGGGAATAAGCCGAGTGATTATAGCCAGCGTGACCTGGATCTGGCGACGCGTTTCGCGGATTACATTGGGGACCTGATTGAGCGTAAGATTGCCGAAGGCGAGGTACGGCGCATGTTGGCGATCCTGGAATCGGCCCAGGACCTGGTTGCTTCGACCAATGTAGACGGCAGCCTGACGTATATCAACCCAACCGGGCGGTTGATTTTGGGTCTGCCGGCGGAAGTTCGCGCCAGCCAATACAACTTGCTTGATTTCCTCTCGCCAGAGAGCCGCGAGATGGTCGAACGACAGGCAATTCCACAGGCCAACCAGAGTGGGCACTGGGAAGGCGAAACGGTAATTATCAGCATGCAGGGCCGACAGTACAATGTGCTGCAAAATATCGTTGCTCACCATGGCAGTGATGGGGAGATCAGCCATTACTCGACCATTATCAGTGACATTACCAGCCTGAAACAGGCTGAAATTGCGCTGCGCACAAGCGAATTACGCAATCGCTCGCTGTTGAACGCCATCCCGGATTTGATGTTCCGCATTGCGCGTGATGGCACCTACCTGGATTTCAAGGCTGACAGCGAATCTGAGTTGTATCTCTCGCCTGCCATGTTCCTGGGGAAGAAGGTCGTTGAAGTGCTGCCGTCTGCGATTGCAGGCCAGATTATGAAAGAAATTGAGAAGGCGTTCGATGACAATGTGCTGCACACCTTTGAATATGAACTTGGGCCTGAGGGCCAGCCCGAGTATTATGAGGCGCGTGTAGAAGCCGAAACAAACAGCAATGAGGTCATTTGCATGGTGCGCAACATCACCGAGCGCAAGCATACTGAGCAGGAACTGCTGCGTTACCGTGATCACCTGGAAACCCTGGTGCAGGCGCGGACCGCAGAGCTGGAAATTGCCAAGCTGCAAGCCGAGGATGCCAACCGTGCCAAGAGCGATTTCCTGGCGGTGATGAGCCATGAAATCCGCACGCCAATGAACGGGGTACTGGGCCTGACCCACCTGGCATTGCAAACCGATATGGATGAAAAACAACGTAATTACCTGGCTCACATCCAAACTTCGGGTGAGGCATTGCTATCGATCATCAACGATATCCTCGATTTCTCCAAGATCGAAGCCGGTAAATTTACAATTGAATCGATTGATTTTGACCTGGATGATGTGCTGCACAGCCTGGCCAACCTGGTGGCCTTTAGAGCCCAGGAGAAGGGCCTGGAGTTGGTTTTCAATACTGCGCCGGATGTTCCGCGCCTGCTGGTGGGGGACCCCAGCCGACTGCGGCAGATCATCCTGAACCTGGTGGGCAATTCGATTAAGTTCACCGATGCGGGTGAGGTGATTGTACGTGTGAATGTGCTGAGGAAGACAGCCAGCCGGGCGGTGTTGGAATTTAGCGTGCGCGATACCGGCATTGGCATTGGTCCAGAGCAGGCTGCGCGCCTGTTCCAGCCATTTACCCAGGCTGATTCATCCACCAGTCGCAAGTATGGCGGCACCGGGTTGGGGCTGACGATCAGCAAGCGTTTGATTAATATGATGAAGGGTGACATCCTGGCTGAGAGCGTACCCGGGCAGGGCAGTACGTTCACCTTTACGGTTCAGCTGGGCTGCCAGGAACAGGTAAAAGAAGCCAGCCTGTCTGTTTCGCCAGACTTGATGGGTCTGCGTGTGCTGGTAGTGGAGGATAACCTGGAATCGCTGGAATTCCTGAAGAGTACGCTGGTTGCCATGACCTTCAGGGTGAGCACCGCCGCCAGTGCCAGCGAGAGCCTGGGGCTGCTTTTGCCCGGTGGAGAACGGCCGCTGCGCTACGACTTGCTGATTATGGACCGTAGTATGCCCAATGACCTGGATGGGCTGGAAGCCATCCGGCAGATTCGGGAAATACCCGGGCTGAGTGATATGCCGGTCATTTTGTTGGCCCCGCCGAAGGAAACGCCTCACAGTGATGATATCTCGGGTGTACATGCGATCCTGGAAAAACCAATCACGTCCTCCTCGTTGTTCGACGCTGTGATGCAGGTCTTTGGACACCCGAACCAGTCGCAAAACTGGCGCAGGGGCAAGAGCCTGGCGGTTGATACGCTGGAAAGCGTACGCGGCAGCCGGCTGCTGCTGGTGGAAGATAACGAGATTAACCAAATGGTGGCGCGTGAACTATTGGAAAGGATAGGCCTCGCGGTGGAGATTGCCAATAACGGGCAGGAAGGCGTGGAGATGGTTTTGCGCGGCGGTTATGACGCGGTCTTGATGGATATCCAAATGCCTGGCATGGATGGTTACGAGGCCACCAGGATCATCCGCAGTGACCCGCGCTTTGGCTACGACAGCCTGCCGATTATCGCCATGACGGCGCATGCCCTGGCGGGTGACCGTGAGAAGGCACTAATGGCGGGTTTGAATGATTATGTTTCCAAGCCGATTGACGTTGGGCAGTTGAGCAAAGCGCTGTTGCGCTGGCTGCATCCAATCAGTGCACCCCTGGCGGCTGAGCAGGCTGTAATGGTTGCCCAACGCGTGGAGGAAAAGGTTCAAACCGCGGATGTTATGCTAAAATTGGACCTCGACACCAAGGGGGCTTTGCAGAGATTGGACAATAACCCGGTGCTTTACGAACGGTTGTTGTTAAAAACGCGAAAGAATCACCCCCATACCGCCCGTGAAATTCGGGAAGCACTGCAGTCGGGTGATATTGAGTTGGCGCACCGGCTGGCGCACACCCTTAAGGGCGTGGCCGGTACCATTGGTGCCACCGAATTGCAGGAAGCCTGTTTCCGTTTGGAAAAAGCGCTCGCCGAAAGGGAGACAGGACGCTATGAAAGCTGCCTGATTCGCGTGGAAGCAGCCTTGAAGGTTGTAATGGAAATCCTGGCAGCCCTGCCGGCTAAGTAAGCGGCAAGGCCATAATATGAGCAAGGAAGCGACACATGATGAATAAGCAGGTCAAGGCAATCAGGCAATGGCTGGCGCCACCGTTTTTTGATGGGGATGAACAAAAAACAATCCAGGCCAGTCTTTTGAATTTTTCGATTCTGGCAGGCGTCCTGGTTGTGATGCTGATTTTGATCGGGAATATCATCGATTGGAAGCATACCCCCACCCGAAATTATTTGATCGACATTGGTGTATTGGCGCTGGCTTTTTACTGGCGCCACTTGATCTTTAAAGGGCAGGTGCGTGCAAGTGCAGCCTGGCAGGTGCTAACCGGGTTTGTAGTTATGGCACTCTCATCGGCCAGCGAGGGTACCATCCTTTCTGCCCCGTTGGTCTTGTTACCAATTTTAATCATGTTGGCTGGCTTCATGTTTGACTCCAGCGGGATTATTCTGACAACTGTCACATCTTCGCTGCTGGCCGGTGGGCTGATTATTTCATACCAGGCAGGCATGCTGCCGCCAGCAGCCTACACACAGGGTTTTTTCCTGTGGTTTGTGGTGACGATCTTTTTCATCCTCGGCGGGGCGATGGTGCTGGCTTTTATCCGTTTGAAAGACAACCTGGTCCGCAAAGCCCACCTTGAAGTTGAAATACGGGAGCGGGTGGAGGATGAACTGCGTGTTTTGACGCGCGCTGTGGAGCAAAGCCCGGCATCGGTGGTGATCACCAACCTGGCGGGGGATATTCAGTATGTCAACTCACGCTTCACCCAGGTGACTGGTTACAGCCTTGAAGATGTGGTGGGTCACAATCCGCGTGTCTTGAAGACCGATAGGACCCCTGCGGGCACGCACGATGCCCTGTGGTCGGCGCTGGTGGCCGGGCGTGAATGGCAGGGTGAATTTGTCAACCAGCGCAAGGATGGCAGCCATTATTACGAGTTTGCCGCGATTTCACCGATCAAAGATCGTGATGGCAATATCACCCAGTACCTGGCAGTGAAGGAGGATATTACTGATCGCAAACGTCAGGAGGCTGAGCTGCGTGAAAGCGAGGCGCGCTACCGCAGCCTGTTTGAACAGACGACAGATGCCGTTATTGTGTTTGGGTTGGATTTTAAAATTCTGACAGCCAACCAACGCACGCTGGATTTGCTGGGGTATTCGCTGGATGAATTGACCGGTATGAGCATGGTGGAGATCTCGGCCGAGCCCGATAAAACCCGGCAAGTGGAGGAGAAACTGCTGGCCGGGTTGGAAGTGCCACTATACGAACGGAAATTATTCCACAAGGACGGGCATTGGATCTCGGCTGAGGTGAGCATTGGGCTGGCACGCGCCGAAGACGGCACGCCGCTGCATGTGCAGAGCGTGGTGCGAGACATCAGCGAACGTAAAAGTACCGAAGAAGCGCTGCGTTCTTCAGAAACCAAGTATCGTATTGTGGTGGAGAATAATTACGACTGGGAATTCTGGTCAAATCCCGCGGGCGGATTTGAGTACATTTCACCTTCGTGCAAGAATATCACCGGCTATAGCCCCGAGGAGCTGATTGCGGATCCGGACCTGGTGAGGCGCATGGTGGTGGCAGAGGACGAGGCTGTCGTGGCGGACCATCTCGAAAAGACCATGCTGCTTACCAGGCATCAAATCCATTACCGTATCCATCACAAGCAGGGTGGCATTCGTTGGATCGGGCATACCTGCGCGCCTATTTTTAATGAACAGGGCGTTTTCCTGGGGCTGCGCGGCAGCAACCAGGATATTACCGAGCGCAAGCTAGCTGAAGAAGAACTGGCGCGCAGCAACCGTGCATTGGAAGAACAACTGAGCCTGGTCAACCTGCTCAAGGACCAACTGCAAGAACAGGCCATCCGCGACCCATTGACCGGCTTGTTCAATCGACGTTACCTGTCGGATGTACTGCCGCGTGAGCTGATTCGCGCGGAACGAGAAAAGAGCAGCGTGAGCGTGTTGATTATGGATCTTGACCTTTTCAAGGAAGTCAACGACACCTATGGTCACAGCGCCGGGGATGAATTTTTGCGGGATATTTCTGGGTTGATCGGCAATAACCTGCGTGGTTCAGACATCGCCTGCCGGTATGGTGGTGAAGAATTCCTGGTGGTCATGCCAGGCGCCAACGTGGAATCCGGACTGCGACGGGCTGAGGAAATTCGTAAAAAATGCGCCGGGTTGAATGTGAATTTTACCGAGCATACGATAAAAGTGACCATATCGGCTGGTATCGCCACCTACCCGGATCACGGAACCAATTTTGACGAGGTCTTGTCGCATGCTGATAAGGCATTGTATTACTCCAAGGGAACCGGTCGCAACAGGGTGACCGCCTGGCAGGTGAATTTGCCTGCGCGCATGTAGAGATGCGCTAAATTGTGAGTGCGGAGGCTTGCCATGAGAAAAGAAATCACTCGTTTTTCCTGGTTGCTGTGGTGGAGCTTGCTGGCATTGCTGGCTGTTTGTTGGGGTCGGGTGTTGTATGGTGAGGTGGCGAAAATGGAAATGGGCTGGGGTGAGGCCGGCCTGCTGCTGGTTTTGAGCGCGCTGTTGTTTTTTTGCCTGGGCCTGGTCTTACTGGCCATGCAGCAGAAATCCCAGCCAGGTGGTTTGAGCGCCGGTACCCGGCTGGCGTTGTATTGGACGCCGCGTTTGGCCACGCTGCTGTTTAGCGGTTTGATGTGCATGATGGCGCTGGATGTATTCCCCGGGCAGGGCGGGTGGTGGAACACGTTGGTGATATTTGCGTTTAGCCTGCTGCCGGGGTTGGGGCTTTTGGTGGGTTGTTTGCTGGCCTGGCGGTACGAATGGCTGGGAGCGCTGATTTTTATGGGTTGGGGGGTGTTGTACGTGCTGTTTGTGCGTGGGTTTGGCGTGATGGTTTACGTTGAGGTAGCGGTGCTGCCCTTCAGCCTGGGGATATTGTACTTGCTGAATTGGTTTTACCGGGCGGAATTACGCCCGGTGCAAGGGTAAATCATGGGCATAAATCTGGCGGTTTGCATTAAAAAACTTACAGATATGGTGGTTTCTCGAAGATTAATATCAACACCATATCATGTTTGAAGTATAATAAATGTATGAGACATTTAATCAGACTGCTTGGGGTGCTACTGATTGTTAGCTGCTTGCAAGTTGCCGGAAGTGGCAGCGGGGTGGATGCGCAGCGTGGTCAAACCTGGCAATATTTTCCAGAAACGGGGCACAGCATCAGCGGTGAGTTCTGGTTTTATTACCAGCAAAACGATGATTCTGCCTTTATCTTTGGTTCTCCCATTACAGAGCAATTTCTCGATTTAAAAAGCGGGCGCCTGGTGCAGTATTTTCAGCGGGCGCGTTTTGAATTGTACCCAGAGAAACCCGCCGGAGAGCGGGTGGTCCTGACCGATCTTGGCCCGGCAATTTTCCAGGGCAGTCCGCAAGATGGGGGCGTGAACAACGACAATCCATTGAGCTGCCGGTCTTCGGCGAAAACAGGTTACCCGATTTGCTTTGCATTTCTCGAGTTTTATGATGCCAATGGCGGCGCGAGCGTGTTTGGTGAGCCGATCACTGCCTTCAGGTTTTATAACGAACGGATCGTGCAATATTTTGAACGTGCGCGGTTTGATTGGTACCCGGAAAAACCAGAAGGTCAAAAAGTAAGCCTGGCACAGGTGGGGCGTATTTATTTTGACATGGCGCGCGAAGATGCGGTGCGTTTGCAACCAGTGCGGGTGGATAATACACTGAGCAATATCAAGTCGATCCAGGTGCGCGTATTTACCTGGAAAACGATGACCAAGAGCCAGGATGATCAGGTGATTTACGTGGTAGTGCAAGACCAGACCCTCAACCCGGTGCCGGGTGCCACCACGGTGGTCACCATTCGCTGGTCAAACGGTGAAGTAGAATCGATTGCACGCACCAGCAATGCTGCGGGCGTGGTCATTTTGCCGGTGGTGGTAAAAGACCAGGCGCATGGCAGCCTGATCCTGGTGCGGGCGGAAGTGCTGTTCCAGGGGCTTCAGGCTGCCGGCACGAGTTCCTTCCGTATTTGGCATTAATTAAAACTGGGAATGATTTTTATAGGGCTGGCCGGTTTCGATACGGTCAGCCCTTTTTTATTAAAATTGGAAGGGGTGGGGATGGAATTTGAAACAAACTGCCATGCAAGGACGCTGCCTGTACACGAGATGGAGCGTGCTTGACCGGGCTGCGGTTGCGAGGAGTACGGTTCAGGCATCCAGCA
>CAIVSQ010000018.1 GCA_903908605.1 uncultured Anaerolineae bacterium
ATCATTATTAACCACGGTCAGATTGTTTACCAGGACAAAGTCTCTAACCTTAAGCGCAAATTTCTGACCCACAAGCTGGTGGAAGTCCGTTACGCGCAGGAAGTACCCGCGAATTTTATGATTGAGGGGATGGAAACCCTGAAGACTGGCAAGTACGGTGTGAAACTACGTTTTGACGTACTGCGCACCCCGGTCGGCGCTGTCTTGGCCAGCCTATCCGCAGCGGGCAATCTGGTGGACATCACAATATCAGACCCACCACTCGAAGAAGTCATCGGCCTGATTTATGAAAAAAGCGAAAACGAAATATTCAATGAGGCGGGGGCATGAAAGCTGTAAGTAAATATTGGGCGATCATGACCACCCAGTTTCAAACCAGCCTGGCCTATCCAGCGGAAATCTTAGGCCGAAGCCTGATCCTGCTGCCCTTCATGTGGATTTTTTACCAGCTCTGGCGGGTGACGTACGCTTCGGCAGGGACCGCAACCATCAACGGGCTGAGCCTATCGAATACGATGTGGTACCTGGTCCTAACCGAAACCATCGAGCTGAGTCACCCCCGCCCTGGCCTGGTCATATCGGAATCAGTCAAAGATGGATCAATCGCCTACACACTCAATAAACCCTACGATTTTCTGCTATACCATTTCAGCAATGCCATGGGAGAAACCCTCTTCAGGGGGGCAATCAACATCCTGATTGGCAGCACCATCGTCTGGTGGCTGGCCGGGGCTGCCCCCAATCCGCTGGGCTGGCTGTTGGTCCTTCCAACCATGATTGGGGCCTGGACGCTGAATTTTTGTATTTCCGCTTTTATCGGGCTGGCAGCCTTCAGCATCGAAGATATCTCGGCCTTGCAATGGATTTATCAAAAATTGGCATTCGTGCTGGGCGGGTTGCTAATTCCCCTGGACTTTTACCCCGGATGGCTGCAAACCATTTGCAAGTTACTACCCTTTGCTGCCATCAGTTATGAACCGGCCCGTTTGTTCATTGCACCGACCATTACCAAGTTTTTGGTTGTGTTTGGTATGCAGGCAGCCTGGATAATGGGTATCGGGCTGTTGCTGACGATTGTTTACCGCCGCGGGCTGAGACAGCTCGCTGTCAACGGGGGTTGATGATGAAACACATCAAGTTTCTGCTGGCAGTCTGGAAAGCCAACCTGCAAAGTGCAATGGAATACCGCGTTTCATTTCTTTCGCAAATGATCGGTATGATGCTCAACGATGCAATGTATTTTATTATATGGGTGCTCTTCTTTAATAAATTCCAAAATGTGAAGGGCTGGGGCCTGACGGACATGTATATCACCTTTGGGATCACCGCCAGCGCGTTTGGCCTGGTATCGCTGCTGTTCGGCAACGCGTTTTCCCTGGGAGATATCATCACCAAGGGCAGGCTGGATTATTACCTCTCGCTGCCCAGACCCGTGCTTTTACACGCGCTTGCGAGCCGGACGGTTGCCAGCGGGATGGGCGACCTGACCTATGGGTTTGTGAGTTTTAGTCTTTCGGGGGCGTTTTCGTGGGGTGGGCTGGCCAGGTTTGTGATCGCAATCATCCTGGCGGCCTGCGTTTTCATGGCTTTTATTATCAGCGTGCAAAGCCTGGCTTTTTGGATTGGGAGCTCCAACAACCTGGCTGGCACCCTGGTCAACGCCATAATGACTTTCGCGATTTACCCAATTACCGTCTTTGACGGAACCGCGAAACTAATCCTCTTCAGCCTGATCCCCGCCGCGTTGATGGGTGCGGTCCCAGCTGCATTTGCTCGGGCCTTCAGCTGGACAACGCTTGGGCAAATGCTATTAGGGGCCGTCATTTACCTTTTCATTGCCATTAATATCTTTTACCGCGGGCTGGCACGCTATGAAAGTGGCAGTGCCATACAAACCGAGCTTTAAATAAAAAAAGCCAGCTGGCAATGACCTACTCTCCCAGGAGGCTGCCCTCCAAGTACCATCGGCGCTGACGAGCTTAACTTCCGGGTTCGAGATGGGACCGGGTGTACCCTCGTCGCTCTAATCACCAGTTGACTTATTTTCAACCATTTTATCAGACATCCCGTTTTTGGGAAGGGATTCTTACCAAGCTGATCACCAAGAAGACAAAATGCCGCCCTTACGGACGGCATTTTGTTTGATGGCGCTGTGGCTTCCTTACCGTAAACCCAGGAGGGATGCCACTGCGCCGCGTTGGATACTACATATACTGTCCATGCGAGACATCACCTCCTTCTATCTAAAAGATAGCTTATAACAATAAATAGAGGCTGTTAATGATGAAAAAAGTATGACATATTCATAATTGGATGTCAATAGGGTGAATTGATTTTTAACGTTTTTCTTAACTACCAGGCGTTGACACACGGCAAATGGGGGTATGATTATTCATACTTGGGACCGAATACGAGGATTTCCTGGGCAGAATATGGAGCGGGCGGCAGCCCCCTGACAGTCTCTGGCGGCATCAAAAACTATCAGAGAGTTTCTGCCAGCAGCTTGTGGCTATCCTTGTAGAAACAAAAACCACGGAGGTTTTCATGCAAAAACAACCCGCACGTTTATGGATCACCGTCCTCTTTCTGGGCTGGCTTTTTAATTACCTTTTCATCGAACACAATCCCGGTATTTCCTTCGCTTTGTACGCACTCGCCACCCTGGCAGGTGGTTTCTTTTTGCTAATGAGCGATGGAATGCGACCAGGGCGCGCCAGCCTGTATCTGTTACCCTTCATTCTGTACTTTATCATTATGACCGCCATACGCCAGGAATCCATGAGTGCATTCCTATCACATGCGCTCACCATCTTCCTGATGGCCGGATTGGCGGTCACCTATACAGGCGGGAATTGGTTGCAATACAGCCTGGCCGATTACTTTGCCCGAGCTTTTAGCCTGGTAAGCAGTTTCTTTTTACGCCCAGCGGCCTTCAGCAACAGTCTAAAAAAACCCGCCGGGGAGGAAAAACCAGCCAGCCATTTTTGGCCAATCGTGCGCGGCTTGGCCCTGGCCATACCGATCTTGTTGATATTCGGTAGCCTGTTGGTTTCAGCAGACGTGATCTTTGCCCAGCGAGTGGAGGCACTGACCACGCTCTTCCGGCTGGAAAACTTGAGCGAACTGATCATGCGAACCTGCATCATCCTGCTGACGGCCTACAGCCTGACTGCGACCTATTTACACGCGTCTCAGAACTCGAACGATGAGAAACTGCTTGGCATAGAAAAGCCAGTCCTGGCACCCTTCCTGGGGATAACCGAGGGCAGCATCGTCTTAGGCAGTGTGGTACTGCTCTTCGCCAGCTTTGTGCTGATTCAATTCCAATACTTTTTTGGTGGACAGGCCAATATTAACCTGGAGGGTTACACCTATGCCGAGTACGCCCGCCGCGGTTTTGGAGAGCTGGTCACCGTGGCATTTTTTGCATTGTTATTGTTTTGGGGTCTGACAAGCTTCACAAAACGGGAGACGGATACGCACCGCAAGCTCTTCTCGGGTTTGGGAATCGGGCTGCTGGCCCTGGTGGGGATCATGTTGATCTCGGCATATCAACGCCTGGTGATGTATGAAACCGTCTATGGGTTCACCCAGCTTCGCACCTATACGCATGTCTTTATGATCTGGGTGGCCATATTGTTGGCCAGTGTAGTCATTCTGGATATCCTCCAACGGCAACGAGCCTTTGCACTCATAGCCCTTTTGAGCGCACTGGGATTCGTAATTTCGCTGACTGCGCTCAATGTGGATGTCTTTATCTTTGAACGCAACCTGGCGCGTTATGAGCAGGGCCAGGTCTTCGATGTTGGTTATGCAGCCTCGCTCTCCCCGGATATGCTGCCGGCCGCTGTACGAGAATATGATGATCCCACCCACGATGCCAAAACGCATGACATGCTGGGTGCTTTGCTGACCTGCAGCCAGAATAAAGCCAGTTACATCAAGAATGATACTTCCTGGCAGGCCTTCCACTTCTCTAATTACTGGGCGGAAAAAGCGATGGCACGGGTGAAAGACTCGTTGAAGGCCTATAAAGTCAGCGAAGTTAATTATTCTTTCGAAGTCAGTACACCATTAAAGCAACACTATAATTGTGACACGTACATAATGGACTGACCTTACCCAGAAACAACAAAACGTCCCGCGATAATTCAGGCGCGGGACGTTTTTGATTCACATTAGAAAAATTGCAATCCCCATAACTTCCAGTAAAGACCCTGGTGATCGAGAAGCTGTGCATGAGTGCCTCGCTCGACAATACTGCCATGATCCATCACTACAATTTCATCCATCTCTTCCAAGCCCAAAAGCCGGTGAGTGACCCACAGAACAGATTTTTCAGCCGGTATCTGGCGCAAGGTGTTCAGCAAGTGGCGCTCTGTAGCTGGATCCAGGTTGGCGCTTGGTTCGTCAAATACAAAGATGGGCGCATCCTTAAGCAGTGCGCGGGCAATCGCCACGCGTTGGCGTTCGCCACCCGAGAACTGAAAGCCCCGCTCGCCTACCTGCGTATCATACCCATTGGGCAAACTTCGAACAAAATCAGCCAACCCGGCCCGCCGACAGGCATCCTCGACCTCAAGATCAGTGGCCGTTGGGCGAGCCAACAGCAAATTATCTTTTAGGCTGGCGTTAAAGAGATAGGTGCTCTGGCTTACCAGGCTAATCATCCGGCGGGCATCCACAGGGCTGTAAAAGCGAATATCCTGCCCGCCCAGGAAAACATCGCCATGGTTAAATTCCCAAAAACGCATCAGCAAGTTAACAATAGTGGATTTTCCTGCCCCGCTGGGGCCGACAATGGCCATCTTTTTGCCTGCTGGTAGGTCAAAATTGATATCAACCAATACCGGGCTGTCATCATAAGAAAAGGATAAATCACAAACCTGCACATCAGCTGAACTGGGACGTGGCAGAGGCTGCACCGGTTCACACACAACCGGGCTGCTATCCGCAATCTCAAACAGGCGTCTGGCCGACTGCAGGTTGGCCTCCAACAACTGGGCGGCCTGGGGCAGGTTCTGGACCGCCTCGAAACTGGCCATAGCGCCCAGTACAATCACTGCCAGGTGCACACCCTGGATCGCCCCGTTCGTGACCAACGGGATGGACAAGGTAAGTAAAAGCCAGATTCCGAGACCTGTCAGCAGGCTGTTTAAACCAGCCTGGATGCCACTTAACCGGGCCATGCGGGTCTGCAGGGTCGCAAAACGCACCCCAGCCAACCTGATGCGCGCCAGCCAGTTTTTTTCACGTCCAAAGGCCAACAGGTCCGGCAAGCCCTGGACGACATCCACCAGGTCGGCGCGCAAATTTGCACGTTCAATCGTAAGTTCACGCCCTGGCAACCGGTTCAGAACAAGAGCCAGGAGGGTCAACCCAACGCCGATCAACAGCAGGAAGACAGTTATCACCAGGGCGAGGATGGGGGCGAAAGCGCTCATAAAAACAGACATGCCCAGGATAACCAGTACCGCAACCAGGGGTGGGGCAAGCGCGCGCACATACAGGTTATCCAGTGTCTCCACATCAGCCATGACGCGGTTAAGCAGATCACCCGAGCGGGAGGAGACCAACCGCGCAGGGGCCAGGGGTTCAAGCGACTGATAAAACCAGACTCGCAACCGGGTCAGGATACGGAATGTCAATGAATGGGTGGAGAGCCGTTCAAGATAACGGAAAATCCCACGGCTAATACCAAAGAAGCGCACCCCCACGACGGCCACACTGATGGCTGCAATGGATGGATGCAGAGCGGCCATGGATATCAAGTAAGCCGAAGTGGACATCAGGCTGATACTGGCGCCAATCGTCAAGGTACCCAGCAATGTTGCCAGCAAGACATGCGGCCAGAAAGGCAAAACAAAAAGAAGCAATCGTCTGAATGTTTTCATGCCAACCCCTCGCCGCGAACACCCGACACCAGGGCAGCATATAAGCCCGCGCGAGCCACCAAACTGGCATGCGTACCCGTCTCCCGCACCTGCCCAGAGGCAAGCACCAGGATCTGGTCAGCCTGGTAAACCGTGGACAAGCGGTGGGCAATGACCAGGGCAGTACGCCCGCTCACCAGGCGCTGAACAGAGCTGCGAAGTTCGGCCTCCAGACCAGGGTCAAGGCTCGAGGTAGGCTCATCCAGCAGCAGGAAAGGCGCATCTTTGAGAAAAGCTCGCGCCAGGGCCAGGCGCTGGAGCTGCCCTCCGCTCAGACGGGCGCCACGTTCGCCAATGATGGTTTCAAAAGCGTCCGGCAGGCTGGCGATAAATTCCATTAATCCGGCTTGCTCACAGGCACGTATAAGCTCAGCTTCCCCGGCAGCTGGGTTGGCAATTCGTAGATTGGCTGCCAGGCTGTCATGAAAAAGATAGGGGGACTGGGGCACCCAGGCCACCTGCCTGCGCCATTCATCAGCAGCGAGGCTATTGAGGGGTTGACCATCCACCAACACTTGACCAGCGGCCGGCTCGATAAATCGCAGCAACAAACTGGCGATGGTACTTTTCCCCGACCCGGAAGCCCCTACCAGGGCAGTCAGGCGCCCGGGTAGTATGCGGAAAGATAGATCACTCACTGCCGGAACATCGCGGTCGGCATAACAGTACGTGACTTTTTCGAAGGTAATATCAAAACGCAGCGCCTGGGCGGGTTCGGTCAGCCTGGCAGCGCCTAAGCCCGGCGTGCTGGGTGGCAAAGGTGTATCCAGTATTTCAAAGATACGATTTGCGGCGGTCGCACCAGACATACCCGCGTGAAACTTGAGACCTAACTGGCGCAGCGGCAAGTAAAATTCGGGAGCGATGACCAGGATAAAGAAAGCCGGCAAAAATTCGAGCCGGGCATATAACAGGCGCAAACCGATTTCGACTGCAACGATGGCGGTACTGAGCGTGGTCAGTAACTCCAATGCCAGGGCAGAGAGAAAGGTCAGCCGCAATACCTGCATGGTCACCTGACGGTAATGTTCGCTCACATCTGCGATCACCCTGGCCTGCCCGCGAGCCTGCCCGAGAGCCTTGAGCGTGCCCAGGCCCTGAAGTACATCAAAAAAATGGGCGGATAACCGGCTGAGGCTGGCATATTGGCGCCCGGTCAGGCTTTCAGCAGTCCGGCCAACCAAAATCATAAAGAAGGGTACCAGTGGCGCCGTTAACATAAAAACGATCCCGGTCAACAAGTCAACCGGGAAGACCAGCAAGAGGATGGATAACGGGATGGAAGCTGCCAGGACCAGTTGCGGCAGGTATTGGCTGAAATAAGCGTCGAGCGATTCAACCCCTTCCACTGCAGCGGTAGCCAATTCCCCGGTACGTTCAGCCTGGGTAAAAGCGGGACCCAATGCGGCCAGGTGGCTGAGCAAGCGCTCGCGCAGGCTAGTCTTAACCCTGCCAGCAACCACATTGGCACTGACTTCGGCGCCCCAGATACTCAGCGCCTTGATGAAAACGATCCCCAGCAGCACACCCATGGGCAATGTAAGGCCAGACAAAACCGCGCCACGCAAAAAGACTTGGTCAACAATGAAAGCTAGGTACCAGGCTTGCAGAATGGTAAGCAAACCACCAGCCCAACCCAGCAGGATGGTCACAGCCAGGGCAAAACCGGATGAACGAGCGAGGGATATTAAACGGCGTGAAAACATGAGTTGATTATAAGCATTGGATAATGAATCATTCGTTCAGCGAAACATAGGCACAGAGGCCCACATGAACGGAAAAATTAATTTTAGCTGCGTTGCACAGCCATGGAACAGCTACGCAGGTGAGATTTGCCTGGCGGCGAGCAAGACTCTTTCACTTTAAACTCTTTACACAGTGTACAGGAATTAGCCAGCCTTGAACAGCCAGAGAATTATCCCACCTGGTACGCTTAGGCAGGGTTTAATGATTCCTGCCAATGTTGGCAATTTTTTTCAAGACGATGTAAAATAAGACAACTTTACAGGAGTAATTATGTCTGAAATGGTTGAAGTAACTATCGATAGCGTGCGAGTCAGTCTCATGTCACCACAGAGGTTAGTGGTGTTGCGAGATGCAAACAAGGATCGTTACCTGCCCATCTGGGTGGGGCCCTACGAAGCAGAATCAATCACCGTGGCGTTGAATGAAATTGAGATCGTACGCCCGTTGACCCATGATCTGCTAAAGAACCTGTTCTTAACTTTTGGCGCGCATATCAAGCGTGTTGAAATTGTAGCTTTACGCGAAGATATCTTTTACGGCAATATCGTGGCAGAATACGATGGTCAGACCATTAACATCGATTCGCGTCCATCCGACGCAATCGCCCTGGCGGTGCGCGCTCATGTACCGATCATGGTCGATCCCTCGGTGATGACCTCCGCGGCCATCGCCCCCGAGCAGGATCTGCGTACCTACAAACCGCCGCAAGCATCCGCCATCAACGACAGCGCACTGCCCGCAGTGGGTAGTTCACCCACCCAGGCACCCTCAAGACCCGCAAGCGCGTCCATAGAAGAGACAGGCCGGCTTTCGATCTTCGAAGATTTTCTGAGCAAGTTGGATAACAGCAAACCACCCAGCGAGCCCGAAGACCCAGCCAACCCCGACACGAAATAAGCCGGCAGCATTGTTCAAACAGGACACGACGAAACAGAAATCTAATCGGGCGTGTCCTTTTTTTGTCCCCTGTAACGGGGGCAGCCAAAGTTATTTCCTGCTCCACACATCCATGAGTATTGCTTATGCCTGATTTTGAAGCCCAAGACAGCCCCTACGGGGAAGATAAACCCAGCGGTAATTCCGGATTGCCGCACAACCGCGAAGCCGAAGAAGCTGTCATCGGCGCTGTGTTGATCAATCCTGAGGTGTATTTTGACCTGGCCCAGTTCCTACAGCCAGAGGATTTTTACATCCACAGGCTGCGCTTCATTTGGGAGGCCTTCGTCCGCCTGCAAGAACGACGAGTACCGATTGACAGCCTGACCGTCAGCACAGAGTTGGATGACATGGGACGTTTGGAGGAGATCGGCGGCCCAGCCTACCTGGCAGCCCTGCTTAACCAGGTGCCCACCACGCTGCACGCCGAAGCATACGGGAAGATCGTAGAAGGCACCGCCATCCGCCGTAAGCTGCTGACAGCGGCAAACAATATCGCCACCCTGGCTTATGACGAAAATGAGCCGATCGAAACGGTAATGGGCGAATCGGAGAAAGCGATTTTCAATGTCGGAGAACGCAAAATGCGTCACGATATTATGCCGATCCGCGAAGTACTCTCCAGCTACTATGAGCATATCGATGAACTGGCGCGACGCGCTGAGGATATTGTTGGGGTGCCCACCGGCTTCACCGACCTGGATAAGATGATGGGAGGGCTACAGCCCTCTGACCTGCTGATCACCGCCGGACGCCCAGGCATGGGTAAAACCGCACTCATGCTGACCATTGTACATAACGCCGCCCTGATTCACAAAAAGCGGGTGGCAGTATTTTCGTTGGAAATGTCGAATGAGCAAGTGGTGCAGCGCTTGATTGCCCAGCAAACCGGTATAGATTCACAACGTTTGCGTTCTGGCAAACTGAGCGATGATGACTGGCCTGTCTTCAATCACGCGATCGAAGTGCTTGGTGAGACACGCATCTACCTGGACGACACCCCCGGCCTGACTCCTTTACAACTACGTACCAAATGCCGGCGCTTGCACCTGGAATATGGCATCGACCTGGTCATCCTGGATTACCTGCAGTTGATGTCTTCTGAGACTCGCAATGACAACCGCGTCCAGGAAGTTTCGTACATTTCACGCTCGCTCAAACAGCTGGCGCGCGAATTGAATGTGCCGTTGATGGCCGCCGCCCAGCTTTCGCGCGCGGTTGAACAACGCGCAGACAAGGAACCCCAGCTCTCTGACCTGCGCGAATCAGGCTCGCTGGAACAGGATGCCGACATCGTCATGTTCATTTATCGGGATGAAAAAGATCCCACCATGGCCAACGTCACCCATCTGAAAATCGCGAAACACCGCAATGGACCTGTTGGACAGGTGGACCTGATCTTCCGCAACAACCTGACCAAGTTCGAAAACGCCGCCACCCGCAAAGTGGATTTTTCCGGCGTATAGGACCCGCACAAAATGGCCAACTTTGCCGGTTTTACGTCCAGCGAAAGTTTCACCCCCATGCCAGACACGCTTTTCCACATGCTGGGTGAGATCAAGGATTTAAATGAGCTCAAGCTCACCCTGTACGTCATCTGGCGGATCGAACACATGGAAGGTGCTTTTCGGCAAATTTGCGTGAGCGAAATTGTTGAAGATGAACAATTCATGCGCAATTCCAGACAGGAAGACGTGGAAAGCGGGCTAGCGCTGGCAGTTGAACGTGGCATCCTGCTGGAAGTACCACACCCGGATGGGGTCTTTTACTTTCTCAATTCCCCACGTGGACGAGCATCAGCGGAAGCCATGCGCCAGGGCAACTGGCGCGCCTCAGGACGGCCTTCACTGCCGCCACGAGAAGTCCCTAATATTTTCAAGCTGTACGAGGAAAACATCGGCCCGCTGACCCCGCTGATCGCGGATACACTTAAAGATGCCGAAACAGAATATACGGCGGGTTGGGTGGCCGATGCAATTGAACTGGCGCTCAAACAAAATGTGCGTAACTGGAAGTATATCGATGCAATTCTGCGTCGCTGGAAGGAGGAAGGCCGTGGCGAGAAGCAAAATAGACGAAACGCTGAAGCGAGTCATGGAGACGACGCCGTCCGAAAATTCGAAGAGTTCTTCGGACGGAAACCGTGATCCAGGCAAAATGGGCGTCCCCGGCTGTCCGTTATGCGGGGGGCAGGGCTACCTGCGCCGCGATTTACCGCTCGGGCACCCAGAATTTGGAAAAGTAACAATCTGTGACTGCCGGCGGCAGTCGGTGACCGAGCAGGTTCGCAGCCGGCTCTTTTCCATTAGCCATCTGGACGAGCTTAAAGATCTGACGTTTGAAAACTTTGTATCACGCGGGCGTAAAGGACTGGCTGACAAACAGGTCCAGTCTTTGGAATGGGCGTTTAATCATTCCAGGCAGTATGCCAACTCGCTGCAGGGCTGGCTGCTGCTGCAGGGAAATTATGGCTGTGGGAAAACTCACCTGGCAGCTGCAATCGCCAACTTCGCAGTTCAGATGGGCGTTCCAACCCTCTTTTTGACGGTCCCCGATCTGCTGGATACGCTGCGCTTCGCTTACGACAACCCGGATACCACCTTCGAAGCGCGTTTTGACCAGATTCGCAACACTTCGCTGCTGGTGATGGATGATTTTGGCACGCAGAATGCCACCGGCTGGGCCCAGGAAAAGTTGTTCCAGATTTTAAATTACCGCTATATTAACAAGCTGCCATTGGTGGTGACCACCAACCTGGCACTGGATGAGATCGAACCACGTATCAGTTCACGCCTGCAGGACCCGGCGCTGGTGACTACCGTCAAAATCCTGGCCCCAGATTACCGGCGCCCGATGGTCGACCTGGAACATTCGGATCTTTCCTCGTTGGAACAACACTCCAAACGTACCTTTGCCACCTGGAGCGACCGGGCCGACGAAAAACTTCCTCCCGACGAGCTGAAATCAATCGCCGAAGCAACCAAGTCTGCCCACGGCTTCGCTAAAAAGCCCCAGGGCTGGCTCATCCTCTCCGGACCGTATGGAAGTGGAAAAACTCACCTGGCGGCTGCCATTGCCAATCAAATCGCTATCCTGGGAGACCCTCCGCTATTTGTGCTGGTACCAGACCTGCTCGATCATCTGCGCGCGGCTTTCAGCCCCAGCTCAGGCACGACCTACGATCACCGATTTAACGAGGTCAGATTGGCCCCTGTGCTGGTGCTGGATGACCTTGGATCGCAATCGGCCACCCCCTGGGCACGGGAAAAGTTGTTCCAGATCTTGAATCACCGCTACAATTCGGAATTACCCACAATCATCACCGTGGCCATCGACACATTGAAGGATCTGGAACCCCGCATCCGCGTCCGCATGCATGATGAACGCCTCTGCACCCAGGTCTTAATCACAGCGTCAGCATACACAGGACCCAAGAAAAAGACAGCCACCCATCGCAGATAAGACCAGCGCTGACCGAACGGTCCGCGTTTTTTTTATAGATAGCTTGCCAATAGTGCGCAGCAAGGTACGGTAAGCCGGGTTCGGCCATCTTCATCATGCCCTTGACACTCGTGGTGGCGTGGGTAGAATTGAATCAGCACCAACCTTACCCAGAAACAAACCAATAAGTGGAGAATATCATGTTACCGCTGCCGGAATTTTATTCACCTGATCGTGTCGGATCTGTTTACCGGGTTGATTACGCCGGGCTTTCCAGTGCCGCACAGACGTATCGTTCCGCACACAGTTTGAACCCCGCGGCAAAAGATGGTCAGAAAAACTGGTTGCTGCTGATTGATGTGCAAAATACCTTTTGCATCCCAGGTTTCGAATTGTTTGTCGGCGGGCGCAGTGGAAACGGCGCAGTGGATGACAACCGGCGACTGTGCGAATTCATTTATCACAACCTGGGCAGTATTTCGCAAATCTCAGCCACGCTGGATTCACATTCCACAGCGCAAATTTTTCACCCCCTTTTCTTCGTCAACGCCGCAGGCGAACACCCTGCCCCCTTCACCGATATCCACGTGAAAGACCTGCAAAATGGGGTATGGAAGTTTAACCCGGACCTGGCAGGGCAACTAGGCATACAGGTGGAATACGGGCAAAAAACGGTGCTTTATTATGCCGAAAGCCTGGAAAAAAAAGGCAAGTACGCCCTGACCATCTGGCCTTACCACGCCATGCTGGGCGGCATCGGCCATGCACTCGTCCCCGCTGTTGAAGAGGCTGTTTTCTTCTACTCCATCGCGCGGCTTACCAAGATCGATTTCGAGATCAAAGGCGATCGGCCTTTCACAGAAAATTATTCAGCGATCGGCCCCGAAGTGTTAAGCGGGCCTGCGGGCGAAGCGCTGGGTAATCACAACCCCAAATTCATCGAACAGCTCAGGCAGGTTGACCGACTAATTATCGCCGGGCAGGCAAAAAGCCACTGTGTAGCATGGACAATTTCAGATCTACTGGAAGACATCCAGCAAATTGATCCTGACCTGGCCAAGAAAGTTTACTTGCTAGAGGACTGCACCTCACCCGTGGTAATCGCGGGCGTGGTGGATCACACCCAGGCCGCAGAAGAAGCCTACACCCGCTTCCAGGCAGCAGGCATGCACCGGGTGCGCTCAACCGACCCGCTGAATGAGTGGGTCTGAGCCTTGTGTTATGATAGCCATAACGAAGTTCTGTTGATGTACGCGCGACCTTAATTTCACCCCACAATTGCACAGGAAAAAGGTAAGCATGTCCATTTTTGACAATAAACGTCTGACGAACGAGACTTTCAAACTCGATATTGAACGCATGCGCCAGGGCTGGTATTCTGATAAATATTTCGCCAATATCAACCGGATGCTGGTGGCCCTGGCAGCCGAAGACTACCACTATGCAGGTAAAAATCACAATTTACCCTCCACAATATCCCCCCAAGATATAGCGGTCGGCGACCTGGAAGTTGAAATGCAGTGGTTCACCCGGCGGATTGGAACCAGTATTGTGGTAGGGGTGGATAAAGCGCTGGCAATGCTCAAGCACTGCACAGGCTACTACGATGGCAACCGTTTTATCGAAACAGCCGATAAACTGCAAGTATGGGCCATACAGGATGGTGACGTAGTCAATTCAGACGGGGACCCACTGCGGGTGCAACCTGTTATACGCGTTCGCGGGCGCTACCGAGATTTCGCGCTGCTGGAGACTCCGACCCTGGGCATCCTGACGCGTTCAAGCCGCATCGCCACCAATGTATACGAAACTTTTATCGCAGCCCGCGGAAAACCGGTGCTATTTTTCCCCGCGCGCTTCGATCTGCACGAAGTTCAGGCGGCCGATGGGTATGCCTACAATATCGCGCTGCAACGCTTTAACTCTGAACACGCCAGCACCCTGGGACCCTACATTTCGACCGATGCGCAGGGCGATTGGTGGGGAGGCGCTGGCGGGGGAACAGTAGCCCACGCCGCGATCGCCAGCTTCCTGGGCGATACAGCCGAAGTGATGATGGCTTTCTCACGGGTTTTACCCGTCAATATTCCCCGTATAGCCCTGGTTGACTTCAATAACAATTCAGTCCTCGATTCACAACGGGTGCTGGATGCCATGTTTGCCGAGTATCGCCGTTTAATGGAAGCAGGGGATGAAGCCGAAGCAGCCAAGTATAAACTTTTTGGAGTGCGACTGGATACCGGCGGTAGCCTGCGCGACGAATCGGTGACACCAATCGGGGATCCGGCCCTGGACCTGGGCGTTAACCCAAGGCTCGTATTCAATGTGCGCCAGGGACTGGATTCTGCCTGGGAACACTGGGATCTGCCAGGGAAATGGAAAGACGCGGCTCGGGAGTACTGCCAGGGTGTAAAAATTGTTGTTTCAGGCGGTTTTGCCCCCGAGAAAATCCGCAAATTTGAGCGGAAGTGATTTTGGTCGCTTCCGCTCGCGTCCGCTTAAACTTGTATGGTATATTGGGGGAGAAGAGG
>CAIVSQ010000019.1 GCA_903908605.1 uncultured Anaerolineae bacterium
CCCATGCGCGTCAGGAAGACAGGCAGGAAGGGCGCGGCGACGTTGGGGATGCTGACGCCGATTGCATCAATCTGCACATACCTGAAATTGCGCTTCTTTGTTTCTTCCGGGGTGAGTGTCGAATCTGGTTTCATCGTGTTTTATCTTACTGGATTGATTATAATACCCAAAATAAGACTTTTGCCCGCGCTGGCTATCCCCCAGGCTACGAAATTATTCCTAGAAAGTGAACTGTTCATGTCAGTACAGATAATTGTGAAAGTATTTCCAGATAACCAAGCGCTGGCAGGTTTTGCCGTTGGGTTGTTTGACCGTGCCACGCGCGAGGCGTTGGGTCGCGCAGAGAAGTGCCTGGTTTCACTTTCGGGTGGCGGCACGCCCATGTCGCTTTACCGATTGCTGGCACAATCCCCATACCGGGAAAGTTTGCCGTGGGCCAATATTCATTTCTTCTGGGGTGATGAACGCTGTGTCTCTCCCCAGGATGCCGAAAGCTGCTACCAGCAGGCCAACCAGGCCTGGCTGGCACCCGTGGGCGTGCCGCAAACCAATATTCACCGGGTAAAGGGGGAGCTAGGCTCCCATGCAGCCGCACAGGATTACGCGCGTGTGCTGGCTGAGTTTGGCAATGGTCAGCCCTGGCCGCGCTTTGATCTGGTGCTGTTGGGGTTGGGTGCGGATGGCCATACCGCCTCGCTCTTCCCTGGCTCCGAACTGACGAGCGGCCTGGCGACGCTGCCCGTCACGGCCCAATACCAGGACCGACCGGCCAACCGGGTCAGCCTGTCTGCCGATGTCTTTAATTCTGCCCGTGAAGTCGTTTTCCTGGCCACCGGGGCAGAAAAATCCAACGCGTTGCTGGCCACCCTGGCTGGCCCGCGTGAACTTGTGCGTTTACCTGCCCAGCGCATCCGGCCAACGGATGGTTGCTTGTGGTGGCTTGTGGATCAAGCCGCTGCGGCGCAGCTGCCTGATAGCATGGCCGGTGTTGAAATTCAACGTTAATTCTTTTGTTGCACTAATTTACTGGGAGATAAATATGACAACGAACAACCAAAATGGAAGTGCCGACACAACGAACGAAAAAAGCTCGATTGTTATCTTCGGCGCTTCCGGTGATCTTACATGGCGCAAGCTGATTCCTGCTTTGTATAACAATTTTAAAAAGGGCCGCCTGAGCGAAAGCGCCAGCATCATCGGTTTTGCGCGCCGGCCATATACCACCGAGACCTTTCGGGAGTACCTGCGTGAGGCGGCTGCGCGGGTTACACCGGAGACATTTGATCAGGCCATTTGGGATAAATTCGCCGGGCGGGTCTTCTACTTCTGCGGGAACCTGGAACATGGCGAGGATTTCCCGTCTTTGAACACCTTTCTGCAGGAGGTGGAAGCTGGCCGTGCCAATCGTTTGTATTACCTGGCCACTGCGCCTGAATATTATGCCCCGGTGGCGGGTTACCTGGGTGCGGCAGGCATGGCGAGCGAGGATGACCAGGGTTGGCGCCGTATCATTATTGAGAAGCCGTTCGGGGTGGACCTTGGTTCGGCCCGTGAGTTGAACCACGCCTTGCACACTGTTTTTAATGAGGACCAGATCTACCGTATCGACCATTACCTGGGGAAGGAAACCTCGCAGAACGTTTTGTTCTTTCGCTTTGCCAACACCATTTTTGAGCCAGTCTGGAACCGGCGCTATGTGGATAATATCCAGATCACCGTGGCCGAGGATCTGGATGTCGGTCACCGGGCAGGTTTTTATGATGGGGCCGGGGTGGTGCGCGATATGTTCCAGAACCACATCCTGCAGTTGTTGGCTCTGGTGGCAATGGAACCGCCCTCCTCGTTTAACGCGGATTCGATCCGTAATGAAAAGGTGAAAGTGTTGGATAGCATCCGTCCACTTTCGATGGAGGATACTGTCCGCGGGCAGTACAGTGGTTACAGCAATGCCGTGGGTGTTGGCCCTGGTTCGCAGACGCCCACCTTTGCAGCCTTTAAGTTGTATATCGATAACTGGCGCTGGAAGGGTGTGCCTTTTTACCTGCGCTCAGGCAAGGCCCTCAAGCGAAAAGTCTCCGAGATCATCATCGAGTTTCAGCGCCCTCCGCACCTGATGTTTCACATGCCTTCCGACGCGGATTTTACGCCCAATATTCTTTCGCTCTCGATCCAGCCCGATGAAGGCATTCACCTGCGCTTTGAGGCCAAGGTGCCAGACTCGAACCAGGAAATGCGCTCGGTGGATATGGACTTCCTGTATAACTCGTCATTCCAGGGCGCGCTGCTGCCGGATGCGTATGAACGCCTGCTGCTTGAAGCCTTGGCAGGCGATGCTTCGCTCTTTACCCGCTCAGACGCCATCGAGGCAGCCTGGAAATTGATCGACCCGGTTCTGTTGGCCTGGGAAAAGCCCGAATCACCCGAGCTGGTGATCTACAAGCCTGGCACCTGGGGACCACGTTCGGCGGATGATTTGCTGGCACGCGACAAGCGCAAATGGCGAACTACCGCAATTGGCAAGGACAGCGCCATCCACGTAAAGCCCTGAATGGGTCAAGTGTGACATAAATTACAGCGCAGAGAGATGGAAGGGGGCATAATGCATCCATCTCTCTGCGAAAGGTATTCCCATGTTCCTAACCGTATTCCCTTTTATTTTATCCGCCCTGCTGGCTGGTGCGCATTTTTTGCGCAGTAACAGCCTGTTACCGATGCTCTTGTGCCTGGCTGCGCCCCTGTTGCTGTTGAACCGTCGGCGCTGGAGCCTGGTTGTGCTGCAAGTTTTCAGCGTGGTTGTGGCGCTGCTATGGCTGCTGACACTATGGGGCATCATACAGGAACGCATATTCGAAGGCCGGTCGTGGCTGGCTTCGGGCATCATCCTGGGTGTCGTCGCGCTCTTCAGCCTCTTTTCGGGTTGGCTTTTGGGCAGAAGTAAGCTGAAAGAGCACTACCCCGCCTAGTTGGCGGCCGGGCTCGCGTTATTAGCGAGCTTGCCACGCGTTCTGGCAAGTAGCAGTGCCAGGATGAGGGCATTTAAGAGCAGGTCGATCATGATGAAAACCATCATGGAACGCGCGCCGAGCGGCACAAAAATTTGTCCGATCAACCAGGGCAGCAGCATGTGCCCGATGCCAGCACCAAAATAACACCAACTGGTGAGCGCACCGGTCAGACGCAGACGCTGATCTGCCAGGGTCAGCATGGTGGGGAAGGTCGAGGCTATACTGGCTCCCACCACAATCGTTCCAATCCATAGTGCTGTTTGTGAGGCAGGCGCCAGCAGTATCAGTGCCAGGCCAACCCCTGCGCCGCAAAAATTGACGATCAAATTTTTCCCTGGCGACAATCGTGTAGAGATCCACACGCCAGCCAGGCGGAAAAGGGTAAATGCGCCCCAATAGGTGGACGTTAAGTAGGCTGCCTGGGTGGCATCTGCCAGATGGAGGGTGGTGGCATACGTGAAAATCCAGCTGCCGTACCCGCCTTCCAAACCGACGTACAGGAAGAAAAATGTCATCAACAGAGCCATGATGGGCAGCGGTATCGGCCCCCGGGGTGTCTCACCTGGGTTGCTGTGCTCTGGTGCGCGTGGGGCAGGTAAGAACCAGATCCACAGCGCGATGGGCAGGTTGACAAGCGCGAAGAGCCAGTATACCCAGCGAATATCCCCGCCCTGCCCGGTGAATTGAGCTACGACGATCGGTGCGATCAGAGCGCCCACCCCAAAGAAAAAGTGCAGCCCATTTAGAAAGGGACCGACCTTGGCCCCGTGCAGCCAGATCAGTGATGTATTGGAGCTAACATCCAGGGTGCCCTGGAAAATGCCAATTACAGCCATTACCAAGGCCAACAGCCACAACTGTGGGGCGATTGGCAGGATGAAAAGCATGGCGCTGACCACCACCAGCGCAACCGCCAGCAGTGTATGGCCGCTGAAATAATCAAACAGGCGCCCTGTCAACCAGGTTCCGGCCATGTAGCCAAGTGAGTTGGTAACGAAGATGATGCTGATGCCATCCAGGGTTGTGCCTGTGTTATGTGCCAAAATCGGCAGAACCGGGCCGGCAGCGCCGATGGTCAACCCCAGTGTAATGAAGGTGAGATAATAGGCGGCCGTGATAGCCAATTTTTGGTTGTTGGGCCTTTGTTCGCTGGTAAGATTCATGCAGGTCTATTTCGCCATTTGTAAAAACATTGGGCTGAAGTAGGGGATCAACCAGATGACCCAGACAGCCAGGCTGAACTTGTGGAAATTACGAATGGCAGTTTCATCTTTTTTGACCAGGACGATCAACGCCCACAGTGCGTGTACCAGCATGAGCACGATGGCGATCACGCCGGTGACCTGGTGGATTTCGAAGGTGATCCCACCGACGTATTCAATCATCAGGGTTGTTCCCCAGGTGTCGCACACAAGGCCCAGGATAAAAAAAGCAAGGTGCCATGGCTTAAGGCGGCCAGCAAAGCGCTCGCTCCAGACGCCGATTGAGTAGAAAACCAGGGCCAGGGTAATGATGATGACTGCAAGTGGATTCATGTATATTTTCCTTTGATCGCATTGTAGTATTGTTGCTGGTTGGATTTTACCCCCGTACGTCAGCCCCATGCAAAAAACACCCCGCCAATAAAAGAAGGCGGGGGTCAGTATTCGTCAGGAATTAGATGACTGTGGTTGATACTTCGAAAGTAGGGGGGTTCTCGAGGTGTTTTTTTACGGCGCATAATTCGGCCGAACGTATCAGGGATGGCCGGTATTTTTCGGGGAAACTCTCCGGGACCTGAATTTCAAGGTCGATTTTTTCTACCATGCCATTTTGCCCGCTGTGAACGTGTTCGATGATGCGAATGCCATCACTTGGCAGGCCGCGCTGCTGGCAAAAACCAAGCACATAAATCCCGGCGCAAGTACCAATCGAGGATAGAAAGAGAGCAAAGGGGGTCGGCGCGCTGCCGGAAGGCGGCTGGTCGGTTGCGACGGTGAAGGGACCAAAATGGGCGTCCACGCGTGATCCGCCCGGGAAGTCAATTATCATATCCATGGGTTGTTTCTCCTGTGTAGGTTGATATGCTTATTAGATGCTGCTGTCATATAAAAGTTACAATATTGTTATTGGCAACGAAATTATGAAGGCATCTCTTTGCGAGTTGTTATAATTCCATAAGAAATCTTGATTCTATATATACAAAAACTAGACAAATGCTGTACAATAGGATTGTTCTAAAATGTAAAATAGCCATCATTGAGGAGATAGGATTATGTTCGAAAAAATTGAAAAACAACAATACATTAATCTTGAGACCTTCCGCAAGAACGGGGTTGGCATGCGTACCCCGGTCTGGTTTGTGCATAAGGGCGATACGATTTTTGTGCGTACAGTGGATAATTCCGGCAAGGTAAAGCGTGTTCGCAACAACGGGTCAGTCAATATCGCGCCCTGTAAGGCGGATGGGGCTTTGTTGGGTGAATGGCAGGCTGCCCAGGCGCGTGAAATCACCGGGGAAGAAGTTAACCGGGTGGTGGATATGCTCCTGGATAAGAAGTATGGTTTGATGAAGAAGCTGTTTGCGCTGGCATCACGCATGCAGGGGCGGGCCTATACCGTTTTGGAAATAAAGCCTGGCTGAGCAAGCAGGCAGCGTATGCTTTAATCTGCAATACGTTACGTTCGTGTCCCGTTACGCGATTTGCCAGGGCGCAAGGAGTTTTTGATATGAAGAAAAAGATTACGTTGATCGTGCTCGCTATATTGCTTGTGGCCCTGCTGGTTGGCCCATTGTTGGTCCCCGTGCCGCCCTTGAGCGGATTGCGGCCTGCCAAGGAGTTGGCCGATGCCGACAGCCAGTTTATCCGCTTGAATAACCTGGATGTGCATATCAAGACGCGCGGGCAGGGTGAGCCGGTTTTTGTCTTGATGCATGGTTTTGGCGCAAGTTTATATTCCTGGAACAAGGTCATGGATCGCCTGGGTGAAGTGGGCACGGTCATCGCTTTTGACCGGCCTGCGTTTGGTCTGACCGAACGGCCGATGTCCTGGCAGGGTGAGAACCCCTACAGCCCGGATGCACAGATGAACCTGGTGGTGGCCATACTCGATCATTACGGGGTCAAGCGCGCTATCCTGGTGGGTAATTCCGCTGGGGGCACATTGGCGATGGAAACTGCGCTTAAATTTCCTGAGCGGGTCAGTGCCCTGGTGCTGGTCGACCCGGCTGTTTATAATGGCGGAGGTGCGCCGGCCTGGATTCGACCCTTATTTAACACCCCGCAATTACGTCACCTTGGCCCTCTCTTTGCCCGCCAGCTCCAATCGAGCGGCGAGGAATTTTTACGCTCGGCCTGGCATGATCCCACCCAGCTTTCGGCAGAGCAGCAAGCACTCTATCAAAAGCCTTTACAGGTGGAAAATTGGGATCGCGCTCTGTGGGAAATGACGCTTGCCAGCCGCTCTTCCAACCTGGTGGCCCGGCTGGACCAGTTTAAACTGCCCATCCTGGTAATCACCGGCGATGACGATCGCATTGTTCCAACTGAGGAAAGTGTGCGTTTGGGTGGAGCGCTGCCCGGTGCGCGCCTGGTCGTCATTCCTGCGGCAGGGCATGTGCCCCATGAGGAACAGCCGGATGCTTTTATGGAAGCTGTCCTGGCGTTCCTGCCGGATGTAAAATAGTTCTATCCCTGTCTGTTTTAGTAAACTATTTTTGTTATTACTTGTTTCGCTCATAAGGAATTTATATAATGCCCAGGGTTGTACTCAACACCACTGCTCCTGATTTTTCCCTGACTGATTTTGATGATCGTAAAGTGCGCCTGTCAGATTTTCGTGGCAGCACCAACGTGCTGCTTGTTTTCAATCGCGGTTTTATATGACCATTCTGCCAGAGGCACATGGCGCAGTTGCGCCTTGACTATCAGCAGTTTATTGATCGCCAGACCACCATCATTGTGATTGGGCCCGAGGATGCACCTGCCTTCAGCAAGTATTGGAAGCAGTTTGATCTACCTTTTACCGGTTTGCCGGACCCGAAAGCCAGTGTGCTCAAGCTGTATGGGCAGGAGGTCAACTTGTTTAAACTTGGCCGAATGCCTGCGCAGGTGATTGTGGACCGGGCGGGCACGGCGCGTTTTGTGCATTATGGGCACTCGATGTCTGATATCCCGGAGAACGAGGAGGTTTTCTCGCTACTGGACCAGATCAACCAGGAATTTGAACTTACTCAGCACAAAGGAAGCGAATAAGATGAATTTAATATTGATCATGAAGATCATCTCAGCTCTGGCCACAACCGCAACTGGTTTGCTGGTCTTTATCAAGCCTGAGTCTGCCTATGCTTTCACCGGATTAAGCGCACCTGGTGTGCGTGGAATCTCAGAACTGCGGGCGATATTTGGTGGTTTGTTCATAGCGCTCGGCCTGGTACCATTCTGGTTGGGAACGCCGGCCTACCTGATGCTGGGCATTGGCTACCTGACCATCGCCGCTGCGCGTGCTTTTTCCATTGTTTATGATAAATCCTACGAACGATCGAATATCATCAGCCTGGTGATCGAAATCGTTTGTGGGGTATTCCTGGTGATGTAAAGGACCGCCGAGATGCCCGTCCG
>CAIVSQ010000020.1 GCA_903908605.1 uncultured Anaerolineae bacterium
CCCCCCCCCCCCCCCCCCCCGACCCGGTGAAGAAGGAATTTCAGGAACACTTAGGGTACGATAAAGGTTTTCCAGGTGGACTGGGTCGGGTAGCCACTGCTTGAGCCGGTCCAGTTGACCGCCGCGATCGAGAACTGGTAGGTGCCCGCGGCAAAGGCGCTGGTGGGGGTGAACTTGCAGATGCCTGTGGCGGCCGAGCAGTACAGCCCAGAAAGGGCCTTATCTGCAATGCGGACGGCACCGGTGACTTTATTGACAACCTTGAGGGTGTAGCTAGTGGCGCCGACCTTGCTGTTCCAACTAAACGTTGGCAGCCGGGTGGTGGAGCCTACCGGCCCAATGGTGGTCGCGAAGCCAGGTGCGTCGCTGCAGGTGTCAAACTTGAAAGCGCCGATCATGGTGTACCATTCGGCTGGCGTGGTGCCGCGATAGTATTCGCTGGTGAACCAGAAGTAACAACCATCCGGTGCCACATCCAGGCTGCTGTAATCGCCCCAGCGCCCGGCAGTGCCGGTCTGTGAACCAGCGGCAGAGACTGTGCTGACCAGGTAGGTCTCGGTTTGTGGCAGGGTACCGAGCGGGTCGGCCGGTTTACGGCCGGAGTAAGCCATGTTCGGGTAGATGCTGGCATCGGAGATGCTGTACCCAATGGCAATGTTGCCGAGCCTGTCGATGGCGATCGAGCCCATCCAGCGGTTGCTTGCATCGGGTGCCAGGGTGCCCTGCTGGTATACGGACCAGCTGTTGGTGGTGAATGGCGCGCGCAGTTCGTACCAGCGAATGCCAGCCTGGCCCTTGGGGCTGGCGGTGCCAATTTTGACGGTATGGTTGACGACCATGGCAGAGTAAGAGCCGAAGCGGCGGTAGACCAGCCGGTACATCAGGCGGTCCGCAATCGCATCCAGGCCCTGGGCAGTATCGGGCTGGGAAAGGCAGTCGCGGGCGTAGCCGGTGCAGACTTCCGAATCAAAGGCAGCCACAGGCAGCGACTGCTTCTTGGTGAAGGTGGCAGTACCGGCAACCCAGTTGGTTTTGAATTCCCAAACCTGTAATTGGTCAGCCGAATAGCCCCAGGCATCATCATCAAACTGCATGAAGTAGTTGGGGGTGCCAGCCGGGGGCATCGCGCCTTCCACGTCTGAGGGCAGCATGCCACCCAGCACGCATTCGGGTTCGGAGCCGCCTACGCATTTGGCAGAGGTGTTGATGTAGATGATGCGCGCGGCAGGGTTGCCGACCAGCATCTTGGCGCGTTCAAAGACCGCCGCACCAACCCCAGCCCAGGTGAAGCCTGTGGCTGAATCAAACTGGTTGACGGACATGTAATAGCCGTCCTGCCAGACACCAAATTTGGGGTAATCATCCATCAGGGTGTTGTGGGTCTTGAAGGTGTACAGGTAAAAACCGTCCATCGGGTTGGATGTCCTGGAGACGGCGATACATTCGTAGAACGGGCCAGCCGGGTAATAGGGCAGGGCGAACTGCGTTACCAGGAAGCGCTTGGCGGCGTTATCCCAAATCGCAACCGGGTCACCATCGTTGGTGGCTTCGCAGACGCCACCAGCGCCGGTCCACAGGCTGTTGATCATGGCAGGGCCGTAGACCACTTTGCCGGCGTTGCCCGCCATGGAGGCCTGGCGCAGATCCCAGATGGCCATTGTGCCGTTAACAGTCTGGATATAAAAATCGCTGCTGACCGCGCCATTGGTATCGGGAGGGTACACGCCGTAGTTCATCAAGGTGCGGTTGGCGCCCTGGTTCAGACCGTTCATCGCCAGGTCCACACTTGGCATGGGGATTTCGTAAATCTTCTTGCCAGGCTGAATGGTGAGTGGGGAAATATCCTTCGGCCCGGGTGGCGCAATCAGGCTGCCCTTGGCGTTGCGCCTGCTGGGGATCTGCAGATTGTGGGGATGTTCCTTGACGATGCCAAATGGATCGCTGGAAAGGGTATCAAAGGCGCGCGCATCAATCACACGCGGTGAAATGCTGCGCAGGCTGGGTGAAACTGAGTAGGCAACTGCGCTTTCGGCTTCGCCGTCACGCACCGGGCGGGCCACCGCCGGTACGGTTTTGAAGGCGCTGAACACCATCACTGCAACCAATAAAATGGCAATAGCCTGCCACCAACGGAATTTAATCGAGCTCATGATACATTCTCCTTGAAATTGCTTTTGTAGGTGAATATTCTAGAATGGTTGGAAGGGAACCTTGCGATCACGAGAAAACCAATGGTTGTATGCGGGCTATTACCTCCTCGGCCTGACGAAAAAAATGTTCGATCTACCCCCGGATGATGCTTGTTGAGCTATTACCCGGTCTTATCGATCCGAAACTTCTCACAAGAATTTCTGATGGCATATTATACAACCTGATGAAATAAAATGGATTCCGGAAATTAAATCTCGGCTACCGAAATTTTTAAATCGAACAATTGCGACCTGGTGAGCCTGCCACAGGCTCGGTTGGGAGTAGAAAATCGGCTATAATGCCCGCACTTGTGACCACGGTCATCCGGTAATCTTGTAAAGGAACTGATTCATGCATGGATAAATATCTGATTATTTCACTGGGTGCCATCCTGGGTGCCAACGCCCGCTTTTTGCTGGCAGGCTGGGCCGCGCAGAAGTTCGGCACGAATTTCCCCTATGGTACCCTGATTATCAACCTTACCGGCAGCCTGGTGTTGGGTTTTTTCTTAACCCTGATCAGCGACCGGCTGATTGTTGACGCACGTTGGCGTTTGTTGATTGCGGTCGGCTTCCTGGGCGCATACACGACCTTTTCAACCTATACTTATGAGAGTGCCAACCTGATCCTGACTGGCCAGGTCTGGCCCGGGCTGGTTAACTTGTTTGGAAGCAGCATCCTGGGGTTAACCGCTGTCACGGCGGGCATCCTGCTCGGGCGTTTAATATAAAGGAAGGTGGTCGCATGACTCCAAAACTAAACCAGGCTGCACAACTGCTTTCTGTCTATGTCGGCGAGAGTGATCGTTGGCGCGGTAAACTATTGTATATCGCCATCCTCGAATTACTGCGCAGTGAAGGGTTGGCCGGTGCAACCGTCATACGCGGTGTGGCCGGCTTTGGCGCTCATTCCCTGATCCACACTGCCTCGATTGTCGACCTATCGGCGGAACTGCCACTTTGCATCCAGGTGGTGGATACACCCGAAAAAATTGCGCATGCCATCGATTTGGTTTCGCCGATGGTCAGCGAAGGTTTGGTGACCGTGCAGGACGTGCAGGTCATCCGCTACACCCACCGCTACCTCAACCCGCTGCCGGCTGACCGTCATGTCGGCGAGGTGATGACCACGCATGTGGAGACCCTCACGCCGGGCATGTCTGTGGCTGATGCCTGGCAAAAAATGCTTGCCACGCTGATTAAAGCCATGCCTGTCGTTGGCGATGACGACCAGGTGGTTGGCATGCTGACCGATGAGGACTTGTTGGAACGCGCCGGCATTCAACAGCGCCTCTCGGTGGCCGAACGACTGGATAAGCACTTCCTGGATGAAGAAATGGCACGTCTGCGCCAATCTCCGCTCACCGTGGCGCAGGTTATGTCCAGGCCAGCCATCACTGTCCGGGCCAGTGATTCGCTCGGGGTGGCAGCTGCGCGCATGGCAAGGGGCGGCATCAAACGCCTGCCCGTGCTCGATGAAAATGGCCGGCTGGTGGGCGTGCTATCACGGATCGACATTCTGCGCCTGGTGACAGAAAAGCATGCCGCCCAGGTCACCACCCCGCCCGGTGCAGCCACCAGCCTGCGCGATATCATGTCACCGGTCATCCCGGTCGTTCAGTACGACGACGACCTGACCGCAATCGTCGATAAATTGATCGAGAGTGGCTCGCATCGTGTCATCGTGTTGGACCACAACGGTCGCGCAGTGGGTCTGATCAGCGATTCTGACGTGGTCGCGCGCATTCAGCCGGCCCAACGGGCGGGTGTCCTGGCTGCCTTGCTGCGCCTTGGCAGTGCCCCAGCCGTGGATGTGACCGCCGAAGCGCTCATGTCTCCCGGGGTGTTGATTGCCCCCCCGCAAACCCCGCTGGTGGAGGCTATAAAAATGATGATGTCGCCCAAACGAAAATGGTTGGTGGTGGTCGATGAAAATGAGCACCCGCTTGGCCTGGTCGACCGCCATATCCTGCTGCGCACGTTGACTGCTGGCTAAGGCATAATTTACTTTCGGGAAAAAATAAATAAAGGGTCGCATGCCAATCGGCACGCGACCCTTTGCTAACTACCGATAATCAGGTCTGACTAGGGTACGATAAAGGTTTTCCAGGTGGACTGGGCCGGGTAACCACTGGTCGCGCCGGACCAGTTGACTGCGGCAATGGAGAATTGGTAGGTGCCCGCGGTAAAAGCACTGGTGGGGGTGAACTTGCAGATGCCTGTGGCGGCCGAGCAGTACAACCCGGAAAGTGGCTTATCTGCAATGCGGACGGCACCGGTTGCCTTGTTCACCACCTTGAGGGTGTAGCTGGTGGCGCCGACCTTGCTGTTCCAACTAAAGGTTGGCAGTTTGGTGGTGGTGCCAACTGGACCAATGGTGGTCGGGACGGTTGGTGCGTCGCTGCAGGCGTCAAACTTGAAAGCGCCGATCATGGTGTACCATTCGACCGGTGTGGTGCCGCGATAGTATTCGCTGGTGAACCAGAAGTAACAACCGTCCGGCGCGACATCCAGTGTGCTGTAGTCACCCCAACGGCTGCCATCGCCGGTCTGTGAACCAGCGGCAGAGTCGGTGCTGACCAGGTAGGTCTCGGTTTGTGGCAGGGTACCGAGCGGGTCGGATGGTTTGCGTCCGGAGTAAGCCATGTTTGGATAGATGGTGGCATCGGAGATGCTGTAACCAATGGCGATGTTGCCGAGCCTGTCGATGGCGATCGAGCCCATCCAGCGGTTGCTTGCATCGGGTGCCAGGGTGCCCTGTTGGTAAACGGACCAGCTGTTGGTGGTGAAGGGTGCGCGCAGTTCATACCAGCGGATGCCAGCCTGGCCCTTGGGGTCGGCCGTTCCAATTTTGACGGTGTGGTTGGCTACCATGGCGGAGTATGTGCCGAAGCGGCGGTAGACCAGCCGGTACATCAGGCGGTCCGCAATCGCATCCAGACCCCGGGCGGTATCAGGCTGGGAAAGGCAGTCGCGTGCATAGCCGGTGCAGACTTCCGAATCAAAGGCAGTCACAGGCAGGGACTGCTTCTTGGTGAAGGTGGCGGTACCGGTAACCCAGTTGGTTTTGAATTCCCAAATCTGCAGCTGGTCGCCAGAATAACCCCAGGCATCATCATCAAACTGCATGAAGTAGTTGGGGGTGCCAGCCGGGGGCATTGGGCCTTCCACGTCTGAGGGCAGCATGCCACCCAGCGAACATACCGGCTCAGTGCCAATTTGGCACTTTGCTGAGGTGTCAATATAGATAATGCGCGCGGCAGGGTTGCCGACCAGCATCTTGGCGCGTTCAAAAACAGCCACACCAGCGCCTGCCCAGGCGAAGCCTGCGTTCGCATCAAACTGGTTGACAGACAGGTAATAGCCGTCCTGCCAGACACCAAATTTTGGGTAATCATCCATCATATTGCCGTGGGTCTTGAAGGTGTACAGGTAAAAGCCGTCCATCGGGTTGGAGGTTTTTGAGATGGCAATACATTCGTAAAACGGGCCAACCGGGTATTTGGGCAGGGCAAACTGCGTCACCAGGAAGCGTTTGGCGGCGTTATCCCAAATTGCAATCGGGTCACCATCGTTGGTCGTGTTGCAGACCCCGCTCGCGTTACTCCACAGGCTGTTGACCGTGGCCGGGCCGTAGACCACTTTGCCTGGGTTGCCAGCCATGGAGGCCTGGCGCAGATCCCAGATGGCCATCGTGCCGTTAACAGTTTGGATGTAGAAATCGCTGCTGATTGCGCCATTGGTATCAGGAGGGTACACACCGTAATTCATCAAGGTGCGGTTGGAACCCTGGTTCAGGCCGTTCATGGATAAGTCCACATTCGGCATGGGGATATCGAAAATCTTCTTACCGGGCTGAATGCTGAGCGGGGTAATATCCCGCGGGCCGGGTGGTACGTTGATGCTGCCCTTGGCATTGCGCCTGCTGGGGATCTGCAGGTTGTAGGGGTGTTCTTTGACGATGCCAAATGGATCGCTGGAAAGCGCATCAAAGACGCGCGCATCGATTACACGCGGTGAAATGCTGCGCAGGCTGGGAGAAACCGCGAAGGCAACAGCGCCTTCGGCTTCTCCATCACGGACAGGGCGGGCTACGGCTGGTACAGTTTTGAAGGCGCTGAACACCATTACTGCAACCAATAAAATGGCAATAACCTGCCACCAACGGAATTTAATCGAGTTCATGACACATTCTCCTTGAAAATGCTAATAGTAGGTTGATGTTACTTTCTAACGAGAAGTGAACTAAGTGCTCACAAGAAATAAATAAGCCTCAATACGAGTGCTGCCACCTCCTTTGTGTGGGTGTGCCCGAATAATTTGCCAAATTGCGACGTAAGGTACCCTGTCCAACGGGTACCCCAATGGATCGCACAATTTGATATTTGTGAGTTGATTTTTCGGTAAATTCATTATACAACTTGGTACGAAAAAAAATGCAGATTAATACAAAATTAGTACCATTCAGAGGATATTGGTGGTTGATGAAAATGATCATCGCCCTGGCCGGGGCAATCGACAGAACCTGTCTCTTCGTTGTTCTCGCGCAACCGGACTTTTGGTTTCTGAACCAGATTCTGATGACAAAAGGCAAAGATGTGCTCAGCATTGGGAAGCGGCGGTTGTATAATTAAATCAACCGTTGTGTAAATATTCCCCGTTATGCTGGTTGCTGTAGAATGAGAGGGTCTGCTAATGAAAGAATCGTTACGCCAAAAAATGCATGAAAGCCTGGCTAATCGCGAAACGGATGATCTGCTTGAAATCTGGCAGGATGGTTCCGACCAGGATTGGCAGCCAGAAGCCTTTGACGTGATCGCAGACATCCTGCATGAACGGCTGGGCCATCTCCCCGAACTTTCTGGCGCGCGCCTGGCCCGCGAGGCTGAACTACAAATGCAAGCGGGCAACCTGCCGGTGGCTCTCGAGACTGCCAACCGTATATTACAGCTTCGCCCGCTGGATGCCCAGGTGTTAACCATGCGCGGGGAGATCTATGACCAGCTGGAGTGCCTGCCAGAAGCCCTGGCCGATTTTAGCGCTGCTGTGCGCATTGACCCGGACCATGAACCTGCCTGGACCAATTTACGCAACCTGGAAATGGATTTGCAGCAGGAATTCATCGAATCAGAAGCCTGGGAACGGCTGGATCAGGTCTTGGAATACGCTTTTGAAGGTGACATGCAGGCCGCCATGCAGGAGCTCGAGCGCGCCCGTCAGCTGCTGCCCGAAATTGGCCCCGCGCACAACCGCCTGGGCATGGTGCTGGAAGAGTTGGGCGAAACCGGCCTGTCGGTCGATTGTTACTTGCACGCCATTTGGCTCAACCCGCGTTTTTACGACGCGCGCACCAACCTGGCCAATGCGCTGGTGCGCCTGGAGACCCAGCAGTACCAGCTGGCCGATCAGGGCGCGTTGAATTTTAGCTCGCCGGAGGACGATCTGTTTTTTGCAGCCTTGGAGCAGGATTTGGAAGAAGATATCGACTTCGATGATGATGATGATGAAACCGAAGACGATGACCAATATGAAGATGAGCAAAAACCGGTCCGGACGTTGATGGAACTGCCCGGCTGGTGCCGCACCGATCGGCCCGGCTTCATGATTCCCGGCTGGCCCGGTTACCGGTTTCGGCATGGGCGTTTTGGCACCGATTTGCTCGATTGTGAATTTGAACGCGGCCACTTGATGGGTGTCATCGTGCGTCAAACCATGCGTGGTCGTTTTCGCACCCGCAACCCGGTTTACCTGTTCTTTATGCTGCTGATCGGTCTTTTTTATTCCCTGCTGCTGATGGGGGTGATTTCCCCCATAATTAATCACTCGTTCTTGATTTTGATTTTTTCAATCCTCTATCTTCCCTACGGGCTCTTTGGCATCATGCTGATCGTCAACGCCCTCAAAAGCCTCGCCCCCCTGCCCGCTGACCTGGTGGATGATGGGAGTGCTTTTTATTAAGCGCGGACGTTCTTCATTTAACTGTTTATCAGTTCTGCAAGTTTGCCATCGTGATAAACCAATTTTGATATACTTTGGTTGAATTTCATGCAAACCTGCAGGAACTCCCGATGGGTTTCTGTGGGATGTCAAAGATGACCCAGGGAGTGGATATGCCGAGCCGATCATTCATAATACGCATTATTTTGATATTATTTTTATTATTAAATTCGTTGGGGGCCGTTCAGGCTGTTTCTGCCAGCGGTGCCCAGCAAGCCGATGGCGATCTTTCCCGCGTATTAACCAGCGGTTATTACAATACAGGCAGCCCGGTCTATACCGATATTTGGGTTGACCCGACCAGTGGTGATGATAGTCATAATACGGGCACTGCTGCTTCGCCCTTCCGGACACTTGCCCGCGCCTGGCAGAGCATCCCCAACACAAACCCACTCACCCATGCTGTAAGAATCAATTTGCAGCCCGGCACCTATACAACCGCCATGATCCCGAATTACTGGGAAAATAAATACGGCACCTATACCGCCCCGATCCTGATCCGCGGTAACGGCACCACCCGCCAGCAAGTACTGTTGACCGATACTGTCAATATGTACAACGTGCACTACGTCTATTTTGACAACCTGAAAATTGCCCTGGGTGGGGATGTCTTCCACTGTGAGCTGTGTGACCACATTCTATTGCGCAACCTGATCCTTTCGGGAGGCACTCAACAGGCCCAGGAGACCATCAAAGTTAACCAATCAAAATATATATATATCGAAAAGAGTGATGTGTCGGGCGCATGGGACAATGCCATTGACTTTGTGGCGGTTCAATATGGTCACATCCTCAGCAATCAGCTCCACGATGCCGGGGATTGGTGCACTTATGTCAAGGGTGGGTCCGCTTATATACGGGTGGAAGCCAATAGCATCTATGATTGTGGAACAGGTGGTTTCACGGCTGGGCAGGGGACCGGCTTTCAGTTTATGGTCTCTCCCTGGATTCAATACGAAGCCTACGATATCAAGGTCGTCAACAACATCATCCACGATACTGCCGGGGCCGGCCTGGGGGTCAATGGCGGTTACGACATTTTGATGGCCTATAACACCCTGTACAGGGTGGGTAGTCGCAGTCACGTCCTCGAGGTGGTGTTTGGCGGCCGTTCCTGTGACGGCAACCCGGGTGACCCGGGCCGCACACGCTGCCAGGATTATCTTAATGCCGGTGGTTGGGGCACCACGGTGGTCGATGATGGCTCCAACAATATCCGCATTCCGAACAAAAATGTCTATATCTATAACAACGTCATCTATAACCCGGCCGGTTTTCAGAGCCAATGGCAGCATTTCGCCATCTATGGCCCATATTCAAATCCGGTCGCCAGTGGCGTTCCGGACCCGGCCCGCACGGATGATAACCTGAAGATTCGTGGCAACCTGATCTGGAATGGGGATGTCAGCATGCCGCTTGGGATAGAAGGCGGTGAGGCCTGCATGGATGCAAACCCCACCTGTAATGAAGCCCAGTTGCGTGCAGATAACAGCATCAACGCCCTGCAGCCGCGCTTTGTCAGCCCGCCCCTTTCCAACTACCGCCCGGTGGGTGCCTGGGTGACCAGCACCACCATCTACCCCATCCCTAATTTCCCGGCCTGGGAGATTTCCAGCGTGCCCGCCGGAACGATTGCCAATTCCATCCCGATCGATTATGAAAATAGCGCTCGCGTGACGGGTAACCCGCCGGGTGCCTTTTCCACACGGGTGCCGGCCGTATTATCCATTCAGAGTCTCAACGCCAGCCCGACCAACTTGAGTTCGGTCAATTACAAAGTGACCTTCTCGGATGTGGTCAGTGGGGTGGATGGCACTGATTTCAGCCTGACCGTTAGCGGAATCACAGGGGCGAGCGTCGGCGTGGTGAGCGGCAGCGGTGCCACCCGGCTGGTCAACGTCCGCACCGGCAAGGGCACCGGCACCCTGCGCCTGGATGTGCTGGATGATGACAGCATTCGTGATGGCGCCAATCAACCCCTGGGCGGCATTGGCACCACCAACGGACGCTTTGTCAGCGCTCCCAGTTACACATTAAACCGCACTATAAAAAGCTATTCTTCCGCCCTGCTGGATGGTTGGGTGCTGGAGTCGGCCCGTACCAGCAGCATTGGCGGCAGCCGTAACGCCATCGCCAACCTTTTGGTGGGGGATGCTGTCGCCAACAAGCAGTACCAATCCTTGTTATCGTTTGACACCTCCACCCTGCCCGACACCGCCACGGTTGTAAAAGTCACCCTGCGGGTCAAGAAAGCCAGCATCACCGGCACCGATCCCTTCAGCACACACGGTCCGCTCAAGGCCGATATTCGCAAAGGCTATTTTGGTAATTCCCAGGCGCTTGAGCTGGCAGATTTCCAGGCATTGCCAGGCCTGTTGAACGCCGGCACCTTTACCGCCCAGGCCGGCGGTTGGTATCAGGCCGTCCTCAGCCCGGCGGCCCTTGCCAGCATCAATAAAACAGGTCTTACCCAGTTCCGCCTGCATTTTACCAGCGCCGACAACAACGATAACGGCGCCGACACCCTCAACCTCTTCGCCGGCGAAGCCGCCGCCATCTCGCAACCCGTGTTGCTGGTCGAATACGTCATGCCATAAGCGGGGGGGGGAATCCGTCTGTTGTGGTTTAGTCCGCAGGACTTGCAAGAAATGAGAAGCGGTTTTAACCGCGCCGGTAGATTGGCGCAAAGCACTCCATTTACATCAAGTGAGCCCGCCGCGCAGCACCCCGGTTTTCCCCGAAAAAATATTTTCGCGCTCAGCCAGGGGGTGAAGCGTGCGGTTCACGTATAGCGGATGAATCCGCTACTACGATTTAGTCCGCAGGACTTGCATGAATTAAGAAGCGGTTTTAACCGCGCCGGTGGATGTGCGCAAAGCACTCCAATTACCCAAATCGAGCCCGCCGCGCAGCACCCCGGTTTTCCCCGCAAGTGTATTTTTTCGAGGTGCCTACCCTCGAAAAAATACACAAAAAAAATAATATTTTCGCGCGCGGCATGGACGGATGATCCCATATCGCGAGATCGCCACACCGCCGAAAAGCAAGAGCGGCGGTTCGCGATGACAAAAGGCGAGCAGCGCTCAGCCAGGGGGTGAAGCGTGCGGTTCGTGTATAGCGGATGAATCCGCTACTACGGTTTCGTCCGCAGGAGTTGCATGAATTGAGAAGCACTCCAATTACCCAAATCGAGCCCGCCGCGCAGCACCCCGGTTTTCCCCGCAAGTGTATTTTTTCGAGGTGACTTTCCTCGAAAAAATACACGAAAAAAATAATATTTTCGCGCGCGGCATGGACGGATGATCCCATATCGCGAGATCGCCACACCGCCGAAAAGCAAGAGCGGCGGTTCGCGATGACAAAAGGCGAGCAGCGCTCAGCCAG
>CAIVSQ010000021.1 GCA_903908605.1 uncultured Anaerolineae bacterium
AAACGGTTAACCTCAAATCTGCCGGTTTTGGTAGTAACCCGCTTATTGAAGGCCTCATTCGCCTGTTTGGCAACATGGTCACCCGTTTTCTGCTGGCTGCCGATATGGTTGCTGTGACCATCCCCAAATATGTTGATATTTTGGAAAGTAAGTACCAGGCCCAAAATGTCATCTTAGCGCCGCACGGCTCGTTTGAAGAACCCACCAATATCCAACCCAACACCATGCCCGGCGGCGCGCCAAATATTATGGCCTTTGGCAAATTTGGTACCTATAAAAAAGTGGAAATCCTGGTGGAAGCGTTTGAAAAGATTTTAACGACTCACCCCGATGCCCAGCTGGTCATTGCTGGTACAGACAGCCCCAATGTAAAAGGTTACCTGGCGGGTGTGGGCAAGCAATATGCCCACGTTCCCAATGTACACTTCACCGGCTATGTATCAGAAGAAGATGTGCCGCGCATTTTTGGCGCATCCTGGGTGGTCGTCTTCCCGTATACCAGCACCACTGGCAGTTCTGGCGTGCTGCACCAGGCCGGCGGGTATGGCAAGGCCGTGGTACTGCCTAACCTGGGTGACCTGGCTGAGCTGGTAGAAGAAGAAGGCTATGATGGCGAATTTTTCGAACCAACCAGTGCCAGCAGCCTGGCAGAGGCCATTTTGCGGGTCATCGATTTTCCTGACCGGCAGCTCGAAATCGGCTCGCGTAACTTCATGGCAGCCAATGGCCTGCCAATTAGCGACGTAGTGGATTGGTATTTGATTCATTTTGAACAGTTACTCAAGTGAGTTCTACCCACACAGGCAATCTCAATCCCAGGAAAGGTGGCAATAAGTTATGGAATTAAGAACATACACCAGCAGCTCGACCCCCATTTTGTATCTAAAGGGCCGTTTTGATGCGCACGAAGTCGCCCCCGTGCGCGAATGGATTAAGACCCATATTGAAGCGGATCAGGTACAGCTTTGTATTAATCTCGCCGAAGTGAATTTTGTTGATTCTTCCGCCCTGTCTGTGCTGGTGCAAGGCTTAAAACACTGCCGCGAAAAAGGCGGCGACCTGGTGCTGTGCTGCCTGCCACAGGTGGTGAGGGTGATCTTTGAACTAACCCGGCTGGATAAAGCCTTTCGAATTTTTGTCACCGAAGAAGAAGCGCTGCAAGCATAATATATTTTCAGGCAAATAGCCCCAGGCGTATTCGACCGTCAAACCAAATCCTCAAAAGCGAGGAACCGTATTTCCTCGCCAGGCAATCACCATGATCAGTGAAGTATCTCCTAGTTACAAGTCTGAATTTAACAAAATGGCAAGCGCCTGCCTGCAGGTGGGTGCCTGTTGTGTGCAGTTAAAAACCGGCTCGCACCTGTTGGCCACCTTCCCCACCGAAGACGATGCCATAGGGTCTGTTTTGGTGTTCAACAACCCCAAAACAGGTTTATCCTTGCACATTTTTGGGGCCGAAAACAATTTTCCAAAGTCGATTGCCGAAAGCTTGTTTGAATTTTTCACCAGGCTGCTGGCTGAGGAAAATGAGATGGAAAACCTCACCGCCGCCCTGATTGAGACCCAGGATAGGTTGGTTTCGGTCTATGACCTGGGCAAAGCCATTCGCCGCATCATTGATATTCCGACCCTGCTCAATTTACTGGTCAACGAAGTGAGCAGTCTGTTAACCCTAACAGGTGCCTTTGCAGTTTTGCAGCAAAACCAGCACCCCACTATGATTCGCCAACACAGTGAGGAACCCATCTCTGAAGAAACAATCGAGAATATCTGCCAACAATTCCAGGCAGACAATTCAAAAATAACATTCCTCGCCGCTGGTTCTTCACAAAAAAATATCCAACGTGGAATTAACATACCGATCCTGGAAAGTAATGGTGTCTTTGCCTTCCTGGGCATCTATTCACGCAACGGCGAATTTACCTCGCCGGATATCAAACTGGCCTCGGCCCTGGCAGAACAAATTAGCGCGCAAATCGAAAACACCCTGATGATGCAGGAATCAATCGCGCTGACCAGTCTCGAGACCGAAATGACGCTGGCTCGCCAGGTGCAAACAGCGCTGCTGCCGCAAACCCTGCCTGAAGTGGATGGCCTGGATCTGTATGCGACTTCCATCCCCGCCCACGAAGTGGGTGGGGACTTTTTTGACCTGATCGTGGTACCAGGCCATCCATTAACCTTCGTGCTGGGCGATGTAACCGGCAAGGGCATGCCATCGGCCCTCTTGATGACCATGACGCGCACAGTGGCCCGCTCGGCTGCCCGCAACATGCCCTTCTCAGCCCCACACCAGTTGGTTAATCGCTTGAATACCGACCTGCTAAATGATTTTTCCTCGGTGGGTATGTTTTGTACCAGCCTGGTTGGCTTGATTGACCCGGCCACAGACCACCTGGAATTTTGCAATGCCGGGCAAAGCCCGGTGATGTACCTGCCAACGAATGTTGAACCGGCCCTGCTGGAAGCCCAGGATATCCCAATCGGCATTTTCGATGGCTACAATTACGGCTCCGAATCGGTTTCATTCAAGCCAGGAGATATTTTCGTGGTCGCCTCGGATGGTTTTGTGGAAGCACATAACGACTCCGGCGAAATGTTTGGCTACGAGCGCATGAAAAACGTTCTCCACCAATCAACCCACCTGCCAGCCAGGGAAATGGCCACTGCTCTCTTTGTAGCATTATCCGATTTCACCGGTAATCAACCCCAGAACGACGATCGTACGATCATGATCATTAAAAAATTAATTACTGAAACCAACACGTTTACCATCCAATCTAATTACGAGGAAGTTCAAAAGGCGGATGAAAAACTGCGCGCCACGTTAACCCAGGCGCAAATCTCCGAAACAATCATCAACACTTGCGAGCTTGCCCTGCACGAATTGCTCACCAACCTGGTGGATCATGCCTACCACCAGTCGCCTGACGGGCAGATCACCGTACGCCTGAGGGTGGACACCACCTCTATCGAGATGGAAACCCGTGACCAGGGTGAACCCGCCCATATTGATTTGTCCGAAATCAGCATGCCTGACCCTCTTGACCTGCTGGAGGGCGGCTACGGCCTGGCCATTATCCAATCCTTGATGGATGAGTTGCAATACCACTATGAAAACGGCCAGAATATTTGGCGATTGAAAAAAGCTCGCAATTAATCTAGCCACACAAGCTGAGGTGCTTATGTCACTACAAATTGATATCAACGAACATGTTATTCGCATTGTGGTTATTACCCTGACCGGGCGCCTCGATGCGTTTGAAGCCCCGGCCCTACGCATTAAGGTTGATGAATTCCTTGCGAATGGAATCATCCACTTCGTTTTTGACCTTTCTGAAATCAACATGCTGGACTCAGCCGGCCTGGCTGTGCTGGTGAGTGCATTAAAACGCGCCCGCTTAAAAAATGGTGATGTGCGCCTGGTGTGGCCAAAAGTTGAGGCCGCTTCGCGCATCCTTAAGCTGACCCGTTTTGACCAGGTTTTTACTTCCGTTGAACGATCTGAGATTATTCCACGCGGTTTTTAGAGTGCAAGACACAACACAGATTCCATTTTTAGTAAGAGGTAGAAACCATGTCACAAATATTAGTTGTGGATGATGACTCGAATAATCAGCGTATGTTAAGTTATAGCCTGCGAAAAGCCGGTTATGAAGTCTTGCTGGCTTCTGACGGGCAGGCCGGCCTGGATATATTGGACCACGAGGAAATTCATCTTGCGATCATCGACCTGAGCATGCCAGTGATGGACGGAATCAGCATGCTGCGTTCCATTCGTACCAATGACACTTACAGCCAGCTGCCTGTCATCGTTCTCACTGCCAGCGGCGATGAAAACGAGCTGTTCATGGCCGATACCCTGGGTGTGGTGGCGTTTCTTACCAAGCCTACCAGCTCGCGGATTTTGCTAAAAACAGTGGCAAACATCCTGCAGCCTTCCTTATAACCATCATCATAAAGAAACCTATTTAAATGAAGCGATCGATTGCCTCTGCCAGCCTCATTCTCATGATCAGCATGACAGTGGTCAATGCTGGTAATTATGTTTACAACCTCATCCTGGGCCGCTGGCTGGGCCCGGCACTGTTCGCAGATGTATCGCTCATTATTACCCTGTTACTGGTCGTCACGTTCATTACCGCCCCCCTGCAAATCACCACGGCACGCTACATCGCCATCCACAGTGTCGACCAGGATCTTGCCGCCATGGCAAGCATCCACAAGTTGATGCAGCGGGTAGGCTTGGCCATTGGCCTGGTTTTGCTTGCCATTTTTACGCTCGGTGCGCCCGCCTGGAAAGCCTTCTTCCAGGCCGAATCAGCCATCCCATTTATGATCTTTGGGCTTGCGCTGCCATTCAGCCTGCTGCAAGGGGTTGAACGGGGTGTTCTGCAAGGACAAACCCGCTTTGGTATTTTGGCCATCACCTACCAGGTGGAAATGTGGACACGCCTGCTGCTGGGCATTGGCCTGGTGGCACTCGGGTTTTCCATTTCGGGCGCGGTGATGGGGATCAGCTTGTCTTTTGTGGCCACCTGGCTGGTGGCCAGGCTGGCGGTAAGTGGTTTGCCCAAGGCTGTATTGCCCGTTAGAAAAATTCAGGTGGAGCTTGGTCTTTTTGCGCTGCCGGTGCTGGTTTCTCAACTGGGGCAGATATTAATCAACAACAGTGACGTGCTGCTTGTGCGCCGCTTTTTTCCGGCCACCCAGGCCGGGCAATATGCCGCCCTGGCATTAATCGGGCGCATTGTCTTTTTTGCCACCTGGTCGGTGGTCACAACCATGTTCCCAATCGTTGCCCAAAAACACAAAAAAGGCGAAGCACACGGCTACCTGCTGTGGCTATCGCTGGGCATCGTGGCGGGCATATCGTTACCTGTGGTTGGGCTGACCACGCTTTTCCCCAACCAGATCGTCACCCTGCTGTTTGGCAAGCAATATCTCGGCGTAGCCGGGCTGCTCTGGCTGTACGCCCTGGCCACCTCGCTGTACGCCATGGCCAATGTGGTTGTCAATTACCGCCTCTCGCTGGGGGCCACAAAAAGCACCGGCTTTGTAATCGCAGCCGGGGTCTGCCAGGTGCTGGGCATCATCCTCTTTCACGCCAGCCTGGCCCAGGTTGTCTGGGTGCAGGTGGCCATCATGAGTACCCTATTCATCATCCTGCTGGGGTATGACCTGATGGCCAACCGGGTTGCAAAACCAGGCCTCCCTGATCAATAAACCCGGGCAACTGGTAAACAGCCGGGAAATATATTAGAATTCAACACACCACGCGACTTATTAAAATGGTTCAGGAGAATACAATGGAACATGCGTATGCAGTCATTATGGCGGGCGGCGGCGGAACAAGATTATGGCCAGTCTCACGCAAGAACAAACCCAAACAATTGTTGCCTCTGTTGGGCGAAGAAACGCTGCTGCAAAGCACAGTTGGCCGGCTCTCCTCCCTCTTTCCACCAGAACGAATCCTGATCGTGACGGTTACCGACCAGGTGGCCGAAATCCGCAACCAGGTTCCCTCCATCCCCGATGAAAATTATTTAATCGAACCCAGCCCGCGTGGAACCGCCTCGGTGGTCGGCCTGGCGGCTACCATTTTACACAAACGCGATCCGCAAGCCAGCATGGCCATCCTGCCATCGGACCATCACATCCGCAACATTGACTTGTTCGATTACCTGATGCGCACCGCCTTTGATGTGGCCAAATCTGGCTACCTGGTAACCCTTGGCATTACCCCCACCTTCCCATCCACTGCCTATGGTTACATCCAACAGGGCGCATCCAGCCAGGAAAAATTCAATTACCCCGTCTACAATGTAAAAAAATTCATTGAAAAACCCGATGAAAAAACCGCCCAGCAGTTGATCCGCACCGGTGATCATTCCTGGAACAGTGGTATGTTTGTCTGGCGAACCGAGCAGATCATGGCCGAATTTGCCCGCCAGATGCCAGACCTGTACTCTGTGTTAACCAGCATCGCTGAAGCCGGGCCATCCGAACGCGAATCCGTGATTCAAACAGTTTGGAAGGATTTAAAAGTCGAAACCATCGACTACGCCATTATGGAAAAAGCTGAAAAAGTGGCAGTCCTGCCAGCCAGCGGCCTGGGCTGGAACGATGTAGGCTCCTGGGACTCGCTCTTCGATGTGCTGCTGCCCGATATGAACGGCAACATTTCAATCAATGGGCAGCACCTGGCCCTCGAAACTCACAACACGCTGGTTTTTGGCACCGGCAAAGAAAGATTGATCGTCACCATCGGGATTGACGACATGGTGGTGGTGGATATGAATGACGCCCTGCTGATTTGCAAAACCGATCAATCCCAGGCAGTAAAATCGGTGGTAACTCACCTTAAAAAATATCAACAAGATCGCTACCTGTAACCAGGCCCATGATTAACCTGCTCCTTTCGCTCAGCTCTGAAGCCATCTTCTTGGTTAACCAACAGGGGTTAATTTTACGCGCCAACCAGGCGGCGATTAAGATGTTCGAATACCACGAAGAGGAGCTGACAGGCAAGAAACTTGAGGTGATCTTACCAGACCAATCCCAGCCAGCCCACCAGGCTCTTTTTCAGAGCTTCCTCTCTGGCGATGTTCGCGAAAGGCAAATGGGCGGATTTCGCACAGTCACCGGCAGAAAAAAGAGCGGGGCCGAATTCCCCATTGAGGTTTCGATCGGCAAAAGCGAAATGGATGGGCAGGTCACGGCAGTGGCCAACATTCGCGATCTTTCGGACCAGGTGGCCTTCAAGACCAACATTGACCTTTTTTCCAGTGTACTCGGAGAGGTGGGCAACCTGGTGATTGTCTCAGACAGCCACGGAGCGATTGTGTATGTCAGCCCATCGGTTACCAGGCTGCTTGGCTATGAACAAGCCGAAATCCTGGGGCAGGGCTGGTGGGAGCTTGAACGACTTTCAAATGGCAATATTGAAACTGAACGCCAGAATGTGATGCGGGCTGCCGCTGGTTTGATCCAAATCGATCAGCAGCCATACGAACACCGATTACGGCACAAGGATGGCAGCTGGCGCATCTTTATGATTTCGGATGCCAAAGGCCCCGGCAATTTGCTGATTGGCATTGGCACCGACATCACCGAATACAAATCCATCCAGGCGGAGCTTAAGGAAAGCGAGGCGCGCTACCGGCAGGCCATTATCACCGCCGAGGCTGTCCCCTACGCGCTCGATTATGCCCGCAACCAGTACACCTTTATGGGTGATCAAATTGAAGCCATTACCGGCTACCCACGCGAAGAATTAACCCCCACAAAATTTAGGGAAATCGTTCAATCTGCCACCATGCGCGGAAAATATGCCGGGGTTCCCAGCCTGGAGGCTATGGAACTGGTGCGCCTTGGCGATTCAGATGGTATCTGGAGCTGCGATTACCGCATCAAGACCAAATCTGGCGAAACACGCTGGATTTCGGATACCTCTGTGCAGGTGATGGATGAAAATGGTATTGCAATCAGCGCCATTGGCATTATGCAGGATGTCACTTCGCGCATTCGCACCGAAATGCAGTTGCAGGCCGAGCGAGATCTTTCGCAGCAGGTCATGAACAACATGGGCCATGGCCTGACCCTGACCGATACGGATGGCCAGTTTACCTATGTAAACCCGGCCTATGCCAGCCTGCTGGGGTATGAACCTGCCGAGCTGATAGGGAAGGACCCCGCTGATTTTACCGTGGCAGAAGATGTTGCACAGCTTGAAAACGAACAGCACCTGCGCAAAAAAGGCGAGAGCAAAACCTATGAAACCCGTCTGTGCTGCAAGGATGGCAGTATTAAATTTGCGTTGATTACAAGCGTTCCACGCTTTGTAGGTGAGGAATACCGCGGCGCCATTACCGTCGTGACCGATTTTACCGAACGACGCCTGATGGAAGCGGCACTGCAGGAAAGCGAAGAATCGATCCGCGCGCTGTACCTGATCACTTCACGGCAGGATACTTTCGAGAACAAGCTGCAGGCCTTCTTACAATTGGGCACTCAGCGCTTCGACCTGCCCATCGGGTTGCTGACGCAACTTAACGAAAACGCAGGCCGGGTCATTGCAATTGTCTCATCTGATCATTCGATATCTGTGGATGATAACCTGCCGATTAACCCCGCCTTTGACCGCAAGCTGCTGCTGGCAGGGCATCCGATTGCCGTTGAAAACGCGCAAGCCCCGGGCGCGGAGCAGGTTCCGTACGTACCCGCGCTCAAACAGGGCGCCTTCCTGGCCGTGCCCATCATGGTCAACAACCTTGTTTTCGGGCTTTTGTCTTTTTCGTGCCAGCATCCGCACCAGCTGATCAGCGCTGGCGATAAGGATTTTATCGGCCTGATGGCGCAGTGGGTGGGCACAGAAATTGAACAGGAACAAAACGCCAGGCGGATGCAGGATTATTCTGTGGAAATTGAACACAAGAACAAAGATCTGGCTGATGCCCGTGACCGCGCCCTGGAGGCCTCTTACTTGAAGAGCGTTTTCCTGGCAACCATGAGCCACGAAATCCGCACGCCCATGAACGCCATCATCGGTATGACCGAGCTGCTGCTCGATACCGAGCTGGATGCAGAACAGCATGAATTCGCCTCGATCGTCGGTGATTCGGCCGAAGCGCTGCTGACAATTTTGAACGACGTCCTCGATTTCTCTAAAATTGAGGCCGATAAACTCAGCATCCGCGCCGAAAATTTTTCCACGCAAAAAATCGCCAACGAGGTGGTGGAGCTCTTCCGCGCCAAGGCCAACAAAAAAGGCATCCGCCTCGAATTGGATATCGCGCCCAACATCCCCTCCACGCTGGTGGGCGACCAGGTGCGCATCCGCCAGGTGCTGACCAATTTCATGAGCAATGCGGTCAAGTTTACCGGTACCGGGCTGGTGAAAATCAACATCACCGGTACGGTGATCAGCCCGGAATTTATGATGGTTGTTTATACGGTCATCGATAACGGCATCGGCATCCCCGAAGATGTGCGCCCACGGCTGTTTGAACCATTTACCCAGGCCGATGATAGCTTTACGCGCAAATACGGCGGCACCGGCCTGGGCTTGGCCATCTCGCGCCGGCTGGTGGAGCTGATGAACGGGGAAGTGGGGCTTATTTCAGAAGTCGGGAAAGGCTCCAGTTTCTGGTTCTCGCTCCCGCTCGGGCTGGTTTCGACCACCGACAAACCGCTGCTCTCCGGCCAACTGGGCCCAGGCGACAAACTCAGCCGCAACCGCACCGCCCCGGCCTTCCCCGGCCAAAAACCGGTGCTAATTGCCGAAGACAATGAAACCAACCGCGGCTTGATGGTTCACCAACTGCGCGAAATGGGCCTGACCGCCCAATCTGTTTCGAGCGGGCAGGAAGCCGTCAACACCATCCTCACCAAACCGGATGAATTCAGCCTGGTGCTGATGGATTTACACATGCCCGGCCTGGACGGCCTGAGCGCCACCCGGCTCATCCGCGGCAGCGAAGCCGGCACCACCCGCCACATCCCCATCGTCGCCATCACCGCCAACTCCATGGTCGGCGACCGCGAACAATGCCTGCAAGCCGGCATGGACGCCTACATCAGCAAACCCGTCCGCGTGGAAGAACTAAAGAAGGTGCTGGGCGTTATTTTTAAGGTTAGAGAGTAAGGGCGGGGAAGATGGGGGGCGAATCGGTGATGCCAGATGGAAAAATATTACTTTGCAACCGTGCCAAAACCCAGCAGATAGGAATATAATCAAGCTCGGATTTTGTGCTCTTCCCAATCCCAATTACCAGGAGAGAAACATGAAAAAGTTTATTGCGCTGCTCACTGTCATCAGCATTCTCGCCATTGCCATGGCGGGCTGTGCCCCCAAGCCGGCTGTTAAAACGAGCCAGAAGGTTGTCTACCTTATCAACGGATCGCTGGGCGACAAATCCTTCTACGATTCGGGCCAGTTGGGCATGGATAAGATCAAGACCCAGTATGGCGACGAGATCCGCACGATTGAATGCGGGTTCGATTCGGCCCAGTATGAGCCCTCGCTCGAAGCCGCGGTCGGCTACGCCGATGTGATCTTTGTCATTTCCTACGGCTACGAAGACCTGGTCAAAGAATATGCCGACAAATACCCCGACAAAATCTTTGTCAACCTCGATACCGTCGTCCAGAATGACAAGAAAACCATCACCTCGGTCGATTTCATCGAAGAAGAAAGCGCCTACCTGGCGGGTGTCGTCGCCGGCATGCTGACCCTCGATACCAGCGTCAAAAACATCAATGACCAGAAACTGATCGGCGCCGTCGGTGGCGACCAGGACCCGGTCATCGATGCCTTTATGTACGCCTATGAAAACGGTGCCAAGAGCGTGGACCCAGCCATTGTGATGGAACGCAAGTACCTGGGCGACTGGGAAGATACCGCCAAGGGCAAGCAAGCAACCCTGCAGCTCTACGATATGGGTGCGGATGTCGTCTTCCAGATCGCTGCCGCCGCCGGCACCGGTGTGCTGCAAGCCTCAGCCGACCGTGACCTGTACTCGATCGGCGTCGATACCAACCAGAACTCCATAGCCCCCGGGCATGTGGTCGTTTCGGACATCAAGGATATCGGCATGGCCATCACCAACATTTACGCCACCATCAAAGATGGCAGCTACAAACCCGGTCAGGTGCTCAACTACGGCCTGGCCTCCAAGGGCGTCGACGTGGTCTTTGATGGCAACCAGGATGTGCTGCCCAAGGCCATTGTAGACAAGGTCAACGACCTGCGCCAGCAGATTATCGATGGCAAGCTCAAAGTGGACATTTACGTCCCCTAACCCCCCACCAGAACAACCCCTACAAATTATCTCCCTGAGGGCCGGCATCCCCGGCCCTCAGGGTCAGCTGGTATCAGAAAGGTCTGCCCCTTGGATGAACTTATCGAGATGCAGCATATTGTAAAAATCTTTCCACCGGCCTTGGTGGCGCTTGATGATGTCAGCGTCAGCTTTCGCAAGGGCGAAATCCACGCCCTGGTAGGGGAGAACGGCGCCGGTAAATCGACCTTGATGAAGGTTTTATACGGCATGCAACCGGCTGACTCGGGGGAGATGATCTACCAGGGCCGGCCGGTCAAATTTAACGACCCCGGCGAAGCCATTCGGGCGGGCATCGGCATGGTGCACCAGGAGATCCTGCTCATCCCACAGTACACCGTCTGGGAAAACGTGGTGCTGGGCATCGAACCGGTCGGCCTGTTTGACCGGCTGGATGCCAAAAAAGCCCGCCAGCAGGTGAAAGACAAGATCGCTGAGTTTCACTTCAACCTCGACCCCGATGCAAAGGTCGAAGACATCTCGATCGCCGCGCGCCAAAAGGTGGAGATCCTGAAGTTACTCTTCCGCAACGTCTCCATCCTGATTATGGACGAGCCCACCTCGGTGCTGACCCCGCAAGAAATCCCACAGTTATTTGATGAATTAAAGCGCCTGCGCGATAACGGCCACACCATCCTGTTCATTTCGCACCACCTCGAAGAAGTGCTGGCGCTCTCAGACCGCATCACCGTGCTGCGCAAGGGTCACAAAATCGCCACGCTCGAGGCGGCCCAGGCCAGCAAGGCCAGCCTGTCACAAATGATGGTTGGGCGCGAGGTGATCTTTGAAACCATCCGCCAGCCGCAAGCACCCGGCCAGGTGCTCTTTGAGATCAGCCACCTGAACTACAGCGACCCGGCCGGGCGGCCGCTCTTGAAGGATATCAACCTGCGCGTGCGGGCCGGCGAAATCATCGGCATCGCCGGGGTGGAAGGCAACGGGCAGCTCGAGCTGGTCAATGTGATCATGGGGCTGCACGAGCCAGCCAGTGGCAGCATCCGCGCCGGGCAAACCGAGCTCACCCAGCAAACCATCCTGGATAAGCGCCGGCTGGTGGCCTTTGTCTCGCAGGACCGTGCCAACATGGGCGCCAGCGTGCAGGCCAGCATCAGCGAGAACCTGATCATGACCCATCACCGCCTGCGCAAACGCTTTACACGCTGGGCCGGGCAGGTGCTCGATAGCCAGCAGGCCAGCCTGTTTAGCCAGGAAGTCCGTGAGAAGTTTGATGTGCAAATGTCCAGCGGTGAGGCGGTCTTCAAATCCCTCTCGGGCGGCAACCAGCAAAAGGTCATCCTCGGGCGCGAACTGCTGCTGGATGCGCCCTTTATCCTGCTCGACCAGCCCACCCGTGGCCTGGATGTGGGCTCGATTGAATACGTCCACCGCCAGATAATGGAGATGCGCGCCAAAATGCGCGGCATGCTGCTGATTTCGGCCGACCTGGATGAGCTATTCCGTCTTTCAGACCGGCTGCTGGTGATGCACCGCGGCAAAATAGTGGCCGACCTGGCTGGCGGGGAGACCACCATCAGCGAAGTCGGTTACCTGATGCTGGAGGGTAATGCCCATGAATCGTAAGATCCTGGTGAATGTGGTCGGCGTGCTGCTGGCCTTTGCCCTCGGGGCCGTGGTGATGCTGGCGCAGGGCTACAACCCGCTCGATACCTATTACCGCCTGTTTGAATATTCGCTGGCACCGGGAAAAATTGCCTACACCCTCAGCAAATCGGTGCCATTGGTGCTGACGGGTCTCTCGGCTGCGGTGGCGTTTGCCTCTGGTCCGGTCAACCTTGGCCAGCCAGGGCAGCTGCTGATGGGTGCGCTGCTGGCTACCATCGGCGGGCTGTACCTCAACCTGCCCCCCATCCTGATGATCCCAACCCTGCTGGCGCTGGCCATGCTGGGCGGGGCGCTGTGGTCGGGTGTGGCGGCCGTGCTCAAGTACTGGTTCAACATGAGCGAATTCATCACCACCCTGATGTTGAACATGATCGCCGATTTTTTCACCTACTGGGCCATCAACTACCCCTTTTTCGATAAAAACGCCAACCACCCGCAGACCCCACTGATTGCCAAGAGCGGCTGGATGCCCGAATGGGGCAACTTCAACTCAAACATCCTGGTGATGCTGCTGGCCTTTTTTGTGATCTGGTTCATCGTCAAACGCACCACCGCCGGCTACGAATGGCGCCTCTCAGGTCAGAACAGCCTGTTTAGCCGGCTGGGCGGCGTAAATGTCAACAAAAACTACCTGGTGGTCATGCTGCTGACCGGCGCGCTGGCCGGGCTGGCGGGCGGGTTGGTGGTCATGGCGGGCCCGCATCGCTTTATCAAAGACATCGGCGCCAATTACGCCTGGGACGGGGTGATGGTGGCGATGGTGGCCAACTCTGAGATCGTGCTGACCCTGGCGTACGGCTTCTTCTTTGGGGTGCTGCAAACCGGCTCGGTGGGCATGGAACTGATCACCGCGGTGCCCCGTGAGCTGATTGAGGTACTGCAAGCCGTAATCGTGCTGATTGTGGTGGCAGGCCGTGGTTACTCTGAGACTTTCTTCGCCCGGCTCGAAGCCCGGCGCAAAATGCGAGCGAGGTCGGCATGAATATCCTGATTGGAATGATCAATGGCATGATCTCGGCTGCCACGCCGATCTTGCTGGCAGCCCTGGGCGGCGCGCTGACCTTTTACGCGGGCATCTTTAACATTGCGATGGAAGGCATGATGCTCAACGGCGCTTTCTTTGCCGTGCTGGGCTCCTATTACTTTCACTCCTGGCAGGTCGGCATTCTCTTCGCCATCCTCGGCTCGCTGCTAATGGCGCTGATCTTCATCCTCTTTGCGGTGGTGCTCAAGGTGGACGAGTTCATCACCGGTATTGGGCTGAACCTGTTTGCGGCCGGGCTTTCCACCTACATGCTGCGCCAGATCTTCAAGGTCAAGGGCGCCTTCTCCAGCCCCGATATCGTCTCGATCCCCAAGGTCGATATCCCCTGGGTGAAAGATATCCCTGGGCTGGGTGCCATCCTCAGCGGGCAAAACCTGCTGGTCTACCTGACGGTGATTGCCACCATCCTGGTCAGCTACCTGGTCTTCAAGACCCGCTTCGGGCTGCGCTTGCGCGCGGCGGGCTACAACCGCAGCTGCCTGGATACCAGCGGCGTCTCGGCCGACCGCATCCGCATCTGGTCACTGATCCTGTGCGCGGTGTTGTGCGGGCTGGCTGGCGCCTTCGTTTCGCTGGGCTATGTCACCCTCTTCTCCGAAGGCATGTCGGCCGGCAAGGGCTGGATCTCGCTGGCGGCGGTCATCCTGGTCTCGGGCAACCCGGCCGGGGTGGCACTCATCTCGCTGCTGTTCGGCTTTACCGATGGGCTGGGCCTATTTATGCAGCAAAGCCTGCCCTCACAGTTCACCTCAATGGTCCCGTACGCCGCGACCCTGGTCGCGCTCTTTATCTATTCTGTCCGCCAAAAGAAAAAGCAGACCCCCTGAAAATTGGAGCATAACATGCCGAAAACAGCCTGGCAAATTGAGAAGGACATGCGCGACAACGCCGTGCCGGTCGACCGGCGCCTGGAAGCCTCGCAGTGGACCAAGGAGGAGATGGAGTTCCCGCACGGCGACGGCCTGGTGCGCTGGCACTGGAATTCCACCGTCCCCGGGTCGTACGCACCAGATGCCTTCATCCTCGGCATGGTGCAAGACTGGGCCAACCAGGGCTACGATGTCAGCGCAGCCGAAGCCCTGCTGCCCGAAGGCCTGGCCCTCGAAGCGGTCGGCAACCTGCCCGATCTGAAGGTGGTCACCGCGCGGGTGATGAAAGCGCTGCGTGAAGCGCCCAAGATCGAAGGACACCCCTACCACAGCTACGAACACCCGGTTGGCTGGCAAGCGGTCAGGGCTGCCATGCCCGCCAGCCAGGATTCCCCAGCCGCATCTGGCTGGCGTGAAGACTTCGCCGAACGCATTTTGCAGGGTTGGCTGGGCCAACTGGCGGGCGGCTCGTATGGCACCGCCATTGAAGGCTATACCGGCGCGCAGATCACCCGCGTTTACGGCGAGATTAAGGGCTACGTGACCGCCCCCGAGACCACCAACGACGATGTGGTCTACGAACTGGTGCTGCTGGATGTCTTTGAGAAATTTGGACGCGGCTTTAGCTCGGATGCACTGGCCGATGAATGGGTTCGCCAGCTGCCCTTTGGCGTTTCGGCCGAGGGCGTGGCCCTGCGCAACCTGGGCCTGGGCATCTACCCACCCGAATCAGGCAGCTACCTCAACCCCTACTGCGACTGGATCGGCGCGCAAATGCGCGGCATGGTCTGCGGCATGCTGGCCCCCGCCAACCCGCTCGAAGCCGCCCACCTGGCCCATGTGGATGCGGTCGTCTCGCACGCGCGCAACGGCATCTATGGCGAAATTTACGCCGCCGTCCTGCCCGCACTGGCCTTTGTGATCGATGATCCGCGCGCGCTGCTGCTGGAAGCCGCCCGTTACATCCCGGCCCGCAGCGAATACGCCGCCAAGCTAAATTTCTGCTTCGATGTACTCAAAAACGAAAGCGAGCCCGCCGCAGCCTGGGCCAGGCTCGAGCCCCACTTCGAACGCTACAACTGGATCCACGCCTACCCCAACCTGGCCGCCGATGTCTTCGCGCTCTGGTACGGCTGCGGCGATTTCACCACCAGCATGTCGCTGCTGGCCAAGGCCGGGCTGGATGTGGACTGCAACGGCGGGCTGGTTGGCAACGTACTGGGCATCCTCAAACCCGTGCCGCCCGCCTGGGCCGACCCAATTGGCGACCTGCTCGAAACCTATATCCCCGGCAAAGAGCGCCTCTCCATCCGCACCCTGGCCCAGCAAACCGCCCGCCTGGCCCAAAGCTAAAACGAACTCGCAGAAAAGATAAAAAAAACATGTCACTGCGAACGAGCGCCCCTCAGCGAGTGTGGCAGCCGGATCTTTTGCCCGCACACACCCACCACCCATGTCACTGCGAACGAGCGCTCCTCAGCGAGTGTGGCAGCCTGATCTTTTACCAGCACACACCCACCACCCATGTCACTGCGAACGAGCGCTTCTCAGCGAGTGTGGCAGTCTGATCTTTTACCCGCACACACCCACCACCCATGTCACTGCGAACGAGCGATCCTCAGCGAGTGTGGCAGTCTGATCTTTTACCAGCACACACCCACCACCCATGTCACTGCGAACGAGCACTCCTCAGCGAGCGTGGCAGTCTGCTCTTTTGCCAGCACACACCCACCACCCATGTCACTGCGAACGAGCGCCCCTCAGCGAGTGTGACAGCCTGATCTTTTACCCGCACACACCCACCACCCATGTCACTGCGAACGAGCGCTCCTCAGCGAGCGTGGCAGTCTGCTCTTTTACCAGCACACACCCACCACCCATGTCACTGCGAACGAGCGCTCCTCAGCGAGTGCGGCAGTCT
>CAIVSQ010000022.1 GCA_903908605.1 uncultured Anaerolineae bacterium
AGACGTGGTTGGGGATACCAACCCGGCTAGGAGAAAAAGCTTCCCGGTTTGCTCGCAGTCAGAACTCTCTGACCAGTTCTATTCTATCCGGGACACCCATTGATATCTATTTTATACAAGGAGATTTTGAAAAACCTATTTCACAGTTAAGCGGAGGGCAAAAAAAGCTAATCGGATTGGCAAGATTATTACTATTGCAACCTGCCCTGCTTTTGCTTGATGAACCGGACAATCATCTCGACATTCCCGCCAAGCAACACCTCGAAAACATTATTCAAGAGTACCCAGGGGCTGTCGTATTAATTTCTCATGACCGTTATTTATTGGATGCAGTAGCCACTCACATCGTCCAGGTTGAGGACGGAAAACTATCCTCGTTCATTGGAAATTACACCGATTTCATCCTGGACAAGGAACAACGTCTCGCGCGGCAGTATGAAATGTTTCAAATCCAACAACGCTCGATCAAACGTATGCAGTTAGCCCTCAAGCGTTATAAACTTTGGGTACAAATCAGTGATAAATTTTCGAGTCGGTTACACGCCATGGAATCACGTCTTGCCAAAGTAAACCAGCTCGAAAAACCAATCCTGGATAGAAAGCAAATGGGGCTTGAGCTGACAGGTTGGCGAGGCTCCAACCAGGTTCTCCAATTAGTTGGAGTCCACAAATCTTATGAGAGTCGTGTAATACTGAATAACGAAAATCTACTAATTAGACATGGTGAACGTGTAGGATTGGTTGGTGCGAATGGTTCCGGCAAATCTGTCTTATTCAGGCTAATCCTGGGAATTGAACAGCCCGACCTGGGCGAGATCATGATTGGCCCAAGTGTAAAAATTGGGTACTATGCCCAGGAGCACGAAACGCTCGACTTTTCGCAAACACTTATCGAGTCTATTCGCCGGACTGGAAATTTGACAGAAGCGACTGCGGTTGCGATTTTGATCCGGTATTTATTCAACTACCAACAAGCCACACAAAAAATTGAAACTTTATCGGGTGGCGAGCGCAGTCGTTTGCAATTAGCACACCTGGTGCTTTCGGGTGCGAATTTTCTATTGCTCGACGAGCCTACCAATAACCTGGATATCGCCGCCGCCGAAGTCCTGGAGAATGCCTTATCCGATTTTAACGGCACGGTATTGGTCATTTCACATGACCGCTACTTTCTCGACCGAACGGTGGACCGCATTTATTCACTCGATAATGGACATCTCAAGGAATACCTGGGGGGCTACAGCGACTTTGTCGCAAAACGTGATTCAACAAATAAAAAATAGGGCGAGACCAGGCACTTACTGCCCAGTCTCGCCCTATTTAAGTGTTACGAATTAGGTGCCTTCTTGCCAAGAGTTCAGGTACTTGACCTGTTCTTCAGACAGTGTGTCAATCTGGATGCCCATGGCAGAGAGCTTGATACGGGCAATTTCCGCATCGATATCAGCCGGAACAGAATAAACTTTTTTCTCTAGCTTGCTAGCGTTCTTTACCATATATTCAGCAGCAAGTGCCTGGTTTGCAAACGACATATCCATAACACTTGCGGGGTGACCCTCCGCCGAGGCCAGGTTGATCAAACGGCCTTCGCCCAGGATATTGATTTTTCGTCCATCCTTGGTGGTGTATTGATCGACGAAGGGGCGCACAAGATTGGGAGCGCCGTTCGACATGGAGGCAAGGGCAGGGATGTTGATTTCAACATTGAAGTGGCCGGAATTAGAAACCAGCGCGCCATCCTTCATCACTTCGAAGTGATGACCGTCAATAACATTCAGGTCACCGGTTACGGTGCAGAAAATGTCGCCGACTTTTGCAGCTTGCATCATGGGCATTACTTCAAAACCATCCATGACGGCTTCAAGCGCCTTCAAAGGATCAATTTCGGTAACAACCACGCGCGAACCCATGCCACGGGCGCGGGAAGCCAGACCACGACCACACCAGCCATAACCAGCCACCACAAATACCTTGCCAGCTAACAAAACATTGGTAGCGCGAATGATTCCATCCAGGGTTGACTGGCCTGTGCCATAGCGGTTGTCGAAGAAATGTTTGGTCATGGCGTCATTGACGGCAATCACTGGAAATTCGAGCATATTATCCGCAGACATGGCGCGGAGGCGAATCACGCCGGTGGTTGTTTCTTCAGTGCCACCGATGATATCGGTCAACAACCCGCGGCGGTTCTTGTGGATGGTGGAGACCAGGTCAGCGCCATCGTCCATGGTCATATGAGGTTTGTGATCGAGTGCCGCGGTAATATGCTTGTAATAGGTTACATTATCCTCGCCCTTAATCGCGAAGGTCGGGATTTCGTAAATATTAACGAGCGCAGCAGCCACGTCATCCTGGGTCGAAAGAGGGTTTGATGCGGTAATTACCACATCAGCGCCACCGGCTTGAAGGGTCGTCATCAGGTTGGCGGTTTCGGTGGTGACATGCAAACAAGCAGAAATACGAACGCCAGCCAGCGGGCGCTCCTTCTTGAAGCGCTCTTTAATCATGCGCAGCACAGGCATCTCACGCTCGGCCCAATCAATGCGCCGACGTCCACCCTCAGCCTGGGTTTTATCTTTAATATCTGAAATGCTCATCGGTATCTCCTAATTATTTTTCTTGGTTGGATTTATTTCAACAATACATTAAGTCTACCACCATCATCGTAATGCTTGCGAAAACGATCGACAAATTGTTCACGCGTATAATGATGGTTTTGTGTTCCATTTTGTTCGAGGCAGTATACAGCCGCAAGAGATCCCATTTGGCCACATAAATTCCAATCAAAGCCATGGGAGTACCCGGCAAGAAAACCGCCTCTAAACGCATCCCCAACCCCGGTCGGATCGACAACCCGCTCTTCAGGGATAACGGGAATATTAACTTCTTCGCTGCGCGTATAGATAATCGCGCCTTCAGCACCCTTTGTAACTACGATAATATCAACAATTTTGAGCATGGCTGCCAAATCCAGCCCGGTTTTCTTGGAAATCAAACCAAACTCATAGTCGTTTACGAAAAGGAAATGCGCCCCATCCATGTCACGGGCTAGCTCCTCGCCATCCAGGCGAAGAACTTGCTGGGACGGATCATATAAATAAGGAATCCCCAGCTCTCGGCATTCGGCTGCGTGTTTTTTCATGGCGGATGGATCTGTCGGGGAAATGATCACCAGATCGGGACGATCAGGCACAGATTTTAACGAGAGCGTGGCCGCGTCACCCATTGCCCCTGGATAAAAAGAGGCGATTTGAGCATTAACGCGATCGGTAGTCGCAAAAAAGGAAGCGGTAAATTTCCCGGGGACTACTTTAGCCCAGGTTGTATCAACGCCATATCGTTCGAGCCAGGTGCGATAATCTTCGAAATCCTCACCAACCGTAGCAAATAAGCGCGGTTTCTCGCCCAATAATGCCATGGTGTAAGC
>CAIVSQ010000023.1 GCA_903908605.1 uncultured Anaerolineae bacterium
CTCCACCCTGAGCGCTACCGTGATTGGTACGCTGGCTGCACTTGCTCTGCAGCGTTATGACTTTAAGTTAAAGGGTTTTTCTGAGCTGGCATTGTATATTCCCATCGTTATCCCTGAAATTGTGATGGGTATCGGCATCCTGACCCTGTTCAGCCAGGTGTTTACTTTTCTCAACAACACCCTTGGGTTAAGTGGAGACGCGCGCCTTGTACTTGGCATTGGCACGGTGATTGTTTCACACATCACTTTCAGCGTGCCGTTTGTTACCCTGGTGGTGCGTGCCAGGTTGCAGGGTTTTGACCAGTCCTATGAAGAGGCTGCCATGGATCTTGGCGCGAATGAATTGGTCACTTTTTGGCGTGTGACCTTGCCCATGCTGCTGCCGGGTGTTTTATCGGGCGCATTGATGGCGTTCACCCTTTCGTTGGATGACTTTGTTATTACATTCTTTACGAACGGACCGGGATCGACCACACTGCCCATTTATGTGTACGGCCTGTTGCGACGCATCATTACCCCGCAGGTGAATGCGCTCTCCACCGTTTGGATACTGGTGGTGTTTTCGGCGGTGCTCCTGTTACAGTGGCTGCAAAACCGCGAGTCAAAAGCGTAAGTTATACGCCTGGTCATTTACTGGCGCTGATCCTATTTTCTATTTGTTAATCCTGAGGAGGAATAAATGAATAAAGCTACATGGTGGAAGTTTCTGGCGATCCCAATTATGTTGAGCCTTGTGCTTTCTGCTTGTGCAGGCAGCCCTACGACTCTGCCGGCTGTGAACGAGCCTGCTCCCCAACCGGGCCAGGTTGGCGGCGGGGATATTAAGGCATCATCCGGTTTTATTTGCCCGGTGCCCAACCCCAAGGTTGAAGTAACTTCAAAAGAGTTGAACCTGTTTGTTTGGACTGAATACATTCCGAATGATATGCTCGAGTGTTTTGAAGGTGTTTATGGCATCAAGGTCAATCGTGACGAATATTCCAGCAACGAAGAGATGTACGCCAAAATCTCAGCCGGCGGCACCAATTATGACCTTGTCCAGCCGACTGATTACATCGTATCCTTGATGATTCGACAGAACCTGCTGCAAAAATTGGATCATGGCAAGTTGTCCAACCTGAATAACCTTGATCCGAATTACATGAACCTGGAGTTTGATCCGGGTAACCAGTACACCCTACCTTACCAGGCTGGCGTGGATGCGATTGTGTACAATGCCGACAAGGTTAAGAATGTTCCTGCCAGTTGGGAAGATCTTTGGAAGGACGAATATGCTGGTCGCATGGTTTTCTTGGATGATTCTCGTGTCATCATTGGCCTGACATTGTTAACCCTGGGTTTTGACCCCAATACGACTGACCCTGCTCAACTGGATCAGGCCAAAACCAAGCTCAGCAAACTGGTTGCAAACATCAAGTTGTTTGACAGCGATTCGCCCAAAACCGCGCTCATCGCCGGCGATGTGGATCTTGGTATGACCTGGACTGGTGAAGCCTTCCTGGCTCAGCAAGAAAACCCATCGATAAAATTCGTCTACCCCACCGAGGGCGGCATGCTCTGGCAGGATAACTGGGCCATCCCGACCGGAGCATCACACATGGATGCTGTTTACGCCTGGTTGAACTACACCATGCAGGGTGATGTCTTCTGGTTGATGCTGCGCGATTTCCCATACGTCAACCCGGATAAAGCTGCCCTGGATTTTGCCAAGACAGCCCAGCCCGAGCTGTATAACGCATACATGAATTCCAATATTACCAACGTCCCCGCTGACGTGTTGGCCAAGGGTCACCGTATTAAGGATGTAGGCGATGCCCTGCCGCTCTTTGACCAGATATGGACAGAAGTAAAGGGTGGTCAATAAACACCCGTTAGGCAAAAATACGGCGATCATCCAACCAGGGTGATCGCCGTATTTTTTTACCTGTACTCGATGGGGTAATAAAATGACGAATAGGCAGAATATAAGTGGTTTTACATAAAAATCGTGAATTATTAGTTGACTTTGGTGCAAATAAAATA
>CAIVSQ010000024.1 GCA_903908605.1 uncultured Anaerolineae bacterium
AGCACATCCGCTTTATGGAAACTCGCCACCTTTTACGGGATTTTTCAGGTAATTCAATCGGGTATGGTATTCACTTTTATATACCTGGCCGGGGTTCTTGGAGAAAGAATTCAGTATGATCTTCGAAGGGCTATGTTTGAACATCTTCAGGAACTATCACTTTCGTACTATTCTCAAAATGCCGTTGGCCGATTGATAGCTAGAGTTACTTCGGATTCCGGTCGCGTTGCTGATTTGATGACCTGGGGCTTGGTGGATACAACCTGGGCGATAATGAACATAATAACCGCAACCTTCTTCATGTTGATCATCAATTGGCGCTTGGCATTGATCGTTCTCCTCGTAATCCCGATTCTTGGCACCATTGCTGTCAATTTTAGAAAAAAAATATTAGTGGAATTCAGACACTCCAGGCGCGCTAATAGCAAAATCACTGGCGCTCACAACGAAAACATACAAGGTGTTCGTGTCATCAAAGCTCTGGGTCGTGAATCAGAAAACTTGAACGAATTCCAGTCATTAACCGACAATATGTTTTCTGCAACATATAAGGCTGCATGGCTCTCCGCTTTATTTTTACCTGTTGTTCAAATTATCACCTCAATCGCGTTGGGATTTATCGTTTGGTATGGCGGATATCAGGCAACTACCGGACTACTCACCCTGGGCGGCATTCATGCATTTGTCTCATATTTGACATTCATTATGTGGCCAATCCAAGATCTCGCTCGGGTGTATGCTGAAATGCAGCATTCCATTGCGTCTGCCGAACGTATTTTTACACTGATTGACACGGAACCTGAGGTTCATAACAAACCAGACTCATTCGATGCAACAACGTTGCTAGGCGAAATTGAATTCGATCATGTCAATTTTTATTACGAGGATCGAAAACCCGTCCTCAGCGACTTCACGCTAAAAATAAAACCAGGTGAGACGATAGCACTTGTCGGCCCAACTGGAGGAGGCAAGTCTACGATTGTAAATTTGCTCTGCCGATTTTACGAGCCCAAAGATGGTCGAATTTTTATCAACGGTCATGACTATACGGACTATACCATGCAGAGTATCCACGAAAAAATCGGTATCGTTCTGCAAACACCACATTTATTTTCAGGGACCGTTCGTGACAATATAAAGTACGGAAGATTAGGGGCCACTGATTCTGAGATAGAGGAAGCAGCAAAGGTGGCTGGTGCCTACGACTTTATTAGCTCTCTTGCGAATGGATTCAACGAAAATGTCGGCGAAGGCGGCAATTTACTCTCTGTTGGGCAAAAGCAATTAATTAGCCTGGCCAGAGCGGTATTATCCAAGCCAGAATTATTTATCATGGACGAAGCGACATCAAGTGTCGATACATTGACCGAGGCATTAATCCAAAAGGGTATGGAGGCGTTAATGGCAGGCCGAACATCGGTTGTTATTGCTCACCGTCTTTCAACTATCAAACGTGCGGACAGAATTGTCGTAGTAAATAATGGAAGGATTGAGGAGGTGGGCACTCATGCTGAATTGTTGCAGGCAAGAGGTCACTATTTCCATCTCTATACACAACAGTTTAAATTTCAAAGAGAGGTTGAGTACAGTAATACCGATTCTGTTCCAATAATTGGATGAATTTTATTAACGGATGTTATAGGCGTTGCTTGAAATCGATTTCAATCAACGCCTATTTCTTTTTAATGACCAAAATATGCTCCATTTGGGTAATAGACCCAGCATCTGCCTACTCATATAATGCATGAGGAAACAACAATTACAAAACATTTCTTGAGGAGAAATTGCATGGCAAAAACAGTCGCAGACGCATTGGCATTAGCCAAAAATGTAAAAATGATCGACATTCGTTTCACCGACCTTCCTGGGCAGTGGCAGCATTTCACCATTCCAGTTCGAAGATTTGATGCAGAGTTTTTTGAAGAAGGTATTCCTTTTGACGGTTCTTCAATTCGCGGGTTCCAGGAAATTCACGAATCGGATATGTTATTGATACCTGATCCGGAAACCGTATTTATTGATCCTGTCTCCAGCATCCCCACACTGGTTGTTACCTGCGATGTATACGATCCGATCACGCTCCAACCCTATGCCCGCGATCCTCGATTCGTAGCGCGCAAAGCAGAAACCTACCTTAAACAGACTGGCATTGCTGACACTGCCTTTTTTGGCCCTGAAGCTGAATTTTTTATTTTTGACAATGTCCGCTATTCAAGCAACACCTACGAATCATTTTATTATATTGATAGCGATGAAGGTTGGTGGAACAGCGGTCGCGCTGATAAGCAAAATTTCGGCGGCCAAATTTCTCCCAAGCGTGGTTATTTCCCAGTTCCTCCCACTGATACACTCCAGGACATCCGCTCTCAAATCGTGATGGCACTTGAGGATGCCGGCGTGCCGATGGAAATTCACCACCATGAAGTAGCCACTGCTGGTCAGTCAGAATTAGGCATGCGCTTTACCACTTTAACCCGCATGGGCGATCAGTTACTTTTGTATAAGTACATCGCGAAAAATATTGCTCGCCAAAACGGAAAAACAGTCACGTTTATGCCGAAACCATTGTTCGGTGACAACGGATCTGGCATGCATGTACATTCTTCCTTGTGGAAGG
>CAIVSQ010000025.1 GCA_903908605.1 uncultured Anaerolineae bacterium
GTAGATTGCAAGAGGAATCAGGGTTTCTTCAGGTGTCAAACCGCCATGAACATAAACATTCTCATCCAAAGGCAAAAAATGATACAGGCGACGGGCAACAAGATAGTTGGTAGGAAGTTCAAATAAATTACGATCCAGCACATAGCACTCGTAATTTGGGGTTTCTTTTAGCTTTTTCGCTTCATCGTCACTAATTTCTATATATCGATGGTGTTCATCCAATGCCTTTTTCTTGTAAAAATCACCAGTAATGACATTGATGCCTTGTTTTGGGATGCGCGTGGAGCCATGATCAGAGACGATAATTAACATCAGATCCCGCTCAGCGGCAATTTTCTGGGCAAACGATTGTATATCCTGGGACAGAGCCGAGAGATAACTGCGGATTGCCTGTGCGTGGGAAATCCCTGTTTGGGCTTCGCTCTCATGCAAGGTTATGTCGAGGGGTAAGTAATTTAAAAAATACACATCCGCATCGCGCTTGGAGATGGCGCGAAATGCGCCAATGCCCGATACGTATTGAACCTTTTTCCCCAACCGCTTGCTCCATGCCGCGGTTACCGGGCCGGCATATCCAGTTTCCTTAAAAGGCGCGTAATGCCCGGTAATAATGGATTTTTTGCTGACTTCAGTGCAGGAAGGGATGTTTGAAAAATGATAGGAAAGCTGATGTTCGTAGAATCCGCTGTGCTGAAGTTGTATTCGCAAATCTGGATAAAATTTGCTGTTTAAGTTGTCGACCATGACAACCAGAACGGGCCCGGTATGTTTTTTGAGTTCATCTTTCAGATTTAGCAGGGCCTTCCATGCCATATGGTTGGAATGAAAAAGAAGGTTGGGGTAATTTTTATTCAACCAATCGGCGTAGATATTGGCTATTTCCGCAATGTTATCATCCAGGCGGCCAACATTTTCCAACCAAAAACGATAGGGCAGGTATTCATTTACACCCCAGGCGATCCATTGATCGGCGTCCCAATTTACATCCGGATCCGAAGGGACTGGTTTGGAAATTAAAAGATCAAGATCATCCAACGCCTGAGCTAATTTTGGCGCGGATTGTAAATGTTTGAAGGTGCGCTGAATTTTGTGCACCAGTTCAGAATTTATTTGGATTTTTCCACGAGTTAAAATCGCTTGAACAGCATCGAATTCGATTTCCAGTAATCCTGAGAGCTGGTCAAGCAAGGTGGCCAACCCGGTCTCATCAATATCTTTAGAAATTGAAGCTACATACAGATTTATTTCGGTCTGTAGTTGTTGATTCCCAATCAATGATGTGGGGATTTTTCTCAAATCAAGACTCAGCTTGCTAAGTTCGAGAAAGTTATCACCCAGCACCCTTTTGCCAATCTCTGGGGGGTAATCTTGCACAACTTTTAGAGCGAAAAGCTTTTTAATTAAAACATCCGGGGAGTCACTCAACCAATCCAGTAGCTGAATTTCGGCTTTTCGATTGGTTTTTAGTAACTCTTCGCGCAGGCTGCGGATGCGCTTGTTATAAACATCCTTTACAAGCTGGCGATGTAACGCGTCTTGCCATAGTCTTGGATCATAGCGTGATGCAATATCACCGATTTTGCGTATGGATGTTGTTGAAAGGATGTAATCGCCAATAAAGACCTGCAGCACGTAATCTTCAAAGGAACTGTCTTTATCTGCCGGTATATTTAAATCCAGCAAACGAGAATCCTCGATTTGCTTGTCTGTAAGATCATCTGGAATGGCAATGCCAATTTGCGCCTGCAACTGCGAGCGCAGGTTGCGCTCTTCCAAAACGACCAGGTCCTTCCCATATTTTTGCAATAAAACACGCAGCCAGCGAAAAACGATTTTATCCTTGACCAGCACATTGCAAGATTGCCCAGCATGGATGCAACGAACAATCTGGTCATAGGCAGCAACGTACCTGGCCTGATCTGTTATTGTCAAGTTAACCGGCTCAGCAGGCAAAATATCAAGATGGGGGTCGATAAAGATGACCTTAATCACAGGGCAGTGTCCTTATTTACCGGATTGGTCAATCTGATCCAGTGCTTCCTGGAAAGCAGCTTTAACATCCTGCGCAGGAATTTTTTTATCATCCAGAACGTGCTTGACAATATCTTTCAGTAGCACAACCAGAGATTGTTTCTCAACCGGATTGCGGAAGCGATACTCCCATTCAGCGCGATCCAAACGAGGGGATGATTCGGAGATAAGCCTGGAATCATCGTCCTTGTTGGTAAAGGTCAGCCGGATGGTTTTACTAAACTTGCCGCTTGCTCCCTGGGAAACCAACAAATAGGAACAACTTTCAGAGACATCTACTTCTTGCGGCGTCTGTTCGACCGAAATAAACTGTTTGGCAGTTTCAGGGTTCTCGTTCTTGGCAATTCGGACTGTCACACCAGGTTCCGGGGAGGAGACAACCAGTTTCACGATTCCGTGATATTTAATCAGGATTTGCCCTTGTGGTCCTGCAGCCGCTTCAACAGAAGTTTCCCAGACAGGGGCCGGTACTTTTGAAAAATTGTCCGCAATTTTAGTGAGGCCATCAGTAAATAATGCCAGATAGTTCTGGCTCAGATCGGATGACCAATCGTCCACTTTGCCAAGATGAAAGCCAGGGGAGCCCGGGATCGTTTCCAGAATCATTTTTTCGACGTCATCCAACCTGGGAACAGCTTCCAAAATGGCCTTACTGGGTGGAGTTTGCCAATCAGCGGTTAACAGCTTTTGTTCTGCCTGTAAATTGACATACCAGTCATGGATGGCGGTTTTGTAAGCGATGTACGTTTCTTCCTGCGGTTGGAAGAGATCTGCAATGGATTTAACCAGACTACCCTTGAGAACTGCCGAGTGGGTCTCAATAAATAGTTTGTCGCTTTCCAGGCGTGCTTGAATCATTTGAACGGAGGCATCATTTAGTTCGTCTTCAACCTGATCCCCGTATATTTGTCTGAGATCTTCTAGCAGGGTTTGCCCGCCCGCATCCTGGTCAACATTCTTTGCCAGCATATCGATGAGCGCCCAGGCGGTCGTTTTATCATCGTACATTCCAACTGAGTGCTCAAGACGGGTGCGCTTTTTCCACCAGGCTTGCAGGGTGCGCCAGGCTTCGAGCCGGGTCTGGCTGCTGCCCGCGGCTGAGGGAGTATCACTGAATAATTTATACACCTGATTAATCAGGCTGGCACTGGCCTGGTTCAATGGCCGGCGCTCA
>CAIVSQ010000026.1 GCA_903908605.1 uncultured Anaerolineae bacterium
ATTGCCCGCCGGATCATTGCCTGGGCAGCCGCTGGTGGATTGGGTATTGGTCGTACTGTTCTGGCGGTAATCAGCGCACCACAGTTTCTGGAAGATCCACAAAGTGCTGCTGAGCAAGTCTGGCTTGCTTCAGGTAAAAACGCGGCAGCCAACGGCGGGATCATGCGCACTTCCATCCTGGGTGTATGGAATTTTCAGGATGAGCAAGCAGTTCGCCGAAATACAGAAATTGGCTGCCAAATCACACACTATGACCCTCGCTGTGTGGGTTCGTGTGTTTGTGCCACCAGCATCATTCAACAACTCCTTCTAGGTGCAGATGACCTACCGGCCCTGGTTGCGATCACTCAGGATGCGGGCAATCTATATGATGCCCGCATTGCAGAATATATTGAACTGGCACGGCAACCAGAGATAAGCAAGTTGGAGTTGGATCAATATGAGAAAATCGGGTATACGCTAAAAGCCCTGGGCGCATCCATATGGGCGCTGCTGCATGCGAACAATTTTCGCGAGGGGCTGCTGGCGGTGATTCACGAAGGCGGCGATGCAGATACCAACGCCGCGGTGGCAGGCGCTATCCTCGGAGCGAAATTCGGATATGGGGGAATTCCGGAGGAATGGGCGAATGGGCTGCTGCGAAAAAATGAACTGGAAGCAAGGGTTAACGCGCTGTTGGATTTGAACTGTGGACAATCGGCCGACGAATCGCCGGCTTGAGGTTATTCCTCCGGGCGGCGCGGCGCTTGAGGCTGCATCCAACATACTCTTATCCAATTCCTTACTGAAATCACGTTCCGCGCTTAAGCGGTTTTCAGCCTGCTTGTATGGGTATCCAACAAGCATATCACATCACCACCCTGCTTTCCCAGCCAGGCATCAAACCGAAGCAACTCACATCCAGCCTAGCCGTTCGGTTCACTCTGCCAGTTGCGGAATATTCCCGGTTCTTGCTTGGAACCGATGTTGCCTTGATTATTCTCGTCTGACATCTCGTCATGCCCCTGGCATCTGGCGATAAGTAAATAAAAAACGCCCTGACACAATCTCGGTGTCAGGGCGCTCATCTACTCTGCCCCAGGATGGTCAGCTGCGCACCCACGAACTCCTTCAAATACCACTGCTCACCGCCGAAGGCCCAGGTCGGGGCATCCTCGTCATCGCCCGAATGGTAGCAGGCTGCACCTTCCGTTCCGTATTGCCAGTTGGCGAAATAGAATTATAATAGTTAAATTGTGGCAAACAAACAGTAAAATAAATTATTTTTTACACAGGTGGGCGTTTTGGAATAACCAATGTGAAAATCAAATCCAAAATAGAACTAGGGAGAAATATTAAATGTATGAAACATATTGTTTGTGGATAGGTGTATGGTTTCTCTGTGGTCTCGTTACTGGCTATATTTATCGTCAGAAGGGGCGATCAGAAGCAGCAGGATGTATAGGTGGTTTTATATTGGGACCAATCGGAATAATACTTGCCTTAGTTACATCCACAAATCATGCCGGTATGGCACGCAAAGAAAAAGCTGTAGAGGACGAAAAATTAATGCGGGGTGAACTAAAAAAATGTCCTTATTGTGCGGAATTAATTAAACCAGAAGCTAATGTTTGTCGATATTGTGGGCGAGATTTGATTCAAGGACCGCAGTCAATTAATCTTGAAATACCCGATCCTATTACTCAGCCAAAACCGACCCCGCCCATAATCACTCAAAACGTCCCCCCAAATTTATGTAAAATATGCAATATTCCAATGGTCATAAAAACTTCAACTGCCGGCGAGCATGCTGGCAAGAAATTTTATGTTTGTCCAAATTACAAAGTGTGTCAACAGGTGGTCCCTGTTGAACCATTGAATATCGATTAACAATATCTCGTTTATTTTGATTACCTCAAAATCTCGAAAAACAAAGTGTTGCCGTAGGTAATGTAATTAAAGCCCCACCTGGTTTGGCGACCAAAGGCAAAGAATACAACACACACTGCCCCCTGTCTGATATGAGAGTAGTGTGTGTTGTGAATTAATCGCCGAATAACTGGTAGCGATGATATCTACCGCCAGATCCAATCGAATTGGGTAAAATAGAAGCATTCGCCAGCATGAAGCAGGAGAGATGATGTGTGATTGCAGCAGGTTACCAAGCAAGTGGTGGGCCAAAGATGGCAGCAGTGACCGCGAGGTCGCTTCACGAGGTTGGCAGCAGGCCGCGCGGGTGGGTGCCGGCTGGGCTGTATTGTGGAAATGCGCCGCATGTGGCCAGTATTGGCAGGGAATTGTAGCCTGTTCTGCCAGTTCACAGGACTGTATTGAAAAATATGCTGGCAACGATGAAGATTGGTTCAACAGCAACGTCCAAAAATATGAGCAGTGTGTTGAAGACGGCAATACCCGCAAAGAGGCGTACTCGCTCGCCAGCCAATACCAGCAAAAAGGCTACGAAACCAAATGTTCACCCACCTATGACCCCGTTTTTGGAACGGTGCCCTGGATGTACACGGTCATCTGCAGAAAACAGGGCAGTGAAAAAGTCTTTGCCCTCACCCTGGCCCATGATGGCGGTGTGTGCATCAAAGAGAAATAAAAGGTCAGCACCTGCATGAGCACAACCATCTTGAGTATTTTATTGGGTATCGGCGGAATGTTTGGGTGGGGGTTGTATGACTTCCTGGGTGGCGTGTTCGCCAAACAGATTGGTCCATTCAGGTCGTTGTTTTGGTCTCAGCTGGCGGGCTTGATCTCGCTGGTTGTATTGGCCGTGCTGCTCAAGACCAGCCCGGCTGGTTCCACCCAGGTGCTGCTTTTATCTGCCCTGGCGGCCATGCTTTATTCGGCTGGTTATTTGTTTTTCTTCAAAGGTTTTGAGATCGGCAATGTATCCATCGTCGCCGCCACCATGAACTTGTGGGCGGTTTTTACCATGCTGTTTGCCTTCTTGCTGATGGGCCAGCGCCTTACTGTATTACAAACGCTGGGTGTCAGCATGATTATCCTGGGCGCGGCGGCAGCCTCGATTCGTTGGAGTGAGATCCGCCAGCAAAAATTCCAACTTTCGGCCGGGGTAAAAGAAGCAGCCCTGGGTGCTTTTTTCTTTGGAATCTTCTGGAACGTGAGCGAGGTTATTTCTGAAAAAATTGGCTGGTTATTCACCAGCCTGTATGTTAAACTTGGCATCATTATTTTCTTGTTGATCTATGCGCTGCTGGCAAGGCAAGCGATCCGCCTTAGGCAGAGCACCGCGACGACCAAACTAATGATTGCGCTGATGGGTGTGATTGAGGCGGGCGCGGTGGCCATGGTTAATTTCGGCCTGACCATCGGGGACGCCATCCTGATCACCCCGATCGCCTCGGCCCTATCGATCGTCACCATCGCACTGGCGCTTGTTTTCTTAAAAGACAGGCTCAGCAAAGTCCAGCTCTTTGGCATGCTCACGGCGGTTGCCGGTATCATCGTCACAGCTTTTTAAATCCTCACCACACCCACATCGCACCCACTGGAGGAAATGATGGAAATTAGTTTCTTGCTCAGAGGTCTACTGATCGGTTTTTCAATCGCCGCCCCGGTTGGGCCAATCGGCGTACTGTGCATCCGCCGCACGCTGGCTGATGGGCGCATGGCGGGGCTGGTCTCTGGCCTGGGCGCGGCCAGTGCCGACGCGCTGTATGGCTGCATTGCCGGTTTCGGGCTGGCGTTTATATCAAACTTCTTAATCAGCCAGCAATTCTTGCTGCACCTGGTGGGTGGCGCCTTCCTTTGCTACCTGGGCGTGAAGACCTTGCTGGCAAAACCGGCCGAGCAGGCGGCCACGGCCAAAGGCACCGGCCTGTTGGGCGCGTATGCCTCGACCCTGTTTCTGACCCTCACCAACCCAATGACGATCCTATCTTTCGTGGCTATCTTTGCCGGCCTGGGCTTGGCCAACACCGGCAGCAGCTACGCAACCGCCGGCTTTTTGGTGCTGGGTGTCTTCACAGGCTCAGCGCTGTGGTGGCTGCTGCTGGTCGGCGGGGTTGGCCTGTTCAAAGATAAGTTCAACACACGCGGGATGCAATGGGTCAATCGAATTTCAGGTGTGATCATCCTTGGCTTTGGTTTGTTTGCGCTGTTCAAGATATAAGCATCCCCGCACGCCAGGGTAAAAATAAGAACAGGAGACCCGTATAATGTTCTTTCGGTTAAGTGGAAAAATAAGCGGCCAAATTCGCAGCCTGCTGACCTTTTATGCCTCCCTATTTGTTGTGTCTATGCGCAGGCTGCTGCGCGGACCACGCCTGCCGGGTTGGACCTGGTTGTTTGAAGTTTCCAATCACTTTGTTAAAATGCAAACCGCCACGGCCTTTGAAATGACAGACCACCAGGCCGGCCGGGAATATGAAAATTCACTGGTGTTGCCATCACCGGCGATGGCCAAGGTGGAGATCGAAGCCTGTCATGCGCCCGTCAGGGGTCACTGGTACCGGCCAAAATCGGCGGCCAAAGACATCACGGTCTTGTACCTGCACGGGGGCGGCTACGCCTATTATGCCAGGGCACACCAGAACCTGATCGCCCTGGTCACTTTGGCGGCAAAGTCACAAACTTTCGCCCTGGATTACCGCCTGATCCCCGAGCACCCCTTCCCGGCCCAGTTGGATGACGCGCTGGCGGCATACCGCTGGCTGCTGGAAAGCGGCATAAGGCCCGATCGGTTGGTGGTGATGGGCGATTCGGCCGGCGGGAATTTAACCCTGGCGCTGCTGCTGGCCCTGCGGGATGCGCACACCGCCTTGCCCGCCCTCGGCATTTGTATTGCCCCCTGGACCGATGTGACCAACCCGGGCGAGAGCCTGGAAAAAAATGGACCCTACGATTGGGTCGACCAACGCATGCCGCGCCAATGGGCAGAGTGGTTGTGCAAGAACAGCGACCCGCGCAACCCGCTGGTATCCCCGGTCTACGCCGATTTGCACGGCCTGCCGCCCATTTACATCCAGGCCGGTGATGCTGAAATCCTGTACGATATGATCCAGGCTTTTTATGCCGAAGCGCAGGCCCAGGGGGTCAATGCCCGCCTGGATGTCTGGCAGCACATGAACCATGATTTCCAGGCCTATGGCGAGCTGCTGCCCCAAAGCAAAGAAGCCCTGCAGCGCATTGGGCAGGTGATCGGGGAGACTATCGCTTAACCCAAAGCCCTCAACCCAAACCGATTAGCGCCGCTGTGTGGTGAAAAGATGATTGCGCGGCTGGGCAGGTTGCTGTTCTTTGCAGAGTGGTTGGTCGATCCCATTTTGATTTAAAGAAAGTCTGAGAATTAATGAATGCGCATTCGATAAGCTGAAATTATTTAACAATCATCTCAGCCTGGATAAATATCACGCCAATTTTTATACCACTCCGCAGCTAATCATTACACAAACACGGCAGCAAGAATTGCTGGTAAGATTTTTGACCATCCTTAATGCCAAAATGGTATACAATTAAGAATAAATCCATATTCCTTCGCCGAATGAAGGAATATATTGACAATTTTATATTTTGAAAACGGATTCTGGCGGAATATTCTGCCAAAGAAGTTCCATGTTTTTAATTATGACGATTATTGTATTTTGACTTGCAATTAGGAACATATTTTATCGATTATAGTTTCAAGTGGGTGCCAAGGAGTGAATATGAAGAACAAAACACCACTCATTCTAGTCATAGATAATGATCCCCTTTTACAACATTCCACACTGCTCGTGTTAAATCAGGCCGGCTACCAAACCTGCCAGGCAAGTGATGGGCTAAGCGGGTTGCAAATGGCACGCGAACTCAAACCCGACTTGACCTTACTGGCTGTAAACCTGCCCGATATGAGTGGCTATGAGGTCTGTCAGCGCATAAAGAGCGAGCCGGCACTCAAGGGTTGCTTTGTGGCGGTGCTATCCGAACGCGGCGACTCGCAGAGTCAGGTGGCTGGAATCGAAGGCGCTGCCGATGTCCATATCACCCTCCCGATAAACAATGCCGAATTGCTGACGCATGTGCATGGCCTTATTCGCCTTCACCAGGCCGAAGCAGCGCTGCGCACAAGCGCTGCTTTCAACCAGGCGATCATCAACTCAGTAAATGCAGAAATTGTTGTAATCGATCAGAATGGTGTCATCGTCGCGACCAACGACGCCTGGAAACAGTTTTCGTTGGAGAATAGCCAGCAATCTGGCATACCCACACCCAACACCGGGATCGGTTGCGATTACCTGGCCGTTTGCCCTACTCAAGATGATGATGAAAATATAAACATCCGCGGTTACATCCAGGCCGTGCTGGATGGCAGTTTACCGGGATTCACGATGGAATATCCCTGCCATTCACCGCAAGAAAAACGCTGGTTCAGGATGAGCATCAGCCCCTTGGAACCGCTGGATGTTGCCCAGCCGACCGGCCCTCGCTCGGGAGTGGTCATTTTGCACACCAACATCACCGACCGCAAGCTAGCCCATGAGGCCCTCCAGCAGGCCCATGATCTGCTGGAGACGCGGGTGGAAGAGCGGACCAAGGAACTCCACCGATCGGAAGAACGCCTGCAATTGGTACTCAAAGGCTCGCAGGATGCGCACTGGGACTGGGACCTGGTGGCCAACACAATATATTATTCACCGCGCTGGTGGGAAATGATCGGCTATAGCGTGGATGATTTTCTAATGGTACCGGGCCTGTGGAAACAGCTAAC
>CAIVSQ010000027.1 GCA_903908605.1 uncultured Anaerolineae bacterium
AGACCAAATTCTTTGAGGAGTAAAAAAGTTATTTGATGTATCCATAAAATCCAAGAATTTGAAAGTTTTTCTACTTACCGAAAACATAAAGACAATCGATTAGTTTTAGCAGCAAAAAATTGGTTTGTCCTTAGCTGATTATAGCCTCATGTAGAGCAAAATTCTTTCGGTCATATAACAACCCTGTAATATTCATCGCTAAGCCAAATGTAGGGGGCAATCATGTTGTCAAAGTTTAGTTTGTGATTCTTTCCGTTCTACATGATGATCTGGCATCGATAGGCGTACAATCTGATCCCTCCGCTTAAACGGTGGTTATTAACAATCAATTGCCTCAGCGAACTGGCTGTGGTGCACCACGCCTTGATCATCTGCGTAATCGCTTTTTATCAGCTGGTAGGCAACCATGCGTTCATTTACAGGTTCGCTCTCATTAAAAGGGAAAGCCGGCTCATTCCACTGAAAACCTTTTATCTCAAGTGGTTTTTTCCCATTTAGGCGTTCTTGCGAAGTAACCCAACCAGCGAGTGTAACTTCGACATTGTTGGATAAATAATCAACATTAAGAGTTGTTATTTTCCAATACTCAGCATTTATGCCAAATTTTGTTGGTATGGAAAGTTGTAATGCCATGTTATTGCCTCTGGTATGAAGTAACCGAATATTGAATAACCACGCTAAATGTGCCGTCGTCACGGGGTCGAAAAGCAGGAATTGCGGTAATACAAAATCCCATTTTTGCGCAAAGCAAATTGTATTCGCGCACAAAATCTTCCTGGGTCATTGGGGCAACAACCTTCCCGTTTTTTATCATTTCTTGAAATTCTTTTTCTGTGAACGATTCTTGTGTATTCATAATCCTCCTAAATTGATGTCCAGTATGGAATGTATCGGGGATTCACGCCAACATAAATCTGTAACCAACCAGAATTAGTGTAATTTGATGGAGTACCGGTCTTGATCGATCCGACTCCAGTGCTGATTGGGTATGTGGCATTGGTAAGCGTTATTGTTGTAGCAATTCCAGCTCCGGGATCGCCGCCGATAACGACACCATCTGAAAATCTTGCGCGCCCAGCATTTGCAGGGGAAAAATAGGAATAATAAGTAAGTGGGTAAAACGCACCTGTTGGTACTGCAGCATAATAAGTATAGGCAGTTCCGGCGGTTGTTGCTCCTGCGGCTTGATCAAACCTGCCAAAAAATCCATACATTGATCCAGTTTGGGCTGCGTTAAATTGGGGTAGAGATGTTATTCCGTAAAATGTTCCTGTGCCAGTTATTGTTGGTCTTACATCAAGAATTATTCCCGTTGCTGCCGATGGAATGAATGAATTTGGAGTATTTAAATATGCTATAGAAACAGTATCCGTTAAGTTTGTTGATGATATACCAATATTGGCTGAACCATCAAATGACACACCGGCGATCGTTCGGGCTGTGGCAAGTTTTGTAGCTGCCCCGGCAGTTAAGCTTGCGGCTGTTCCAGATATGTTTGTCCCAACCAGAGCTGAGGGCGTTCCAAGATTTGGGGTTGTGAGTATCGGAGAAGTTCCAAACACAAGTGACCCGCTTCCGGTGCTGTCGGCAATAATTGTGTTCAAATTGGCGGAAGTTGGAGTAGTCAAAAAGGTAGAAACTCCAGATCCAAGTCCGGATACGCCGGTGCTGATTGGAAGGCCGGTCGCATTGGTGAGGGTCCCGGAAGATGGTGTACCCAGCGCTCCTCCGGCTGCCAAAAGCGTAATTGTCCCGGATGGAAATGTAATTACTCCGCCATCAGTTCCCTTCAAGGTGAGCGAATTCTGAACAGTCAAAATCTTGGCGGACGAAATCGCTAGCCCATGAACATTTTGTGAATCGGCATGGGTGGCTACGGCTCCAGCAAGTTCATAAATACCGGAATGAGTATGACTCGCTGAAGCCGCGCCGATCACAGACAGAGCCTCCGCAGCAATCAAGTCCTGGACCACGCCTGCCGTAGAGACGCCCTTGATCGTGTTCGCCGCCATTGTCGCGAGCTTGGCATTGGTAACGGCACGATCGGCGATATCAATGGTGGCGATATCCGTATCTTTTATTTGAGCGCTGCGCAGTTCTGTTCTGGCCATATTAATACCTATAATCAGCCAGTAGAACGTCGGTGCTGACCGGGATGATCAGCATAGTGACCGAGGAACCTGAAATTGTATAGTCATTCCCTGCGCCCGAGTTGAGGCGCATTCCGTTCAAATACAATGCGACACTTCCAACCGCTGGGGTATTGGAAAGTGTGAATGTAGCGTTGGATCCATTCTTCGTTCCAGAAGGCGCTTCACCAACCACGAAAGTTATGCTGGGCTGGTATAACGTATCAAAATAGGTCTTGAGTGCAGCCTTGATATTCGCCCAGGTGAACCTGGTGAGGATATTGCTGCTTGCGCTGTCTATCCCGGCGATCGTATCGCCATCCACCGGGGTGGTTTTTGCTGTGGCTCCATTGATCGCAGAAGCAATATTGACCGAAGATGTTACATCTGCGCCATCGGCAATGTTAAGCAATGTTCTTACTTGTGCCGCAGTCAAATCTGATGGAGCCGCCGCGCTGCCTGTGTTATTTCCCTTGAGGGAATTTGCGTTCATATTCGCCAGCTTGGCGTTTGTAACAGCCCCATTGGCTATCGTCAGCGCAGTATCCCCGGTCACATCCCCGGTATGAGTTGCATTGGTGACAAGGGCAGTTCCATTGACCTTATACCCCTGGCCAGCAGGAATATTGATGGTTCCGCTGTCATCAATTGTGACCGGGCTGGTTTGCACAATGCTGCCAGTCGTGCCATCCATGCGAACAACTGCGTTGTCAGTGACTCCAGTGGATGACGAAGTGACCGAGCCAGCGGAGGCATTGACATGGATGACATTCCAGTAAGCGCCTACGGCTGCTTGAGTGCCGGCTGAGGTGTTGTCTGCAGTGCAGATAACCATATCACCGATTGAAACGGAAGGACCAGAATTTCCACCTATATGCCCGGCAACCGAAACCTTGTATGTGTCACCAGCGTTCGCGGCCGGATAATTCGGATCAGCCGAGCAATCGATCACACCCTTGTAGATCATTGCATCATTTGCAGCGAGAATGCCATCGACATAGCCTTTCGTAGCGGCATCTGTCGATAAGGTGGGATCAGCGACATTGGCAAGTTTCTTCGAATTTACATCGAGATCCTGGTCGATCCATAGTTGAAGTGACGATCTAAGCTTTGTGGTAGACATGATTACTCCTATATCTTACAGGTTATATTTGTTTGATAAAAAC
>CAIVSQ010000028.1 GCA_903908605.1 uncultured Anaerolineae bacterium
ATACAGGTGGCTTAACAAACGGGTATTATCGTTTGCGTCTGATTGTTATCGGTTCCCAGATGCGTGAAGAATATATTAACCAGGTTCTGGTGGATAGTGGTCGTAACCTGGAAGAGCCAACGCAAACCGAAACACCCGAGCCTGTCTGGACGCTTACCCCAGATGCATTGGCGACAACGATGAAGCTTGCGTTGACACTTGCCAGTCAGGTTACTTTGACCCCAACGCCGGGAGAAGCACTAGTTGAAAAAACGTCAACGCCTGTATTCGCGATCGAGACCCAGGAATTTGTGTTCGGAACAGAAACTGCCACCCTTGTTCCACCAATCCTCACCGAAATTCCATTACGATCCAATCCGGCATTGATTACAGACCAGGACCTGATTGTTAGTATCGCAAGAGGCGCGGTTTTCGTGCTTACTTTCTTTTTCGCAGCCGGATTGGCTGTGTTATTAACCCGGAAAAAAAGAAATAAATTGAAATGATGATTACGGATAATAGCAATGCACCATTTTTGATTGTTGGGCTGGGTAACCCGGGGCGTGAATACGTCCAAACCCGGCATAATATTGGTTTTATGTTGGTGGATCGTGTATGTCAACGATTGAATGCACGAGCGATGAAGATACAGTCAAAGGCGATTGTTATTTCGGCCCAACATGCTGAAAAAAAAATTATCCTGGCGAAACCACAGACTTTCATGAACCTTTCCGGGCAGGCCGTCCAGGGGTTGGTTCATTTTTACAAACTACCACTCGATCATATTTTGTTAGCCCATGATGACCTTGATCTGCCTTTTGCGACTATTCGAATTCGCCCTGGTGGGGGAGCAGGCGGCCAAAAAGGAATACGTTCAACCATTGAGCAGTTAGGAACAAAGGATTTCGCTCGGTTACGTATTGGAATTGACCGTCCACCGGGTCACATGGATCCTGCCGCTTACGTGTTACAGGATTTTTCATCCAAGGAAATGGAAACCGTTTCTGCAACACTAGACCGTGCGGCAGATGCTGCTTTGGCTTGGGTGAGTGCGGGTTTGAATAATGCCATGAATCAATTTAATGGTTCGGCGATTTAGGGAAAATCGAAAAAGCGATTAATTCTGGAGTCTATGGATTATTTACTCGAACGTCTTTGCGGTGCTCCTGAGTACCAGGCATTGGTCAAGTCTTTGACCGAAAAACCAAAGCTGGCTAGCTTGGGCTTGCCAAGGGCTGCAAGGCTACCTGTTTTGGCCGCCTTGCATAAGGATCTCAATCGCCCGCTGATTGTGATTACTGATCGGGCTGATCACGGCTCGGCATTGTATGAGGAACTAGGTTTCTGGTTGCCAGATACGCCTCGCTTTTTTTTCGCTGAACCGAACCCACTTTTTTATGAAGAAGCAGCATGGGGAAATGTAACCCGCCGAGATAGATTGCAAGCTCTTACGATTCTGGCAGGTTATCACCTACCCTATACCGAAAAGCCAGCCACGGCACCGATAATTATCGCTTCGGCTCGGGCTGTTATGACCCGCACCCTGCCGAGAAGGGACTTTTTGAGAGCAAGTAAGCGATTGTCGGTTGGCCAAGAAATATCACCGGAATCTCTGATTCGGCAATGGAGTGACATTGGTTACCAGGCATCAGAAATCGTGGTGGAACCGGGCCAATTTTCGAAGCGCGGTGGTATCCTGGATATTTGGGTTACTGCTGATGCTTTCCCTGTCCGGCTTGATTTCTTTGGTGATGAAATTGACACCATTCGTCGGTTTGACCCTGGCACACAGCGTACCATGGCTCGATTGGAAACCCTGTTAGTTACCCCGGCGAGAGAATATATTAGTAATGAACAGTTTAATGTCTCCAGGTCGGTGGAGAGTGAGCTATCCGAATTTTTTATCCCGGTTCTGCATCCACATCCTGCGTCTATCCTGGATTACCTGCCCCCACGCGGAATGGTAATTGTAGATGACTTGTCCCTGATTGAGTCTATGGTGGGGGAAATGGAAGAGCAGGCAGTTAAGTTTCGTGTCGAATCCGTCGCTGAGGGGACACTCCCGTCCGAATTTCCTATTCCATACCTATCCTGGTCAGAGGTATTTGATTCCATCAACTCTCATCAATATCTTGAACTGGGGATAGGAAGTCAGGTTGGGGAGGAACAACCACTAAAAAGTATTTTTGGCCTGGATCAGCGTTTTGGTGGACGGCTGCGCCCATTTATCGAATATCTGTCCAGCTTGCTGCAGCAAGGGGATGACGTGATGATCGTTTCCCGCCAGCGTGAACGCTTGGAGGAATTGTGGCGTGAGCATCGCCGTAACCAGCCCGATTTTGTTTTAGAGCAAGGTTATTTGGAACGTAATGTCCACTTTGTAGAATCCTCGCTCTCAGATGGATGGGTTTTGACAGCTGGGAATGGCGTGCCCACGCATTTGATCACGGATTCGGAAATATTTGGCTGGGAGCGACCCACAGCGCGTGGTTCACGTCAGCGTGCGAATGCTGAGGCACCCGAGGCCGCATTTGCTGATTTGCGCGTTGGTGATTATGTTGTTCATGTTGATTATGGGATTGGGCGTTTTGTCGGACTAGTGCGTCGAGTGCTGGATAAGAACGAGCGCGAGTTTTTGGTGGTGGAATATGATGGCGGCGATCAGGTATTTGTGCCAGTTTTTCAGGCCGATCGCCTGACGAAATATGTTGGAACCGAAGGTGGGCAACCAAATGTCACTCGTTTAGGAACCCAGGAATGGGCGAATGCCAAGGCGAATGTTAAAGAAGCTGTGCAAAAAGTGGCCGAAGAGTTACTGGAATTATATGCACAACGCCAATCCATTAGTGGCTATGCCTTTCAGGCAGATACAGCCTGGCAAAAAGAACTTGAGGACAGCTTCCCGTACGTGGAAACTCCCGATCAGGTAAATGCAATAAACGAAATAAAAAAAGATATGCAAACTGCGCGTCCAATGGATCGGCTATTATGCGGGGATGTGGGTTATGGCAAGACCGAAGTCGCATTGCGGGCAGCTTTTAAAGCTGTTCAGGATGGGAAACAGGTTGCTGTGCTTGTGCCGACCACGGTTTTGGCCCAACAGCATTTTGAGACATTTCAGCAACGCCTGGCAGCATTCCCTGTCACTGTCGAAATGCTCTCTCGTTTTCGCAGTCCACGCGAACAAACGGAAATATTACGCAAGCTGCTGCTTGGGCAGGTAGATATCATCATCGGGACGCACCGGTTGATTTCACAGGATGTGGAATTCAAGGATTTGGGGTTGGTAATCATCGATGAGGAGCAGCGTTTTGGGGTAACCCACAAGGAACATTTGAAAAAGCTACGAACAGAGGTGGACGTCTTGACCCTGACCGCCACACCTATCCCTCGTACCCTCTATATGGCTTTGACAGGTGTTCGCGACATATCCAACCTCAATACCCCACCGGAAGAGAGATTACCAGTAATCACCCATGTCGGTCCTTATTCCCCCAAACTGGTCCGTCAGGCGGTATTACGTGAGCTGGAACGCGGTGGACAAATCTTTTTTGTTCATAATCGTGTCCAGACAATTCATGCTATGAAAATGCACCTGCAAAATCTTGTTCCAGAAGCGAGAATTGGGATAGGTCATGGTCAATTGGATGAAAAAGAACTCGCTCTGGTCATGCATAAATTTACAGAGCGGCAGATTGACGTCCTACTCTCCACTACAATTATTGAAAGTGGTTTGGATATCCCAAATGCCAACACATTGATCATAGATCGAGCGGATACATTTGGGTTGGCGCAACTTTATCAATTGCGAGGACGAGTTGGCCGGGCTGCTTCACGTGCTTATGCTTATTTCTTTCGTCATCGGAAAAAACCTCCGACTTCAGAAGGGCAGGAACGCCTGGAAGTGATAGCTGAAAATACTCAGTTAGGGGCCGGCTATTCTATTGCCATGCGTGATCTCGAAATTCGTGGAGCGGGTGAGTTGCTGGGTATGCGCCAGTCTGGGCATATATCGTCAGTTGGATTTCATCTTTACACGCGCATGTTGGCTTCTGAAGTGAAAAAGCTGCGAAGAGCAATGCAAGCACTTGCTGATGGAAAGCAGGACGGCATAGCATTACCTCCGATTCTGACAACTGGAGGACCATTTTCAGCCTTTGAAGAAGAGTTGAAGGAACCAGTAACAGTTGATCTGCCGCTTGCGATAGGAATACCGGTTTCTTATATCCCCAACCAGGATTTGCGTTTACGCTTGTACCGGCGAATTGCCTCTCTGCGCCTGGAAAGTGAATTGGACCCAATCATGGTGGAATTTGCCGATCGGTTTGGCCCGATGCCAGAAATGTTACAAAATTTGTTTTACCAGATGCGAATTAAATTAGCTGCAGATGCTGCTGGTTTGGCATCGGTCAGTACGGAAGCCGGGCAAATTGTCTTACGCTACCCAGTTTTAACTGATAACATGGCTCAGCGGGTTCTTTCTGACCTGGGGCCGAGTATTCGTGGTGGAAAAAACGCTTACTGGTGCAATTTCTTCAAGGATACTTCCTGGCAGGATCGTCTGCTCGAGCTATTGGATCGTCTGAAGATGCGTGTGATTACCTTGAATTAATGTTTTGTCGCGATAAATTTTCTGATAAACCGCTCTCCGGCATCCAGGATGTTTTCATATCCAGGTGCCGGTTTTATTTCGTTGAGCAACCTTATGGTTTCTTGTTTGAGCAAGAAGCTGGAATCAGGGTATCCTTTTTGTTCCCATTTTTCCATGGTAAGACGTGGGAACAGGCTGCTGTTGTAATATGCATTCCGGAAATTTTGCCGGGTGGATTTGGCCATCAGGAAATTGCCGCCAGCCCCGGTTGATATAATCTCGTCTAAATTAACTGTACTATCATCTAAATTAAATCCGGAAGCGAAGTACTTCGATTGCATAATGACATCATTGGCAAGTACGACCAGGGCTGGAGAAAACGCTTTTGAGCCTAGCGTGCCACCCACGAATGGTACCAGCCCGGTTTGGCCGAGGCTGCTTACAAGGTGGTTGAGCCACAGCAAACCAGCGCCGGGTAGATCTGCACTCCATCCCAAGCCTGAGCCAGACGTACCTGCATGTGGAATGTGATAGTGCCGCATCATTTCCGCGCAGGCTGCGTTGAGAAGGATGGTATGGGGATCGTAAAAATCCGACATGGTCTTCATATCGAAATAGGCAGGCAGGCTACCAAGGATGATTGGAGCGCTTTCCTGAACCAATTGACTGAATACCAGTCCGGCAAGCAGTTCAGCATTGAGGGTTGCAAGGGTGCCGGCTGGGCTGATCGGTGTGGTAGTTCCTGCCATACCGTAGTTGGAGAAGATGATTGGCAGACCGCGTTGGATGGATAATATTATCTTATCGCCGGTTTCGCGGTTGATAATTAAGGGGGTTACCGGGTTGAAATATGGAATAACAGAGGGCTTTTCAGCCAAGTTGCCGCGAAGATGTTCAAGCAGGTCGAGGGATGCTTCAAACTGGGTCGGGTCAGAATTTAACAAAACCAACGGTTTGGTTGTGTTGGCAGCCATTTCCAGCACACCATACAGGTCATCCGAGCCTTCTGGTACATCTTTGATGATTCCTATGGTTGACACCAAATCGAATGCTGGCAGGGTGTGAGCCAGTCGGGTCCCAAGTGCCATATGGGCACGAGAAAAATCAGAGAGACGCTCGGTTTCGGGGTCCTGGTAAAAAAGGTTGGTAACCCCTACGCCAAATCTTACCTGGCCATCTCCGAGTGTGAAGGCAGGATTCCCAAGACTATTAAAAATATCTATGGTTGTCGGTACCTTACTGAGAGCCCAGTCGACAAGATCTGGCGAAATATATACCAGGTCTTTATCCAGCCTGACACCGTTTGATGCCGAGAAGATTTCACGAGCTCGAGGAGAATCTACTCTTACCCCGGCACGCTCGAGGATTTGAGTAGAGTATTTGTGTACTTTATCAATCTGTAACTCAGATAACACTTGCAGCCGGGGACGGACGTGGTCCGGATTTAACATAAGACCTCGCGTTATTTGTTTCGTAGGTAAAGTAGGGCTGCTTCGGCCATTACTGCAGTTCCAATCGGTAAGGCACGTTCATCCACATCAAATCTTGGGTGATGCAGGGTACGTTCATCTCCATCAATCAATGTGCCCAGGGTGTACATGGCCCCGGGAACAATTTCTGTAAAAGCGCCAAAATCCTCGGCCCCCAGCGTAGGGGTGCCAGGGAGGACTTTTTCTATTCCCAGCACCTTGATGCCAGCGTTTTTTATCAAGACGGCGGCGTCCTCGTGATTAATATTTGGCCCGCCACCATTTTCAAATTTCAATTGATAATCGCCGCCATAGCTGCGGGCAATTTCAAAGGCACGGCGAATTTCGGCATGGATAAAATTTAGAATGGCTGGATCTGTATATCGCAAAGTGCCACTTATCTCCACGGTATCCGGGATTACGTTTTGCGTGTAACCGCCGTTTATCATGCCGATGCTAATAACTGCGGGTTTGAAAGGATTTATCCGCCGTGAGATTATGCCATTTAAGGAAATGATGACATGTCCAAGTATGTAAAACGGGTCAACTGTTTGGTCAGGATGCGCCCCATGCCCGCCTTTCCCCAATATCTTTCCATACCAGTTGTCCACTCCACCCGATGCAGGCCCAGCAGAGATGCCGATCGTTCCCACTGCCAGGTGAGGGTCAACATGTTGGGCGATAATAAAGTCAACACCGTCAAGAGCCCCGTCTTCGATCATACGTGGAGCGCCACTCTGACCTTCCTCGTCGCCTGTTTCTTCGGATGGTTGGAAGAGAAAGCGAACCTTGCCAGGGAAATTTTCCCGAGCAAGGATCGCAGCTGTACCTAGTGCCATGGCGGTATGACAATCATGTCCACAGGCATGCATGATGCCTGGGTTTTGGGAGGCGTATTCGCGGTCCCTCGCTTCAAAAATTGGTAATGCATCCATGTCTGCCCGGATGGCAATCGTTTTACCTTTTTCTGAACCGATTTCTGCAACTACACCAGTTTTGCCAACACCAGTACGAACGGTGTACCCCATTTTGACCAGTTCTTGCGCAACAATCTCAGCTGTCCTGGTTTCGGTGAATCCGAGTTCGGGGTGGGTGTGAAAATCGCGCCGCCAGTGGATCAGCTCTTCAATCAGGGCATGAGATTTTTTTAGCATGTCAGCTCCAGACAATAATTTTGTCAATCCAAATTTGGCAATTGATCCATGCCAGCCTGAGCAGCACAGCTTTTTACCAGGTCATGCAGGGCATTCTCTTGGTCTGGATTATGTTCAGGGCGTTTGTAATTGGTTATTAGACTTTCGGCTCGTTGTTTGGAACGGGTGAAGGAATCGGTAGCACCCTCAGCTTGCCAGGTCCGCACCGATGCGCGATCAATTACCGCAGATGGCAAATATTGTTCTTTGGCAAATAGTTCCCGGGTAATGCGTTGTTTCAAGAAATCGCCCTTAAAGTTGATTCCTTCAAACAATTCGGTCGCCAGTGTGGCAGTTTGTTCGTGCATTCCGGATAGTAGACGCTTGATCATGCCGATCATTTCGGCATCCATGACCAATTTTTCTGGGCTTTGGCAGGCGAGGAAATCTAGCATGCCTGCTCCTGAGATCATATTGATGCCAGCCAGTGCACCAACCAAGGCAGTCATCCCGCTTTCCAGTCCGGCCTGGGCATCCACTAACTTGGAGTCGCTGGCACCGAGATAGGCGTGGGTCGGCAAGTTTAGAAATTTGCCTACTTGGGCGTACCCAGCATCGATCATCGCGGTCTCGATGGCTCCGAATGGCGTGCTGCCTTTACGCATGTCAAAAATCGCCGGTGCGCCGCCCCAAACGATGGGTGAGCCCGGTTTGGCTAATTGATGAATGGCGATACCACTCAGGCATTCTGCGGCGTGTTGGACTACTGATCCCAGCAGGGTAACAGGACCGGCTCCGCCGGCCAGTGGCATGGATACCATTTCGGCCGGAACGCCTGCGCGAGCGAGTGCAATCAGGTTGGATGCTCCAAATTCGCTCCAAATCAAGGGCGGGGATGGGCATACATCAAATACCGCCTGGGGCTTGCTCACGAGTTCGTTTCTGCCACCAGCGTAGATCGACAGCATTTCGATCATAGTATCGAGGGTTAGGATGGAAAAGGCCCCAGTCACAATCGGTTTTTGTGAATACAGCATCACGATGTAAAGTCGATATAAATCACCGACAGATTTCGGTACCTCATTACACACAACAGCAGTTGATTGTGCATCGTATTGGGGCAACATCTCGGTGATCTTCACCAGACGTGCCAGATCTTTTGCATAAGAAGGTTTATGTTCGAGTGTTTCAGGGTCCAACATGTGCACCCCAGAAGAACCAGGGTCAAATTGAACCACATCACCACCGTAAGTGACGGTGGGGTTACCCATGCGATCATAGAGGTGAAAAACATGAGGTACAGTTTCCAGAGCTTTTTCTACCACACCCTGCGGGATTTTAACAATCTCCGAATTGGTGGTTACAGATGCGCCGGCACTTGCGAGTAACTCGCGTGCTTCGGCAGATTGAACCTTGATACCAGGCTTCAGCATCAATTGGTAAGCTTCGTCCAGGATCCTGTTGACCAGGTCATCAGAGATC
>CAIVSQ010000029.1 GCA_903908605.1 uncultured Anaerolineae bacterium
CATGGTTCGCGCGCGGCCCTTGGGTCTACGCCTCCGATCATGAATAGCGGATAAATCCGCTACTACGGTTTCGTCCACCGGACTTGCATGTACTGAGAAGCGGTTTCAACCGCGCCGGTACCCAAACCGCAAGATCCCCTCGCCAATAAAAAATCCAGCCCGCCGCGCAGCGGCCGGGCACCCCCCGCAAGTGTTACACGGAAAATAATTAATTCTTCGCCCGCGGCCCGTGGGTCTACGCCTCCGAGCAACACGATTTAGTCCGCCAGGACTTGCATGTACTGAGACGCGGTTTTAACCACGCCGGTGTCCAAACCACAAATCCCCACGCCAACAAAAAATCCAGCCCGCCGCGCAGCGGCCGGGAACCCCCGCAAGTGTATTTTTTAGCGATGCACTTTCGCTAAAAAATACACTAAAAATAAATTATTCTTCGCGCGCGGGCCAAACCGCACTCTCTACCCTAACCCCACTTCGCGCGCGGCCAGTAAACGCCTGTGCCAAAACAACGATTACGGCGGAGTGAAGCCCTCGGGCCAGCGAGTTGACTGGTCATAACGCACACCCACCAGGCTGGCACCGGTCAAATCGGCACCCAGCAAATCAGCACCCACCAGGTTGCAGCCCGCCATCGAAGCCCCCTGCAAATTGACATCGTTCAAATTGGCATTGGAGAGATCAGCGCCATCAAGCCAGGCCAGCGAAATGTCCGCACCGGTCAGGTTAGCGCCAGCCAAAATAGCACCGCTCAAGTCGGTATCCTGCAGAGAAACCCCGCGTAAATCCGCAGCGCTAAAATCGGCCCCCTGCAGCCAGCCGCCAGCCAGGCTTGCACCGGTCAATACAACCTGACGCAAACTCGCCCCGGCCAGGTGCACATCGCCCATGTCCGCCCCGGCCAGGTTGACCCGGTTAAGGTTGGCGCCACTCAAATCTGCGCCTTGCATGCGCACCCCCGTAAGGGTCATGCCCTCCAGGTTTGCGCCCAGCAGATTCGCACTGTTCAAAATAACCCCATCCAGGTCAGCCCCACTGAACGTGGCGCGCGCCAGGCTGGCAGACGTTAAATTGGCACCAGTCAAATCGGTGGCGTTGAAATTGACATCCAGCAGGCTGGCTTTGGAAAGATCCGCGCCCACCAGGCTGGCGCCTTGCAGATCGGCACCGTTGAGGATTGTCTCAGCCAGGTTGGCGCCCGAAAAATTCGCCCGGACCAGGGTGGCGTTGCGCATGACCGAGCCGGTCAGGGTGGCATTGGAGAAATCGGCCGAAAGCAGGTCAATGCCGGTCAGATCCTGGCGGATGACACGCACGCCCACGCAGGCTGGCGGGCAGCCTAACGGCAGCAAGCCAAACGCGCGGATATAGTCCCTCTTCCAGGCATAGACCCCCAGCAGCAGGATGGCCAAAATAATCAACACGATCCGCCGGGGCGTCCAGTAGACCCTGCGCATACGAAGCTTAGCGGGTGACCTGTGGTTATCGCTCATCCTGAACGGGCTCCAACCCTGCGAGAAGAATAATTTGCCGGCCCTCGGCGCTGAAGATAAAATCCAGCCAGTCTTTATACTCACCCGCAGGCACACCGGCCCCCACCAGGTAATACGGTCGCACCAGCGGATACTGCCCGGAGGTGATGGTGGCGGGGGTCGCCAGCACCTGGCTAATCGAGAGCGACTTCAGACTGCCATCCTGGAAGTAGTTGGGCATAAGACCGATGGCCGCCGGGTCGCTGGCTACCGTGGCGCGCATGGCGGCGATGGATGGCAGCACTTGCGCCTCAGCCTCAGCCACACTGGCGTCGCCCATCACAATCGAGGAAAAGACATCCGCCATCGAATCCTTGCGAATCAGCAAGTCAATCGGCAGGTCTGCGCCACCCAGCTCGGCCCAATTGGTAATTTCGCCCGAGAAAATCGCGCGCAGCTGCTCGATCGACAAATCCGAGACCGGGTTGCCCAGGTTGACCACCACCAGGATGCTATCCAGGGCAATCGGGATGGTCGCCAGGCTGGCATAGCGCGAGCGTTCATCCAGATTGAGCCTGCGTGAGCTCATACCGATATCCGCCAGACCGCTGCCCACCTGGCGGATGCCATCCGCGCTGTCACTGCCGCTCAACGCCAAAAACATGTCTGGGTGTTGCACGGTGTAAACCTGGGCCAGCGCTTTTGCCAGCGGTAAGACGGTTTGAGAGCCAGCCACACGCAGCAGATTTTGGCCCGGCACGCCCGGGAAAGCGCCCAGCTGGACGGTTTCGGCTGGCAGGTACACCAGGCTGGCAGGCGGCTCAAACTCCAACGGCCAGCGCGTGGCGGAATCATATTTGGCGCCATCCAACAGGGCATCGCCCAGGGCCAGTTGTTCCCACTGGGCAGCGCTCATCTCCATAAAGATGGAATCGGGCATATTCTGCCGGTCGAGCAGCTCAGGCGTGGCGATTAATTGCGCCCCGCGCAGGTCGGCGCCACGCAGGTCGGCCCCGCGCAAGTTGGCACCCACCAGGTTGGCACCCGCCAGCGAAGCCAACTGGAAATTGCAGCCGGACAGGTCACTGCCCACCAGGCTGGCGCCGGCCAGGTCTGCCCCGCGCAGGTTGGCGCCCACCAGGCTCGAGAGGTTGATCCAGGCACCTCGCAGGTCGGCGTAACGCAGGTCGGCACCGCTCAGCTCAATTTTATCGAGCACACCGCCAGCCAGGTTGACACGGTTGAGGTTGCCGCTGGTTATTTGTGATCCGCTCATGGTCGCGCCGGCCAGGTCCAGCTGGCTCAGGTTGGCATTCACCAGGCGCGTTTTCACAAATTCGGCCGCAGTCAACCTGGAGGTATTCAATTCGGCCCCGGTCAGGTCTGCCCCGGCCAGGTTGGCAGCCGTCAGGTCGGTATGGTTAAAGGTGGCCCCCGAAAGATAGGTTTTTTCCAAGTTAGCGCCAATCAGCACCGCATCTTTCAAGTGAATGCCGCCCAGGTTAGCGCCGGTCAGGTCGAAACCGGTCAGGTCGGCGCCGTTAAAATTGACGTTGGCCAGGTTGGCCTGGCGCGCGCTGGTATTGATCATGCGAGCGCCAGGCATATTCCTACCGTTCCAATCCAGCGCGCCCAGGCGTTCTCCCAGGCAGGCTGGCGGGCAAGCCGTGCTGCAGGCACTCAGCAACGTGCACAGCGCCAGCAGGCCAACGGTTGATATGATTTTCCAGGGCAATATTCGCATGAGCCGCCTGTTGGGTTATGGCTGGGGAGTCGGGCTGGGGATGGAGGTTGGCTGGTCCGCGGGCATGGGCGTGGCGGTGGCGGTAAAGCCATCCAGGATGGAGCCTGGCAGCGAGGGGGTCGGCGTGACCGGCAGGCTGGGCCCGATGGTCGGCGCGGGGGTGGTCAGGCTTGGCAGCGGCAGCAGGAAGGGTGAATTGCTGGGAACCAGCATGACCTGGATGTTGGGCGAGAGCTTATCGACATAGCGCAGGGTGATCACATCCGGGTTGTTCGAAAGCGCCTGCCCGAGCAGGTTGAGGGCGTTGGCCTCGGCTTCTGCCAGCAGGCGGATGCGCGCCGCCTCACCGCTGGCCAGCCGTTGAATTTGCTCGGCTTCGTACTGCTTCTTGACCGAGTCTTGCATGGCAACCTGTTTCCTTTCCACCGCCGCCGCATACTCCTTTGAAAAGCTGATGTTGCGCAGCAGGAAATCATCCATAATGAAACCCTTCTGCCCGAGCAGAGTCTCCAGCTCGATGGTCAGGTCGCGTTCCAGGTCCAACCGTTTGGAACTGTTGACTTCATCGACCTTGTACTGCGATACGTAGGTGCGGATCAGGCCGCGCATGGTTGGGCGGATCAGGTCTTCGATATAGCGCTCCTGCCATTCGATGTAAATACGCGGGGCTTCCTCCGGGTCGACCTGAAAGATGATGGTGCAGTCGATGGTCACTTCCTGGCCATCCGAGGTGCGCGCGGCGATTGAGTCGTCACCCATCCTGGCGCCTTCGCTGGGCTTGGCCGACATGGTGTAGGTCTGCCAGGAGATCGGGTAGGTATGCACCTCTTCGGCCAGTGGGACGATCCAATGCAGGCCAGAGCGCAGCGGGCGTGAGCGGTAACCGTTTGGCGAGGTCAGCGAGACCACCACGCCAACCTCCTGCGGCTCAATAAACACCAGGCTGGAATTCAACATCGAGATACCAGCCGCCGCCAGGAAGATGATATACAGCGCGCCAGCACTGAACAATTTGCGCAGTGCACTGCCAAAACCCTCATAGCGCGTGGTGGAGATTAAAAAGCGCAGCACAAAAGCCGCCAACAGCAGCCAGCAGCCAATCACCAAAACGTTCAAAACCCGTTCAAGCATCATAACTTTACTCCTGTCCTAAGGGTGGGCGATGATCAATAAAGTCGCCGCCCTGCGCCTGGCACAATCGAGCGCCAGGTATAAATTTTCGGGGTCCAGTGCGCCAAAACTCTCATCCATAATCACCAGGTCGGCATTTTGGAGCAGCGCGCGGGCAATAAACACCCGGCTGCGCTCACCATGCGAAAGCTGCCAGCCATTTTCCCCGACCATCTGCTGCCAACCGGATGGCATGCGCGTCAGCAGGTCACCCAGGCCAAGCTCGTCACAAATTTCGGCGGCGGCCTGCATATCCTCCTGCTGCGGTGGCCAGCGCCGGCCCATCAGCAGGTTAAAGGCAAATGTTTCGTTGAAAATATGGTTTTCGTGAAACTGCGGCGCCATCACCACGCGCTTGCGCCAGGCACTCTCGCCCAGGCTTTGCCAATCGTAGCCATGCAAGAACAGCAGGCCCGAATCGGGTTTGCGCAAACCGGCCAGGACCGCCCCCAGGGTGGTCTTGCCGCCGCCCGAAGAACCCTCCAGGATGATGTGATCACCGGCGTAGATATCCAGTTTACAACCATCCAGCGCCGGGCGGCGCAGGGGCGAAAAGCGGTAGGTCAGTTCTTGCGCAGTAATCAGGGGGGCTGCACGGGCCGGCCCAGGCTGGCCAGGGTGGGCCGGGGCGCTGGGCTGGATCACCACCGAGGGCAGCGACTCGGGTTGCGCGGCCGCCTGGTAAATCGGCCTGACCTGCTGCCAGCTCAGCAGCAGCATGATATCGTTTTGAATACCGGCCTGGATCATGCCAAACGCCTGGTGGGCCAGCATGACCCCGCCCAAGCCGAGCGCCATGCCGGGCAGCTGCGCCGCCTGGCTGGAGGTGAGGGCCGGGATGAAACTAGCCAGCCCCGCCACCAGCCAGGAGGAGGGAATCGCATTCAACAGGGTGCCGGTCCGTGAAAAATAGCGCGTTTGTGACTGGTAGGTATCCAGCTCAACATCTTCTTCGTCGTGCCGGTGAGCTGGATCTTCCTGCGCCAGGCGGGTGCGGTGACCGACCATTTTTTCCACCAGGCCGTTGGTCATACCCCGGTAAGTGTCAGTCCACTGCCGCCCGCTGTCATAATTGACCCAGCCGGCGATCAGAATAGCCACCAGCCAGATGCCGAGGGCCGCCACCGAGAGCAGCCCGCCCGCGCCCTGGGCCAGCACCCAGGCCGCGCTGCCCAACTGCAAGACGGCCATCAGCGCCGAAAGACCGCCGCCCAGGGCCAGCATCTCAAAAGATTCGGCCTCCATCACTCGCTCCAACAGCTGGCCGGTCCCCAGGTGACGGATATCATCCGGGTTCATTTTCAAGGCGCCGTACAGCAAGCGCTGTTTGAAGATCACCCCCAGCGATTCGGAGAAGCGATTTTGCATCCAGGTGCTGGCCAGCTGAAAAGGAATCACGCTGATCAGCAGCAAGGCCCAGGCCCACACCCAACCACGGTCGGTCTGGCCATCCAGCACCACGCGCCCAATCAACCACCAGCCCAGCATAAAGAGCAGGTTCTGCAGGGCAAAGGCCCCCAGCCAACCGGCGATCTCCGCCACAATTTTGGACTGCCTAACCTGGATCAGCAGGCTTGCCCCGGGCGTGGGCCGCAGCATCCAACCGACCGGGATGATCTCAGCCCCCAACCAGCTGCCCACCAACGCCTTGCCCACCTGGGCGTGCCGCTCGGACGGGATGTTGGCCATGCGCAGCAGCGTGCCAGCCGAAACGCCATACCGCGAGGCGATCGGCCCGCGGAAAACATCCGCCACCAGCTCGGCATCCAGCCGCACCAGGCGCAGGTCGGGGGCCAGCAGGGTGCATTTTCGGCCGTTCTTTTTGAGCACCAGGAAGTAAGCTGGCCCGCCAGCTTCGCCATCAAACGGCAGCGGCGCAATGGCCGGGGCCGCGTTCTGAAAGTATTCGCCCAGCTTGCCGTAGACACAACTGACCGGCTCGGCCTCAATCCCCAGGCCGGCCGCGATCAGTTCGACCTGCTGCTGCCAGCCATCCCCCTGCGCCATTGGCAGGCCGGTGCCTTGTGTCTTTTTCGCCGTGGCAGCCACCAGACCATTGGCACGTGCCAACCAGTCCATGGCCTCCGCCAGGCGGTCGACCGGCCAGTACAGATCCTGCAGGTTATCCGAGTTGTAGCGCATATACCAACTTTACCGCACCAGCGTGACACAAGCGTGACGGGGAAAGTGCCAATTTTGACCAATTTTTTTGGGGACGGGGGATGGGGACGGGAGACGGAGGACGGGGGACGGGGAAGAGCAGCCCCCCAGCCCGGAGTGTGGCGATCTGCTCGTCGGTCATCGCAGGCTTAATGATCCCAAACTATATGTCATTGCGAACCCGCGCCTTTGTACTTCGCGGGTGTGGCAATCTGCTCGTCGGTCATCACTGGCTTACTGATCCCTAAGCTATATGTCATCGCGAACCCGCGCTCTTGCACCTCGCGGGTGTGGCGATCTGCTCGTCGGTCATCGCTGGCTTACTGCCCGCAGGTTTGCACAGCGATTCAGTGCGAAGAGCAGATCGCCACGCTGCCGAAGATCAAGTGCGGCAGCTCGCGCATCGTCCCAGCTCCATCGGGAATGACAGTATGGG
>CAIVSQ010000030.1 GCA_903908605.1 uncultured Anaerolineae bacterium
ACGATAGTATATCGGTGATGCTGGATACCACGCTGTGTATTGCGAGCCTGGCAATTGCCCAGGACCATCTTCTCCGCGCTGTGGAACTAGGATCTTATGTCGCGCATCATCCGTCAAGCGAATTTGCCCTAAAAGAGCGTGCGCGTGAGTTGCTAGCAAAATTGGCAGCGGTCGTCGATGAGCAAGTTTTCTTAAATGCCGTTTCGGGTGGCCAATATAATTTAAAATTGACACCCGATTGGTAGTATATTCGCTCAATTTGTGCTGTGAGTTTTTTGCCGCGTTTCGTGGAAATTTAAGTGGCAAAAATAATCTCAGTGATCCATTCAATCGGCTTTTCGTATGGCAATTCAGCAAACATCATAAGAGTGGAGTAGTCTATGGAATATGTGCGACTTGGTAATACCGGCATGAAAGTGTCCCGCCTGTGCCTGGGGTGTATGGGATTTGGCGATGCGCAGCGTTGGATTCATAAATGGGTGCTAAGCGAGTCCGAAAGTCGCCCGATTATCCAAAAAGCGCTTGAAGCCGGGATCAATTTCTTTGACACCGCCAATGTGTATTCACTTGGCGCCAGCGAAGAAATTTTGGGACGTGCATTAAAAGATTTTGCGAAACGTGATGAAGTGGTGATCGCTACCAAGGTCCATGGCAAAATGTTCGATGGTCCAAATGGATCTGGGTTGTCTCGGAAGTCGATTTTGAGCGAAATAGACAATAGCCTGAAGAGGCTCGAAATGGATTATGTGGACTTATACATTATCCATCGCTGGGATTACGATACCCCGGTTGAAGAAACAATGGAAGCTTTAAATGATGTCGTTCGGGCTGGCAAGGCGCGTTATATTGGCGCATCAGCCATGTGGGCCTGGCAGTTTCAGAAAGCCCAGCGGGTGGCGGAGAAGCATGGCTGGACGCGCTTTGTTTCAATGCAAAATCACATCAACCTGATTTACCGTGAAGAGGAGCGCGAGATGCTGCCGTTTTGCCAGGATGAAAAAATTGGCGTGACCCCCTACAGCCCGCTCGCTTCCGGGCGCTTAACCCGCGATTTTTTATCAGAAGGATCGTTACGTTCAGAGACCGACCAAATCCAAAAAATGAAATACGACGCTGCGGCTGAAAGTGATCGTCCCGTGGTGGAACGTGTGGCCGAGCTGGCAAATAAATTGGGTGTATCACGTGCCCATATTGCTCTGGCCTGGTTACTGCAAAAAGAAGTTGTGACCGCGCCGATCATCGGTGCGACTAGAATTTCCCAAATTGATGAGGCCATTGGAGCGCTCTCCGTAAAATTAACCTCACAAGAAGTAGCCTACCTGGAAGAACCATATGTTCCTCATCGGATTATTGGCCACCAGTAAACCAGGGATTTTTTATCCTCGGGTCAAACCCCTGGGCAATTTAGCGTTAAAAAACATAATTGAGCCTGTTCGGTAAATTCATTTCCGCTTGAAATTGAGCAAAAATATTACGTTTGGAGAACGAATACCATGGCACTAACGATTGAGTGGCTGCATCGCATCGAACTTTGGAACAAAGCACTCTGGTCTCTCTGCTATCGTCCGTTGGGAGAGGTGGAATTCCAGGGATTTACTACCCTCGAGCAATTAAAGCCACAACAGGCGCTTGATCGATCATTTAAACCGATGCCAGCTGGAACTCCCTGGGGGGCGAAGTGGGAATATGGCTGGTTTAAAACACAAATCACACTTCCTGCAGAAGTTGAGGGAAAGCGCATTGTTATTAAGTTGTATCCTACCGATCAGGAAAGCCTGGTATGGATCAATGGTGAGGCTGCCGGCTCGTTTGGTTGGGGTCATCGTGAAGTTCCGTTGACCAGATCAGCTCATGCAGGGGAGCGTTACGAGATTTTGATGGAATCGTACGCCGGGCATGGGCACATCACCGTCGGCGATGGTCCATATGCACATGGAGTTGAATCGGTCCCCGAACCAGGCCTGACCCAGACCGTTGTTCAAAAATCGACTTATGGGATCTGGCGTGAGGATATTTATCAGGCAGCATTGGATTTCACGACGCTTTTTGAACTCAGTCAGCGACTGGATCCATTGAGCCTGCGCGTTTCGGAAATTGACGAAGTCCTGATGGATGTTACTTTACTTATTGATCCGGAGTTGCCAGAGGACGAACTCTTCGAAACCATCCATGTGGGACGGGAGCGTATGCATCCCATGTTGGAAAAACGCAACGGACCCACCATGCCAACGTTGCATGCCTTTGGTCACGCACATATTGATATTGCCTGGTTGTGGCCTTTCCAGCATACCGAGCGCAAAATGGCAATGACAGTGTTGAACCAATTGTTACTATTCGATGAATACCCTGAATTCAAGTTTTTACAGAGCCAGCCTCATCTATATTGGATGATGGAGGAGAAATACCCGCAGCTCTTTGAACGAATTTGCGAAGTCGTCAAAAGCGGACGCCTCATTCCAGATGGTGGTATGTGGGTCGAGGCCGATACCAATCTCTCAGGTGGTGAGAGTTTGATCCGTCAAATTCTTTACGGGCGAAAATATTTCCAGAACAAACTTGGGGTGGATAGCCGAATTCTATGGCTTCCGGATGTTTTTGGTTACTCTGGCGCTTTGCCGCAGATTCTTGTTGGTTGCGGGATGGAAGGATTCGCGACACAAAAGATCACTTGGGCTTATAACGGAGGAGAGGCTTTCCCCTATAACATTTTCTGGTGGGAAGGTATCGATGGCACAGCCATTCCTTCCCATATTTTCACAGATTACAACGCCGAGATGCGTCCCAGTTCTGTATTGGATCGCTGGAATACCCGCCTGAGGAAGACGGGAATTAACTCGATGATCATGGCCTTTGGCTGGGGTGATGGCGGCGGTGGGCCGACCAGAGATCATCTTGAATATTACAAACGGGTAAAAGACCTCGAAGGCTTGCCGCGCGTCAAAATGTCCTCGCCGGCGGAATTCTTTGCTGATCTCAAAAGCCAGGGATTACCGCGCGATCGTTATGTTGGGGAACTTTATTTCCAGGCTCATCGCGGCACGTACACGTCCCAGGCCAAAACCAAACGTGGCAACCGCAAGAGCGAGTACGCTCTTAGAGAAGCCGAGATGTGGGGTTCAATGGCACGATTGGTGGCAGGGTTTGACTTTCAGCCAACAACTTTATGGGAAGCCTGGCGAAACGTGCTTTTAAACCAATTCCATGATGTGCTGCCAGGTTCATCCATCCATCGGGTTTATGAAGAAGCTGAGGCATTTTATGCTGAGACGATTGCCGCTGCCGATTCCTCGAAAGATTCTGCGTTGAATTGCCTGACCTCTGTCAGGGAAGGTCAAACTGTCTTCAATTCACTGTCCTGGGCGCGCACTGCTCTTGTTCAGCTCGCTGAAGGCCCTGTAGAAGTGGAAGTGCCGGCTATAGGCTGGGCATCAGTTCCAGAAGCGAAGAGCAACGATTCTGGAGGGCGTGCCATGGTCAGGTTCTCCGCCGATGGTTTTGTTTTGGAGAATGAAGTGATCTGTGCCCGCTTTGACAAGCAAGGTGTCATTATCAGCTTGTGGGATCGCGAGACAGATTGTGAAATTATGGCGGCTCCCGGAAACAAACTATCCATGTTCAAGGATGTTCCGACCAAGTGGGATGCGTGGGACCTGGATAGCATGGCTGAGTCTTTGCCAGTGTCATGTGATGATCCTGCTGAGTTTACTGTGGAACAAGAAAGTTCCTTGATCGTCAGTGTGCGCGTGAAACGCAAACTGCATAAGTCCACCATGGAACAGGTTATCAGCCTGCGGCGTGGAAGCAGGCGTATTGACTTCAATACTGTAATCGACTGGCAGGAGAGCCACAAGTTGTTGAAAGTTTGTTTTCCGGTCAATATTCATACAACCGAAGCGATTTCCGAAATTCAGTTTGGTCATCTGCGCCGACCGAATCACACTTCCCGACAATATGACCAGGATCGCTTTGAAATTAGCAATCATAAGTGGACTGCACTGGCAGAAGAAGGCCGCGGTGTGGCGATCCTGAATGACAGCAAGTATGGTTTGAGTGTGAAGGGCAAAAGCATCAACTTGACTTTGCTTAAGTCCGCCATGGCACCTGATATGACTGCAGATAAGGGGCTGCAAACTTTTTGCTATTCCATTTATTCATGGAATGGTAGCTTGATGAATAGTGGCGTGGTACGTGAAGCCTATGATCTAAATATTCCTGTTCAGCTGGTTAGAGGAAAAAATCAACAGGCAAAGGGCTCGTTTTTCTCTCTCGACCGTGAAAATATTGTCATCGAAGCGATTAAGCCGGCTGAAGATAATTCGGGTGACCTGATTATCCGCTTATATGAAGCTATGCGGACAGCAACCCGGTGTACCCTGCAGGCCTTCCGTCCCCTGGGTGCGGCTTTCCAGACCAATATGCTGGAAGAGGAACAAAGTCGTTTGGAAGTAAATGGTCAACAACTGACCTTGAATTTTCGGCCGTTTGAGATCAAAACCCTTCGATTGAGGTTCTCATAATATTTTCAATAATAAGTCGTTTTCTGACTTCTCTCTGCCAAAACTTGTGTAGGCAGAAATATATCGTCGTTACAAATGAGCACATCGACTAACCACGCCACACAGGAAGATACCTTATGTCCATTGACCGGATAAATGATTGGGAAAACCCACAACTCGTCGCTGAAAACCGTCTGCCGAT
>CAIVSQ010000031.1 GCA_903908605.1 uncultured Anaerolineae bacterium
GTGTGGCTGAAACTTTTACAGTTCGTCGCATCGCATCCAACGGAATCGGTGTTGAGCGAACTTTCCTGATGCGCTCCCCTCGTATCGACAAGGTTGTGGTGGAACGCCATTCCCAGACTCGTCGCGCTCAGCTTTACTTCCTGCGCGGTCGAACTGGCAAGGCTACTCGCCTCAAGCAGAAGTTCGATTAATTTCAAATGTTTTGAAACAACGAGCGCAGAAATGCGCTCTATTGTTTTAAGCGTGATTTTTACCAATTCGTTTTTATTAATTTAATTAAAGGATTGAGCATGTCCCTTCCCTTGATTGGTATAACAACCCGGACTGCCCCGTTGCCCCCGTCCAACCTGCTTTCGGTTATGGTGCAAAGAACCTATACAAACGCTATTCTTGAAGCTGGTGGGGTGCCGGTTTTAATCCCGTCGGATATTCCTCAAGAGGGCTGGAAAATGCTCTTTGAGAAATTGGACGGTGTACTCTTCACAGGCGGGGGTGACATCGCCGTGGAGTATTTTCACGGTGTGGACCATCCGCAAGTGTATGGTATTGAACCTGCCCGGGATGCTATTGAGGTGGGTATGGCAAATTTGGCATACGAGCAAGGTACACCCTTCTTGGGAATTTGTCGCGGTTTACAGGTAATCAATGTTGCTCTCGGTGGCACACTTTATACCCATATCCCTGACCAATTGGCGGGTGCGTTGCTGCATGATTATCCAGGTGAAGATGGTGTTCCTGCTCGGACAGCAATAGCCCATTCCGTAACGTTGGATTCCCAAGCCCAAATAGCTTCCATTGTTGGTGTAGATGTATTAAACGTTAATAGCCTGCATCACCAGGGTATTAAGGATGTTGCCCCGGTATTAAAAGCCGTGGGACACTCTGATGATGGTCTTGTTGAAGCCGTAGAGGCTCCCGGTCATCCGTATGGCATTGCCGTGCAGTGGCATCCGGAATGGCTGACCGACCAGGCTGAAGTGAAGCGATTATTTAAGTCATTCGTGGATGCGGCGACCGATCGCCAAAGAAAGAATGCCAGCCGATCGTAATATACCGGTGGGAGTGTTCGATTCAGGCGTTGGTGGGCTGTCTGTATTACGTGCCATTCGTGTCCGCCTGCCAGGTGTGCCGCTAATTTACCTGGGCGACCAGGCGAACGTGCCTTATGGACCACGTAGCCAGCAGGAGGTCCAGGGTTTTTCAGAATCGATCACTCGTTTTTTGTTGGCTCAAGGCGCTGGGATGATCGTAGTGGCTTGTAACACTGCTTCAGCCGCATCGCTTAAGTATTTACGGAATAAATTCGCAGGCATTCCCTTTGTTGGGATGGAGCCAGCAGTCAAGCCAGCCGCTGAGCTAACCCGGAGTGGCTTGGTCGGTGTACTTGCCACCCCGGCCACTTTTCAGGGAGCGTTGTATGCCTCGGTAGTGGAACGTTTTGCACAAGGGGTTACCATCCTACAGGATACCTGTCCGGGTCTGGTTCATCAGATTGAAACGGGAGAGCTGGAATCTTTGGCGACCCGGGATATTCTGGAAAAGGCGCTGTTGCCGATGCTTGCTAGGGGCATAGATACTGTAGTGTTGGGCTGCACCCATTATCCATTTGTTATTCCCTTGATTTCAAAAATAGTCGGTCCAAATGTGCGAGTGATAGATCCTGCGCCAGCGGTAGCGAGGCAGGTGGAAAATTTATATGCCAGCCTGTTACCCGAGCAACGATTAGAAAGCAAAACTGCCAGTGTGAATTACTACACAACTGGCAGTTCAGAATTGATGCAGTCTCTCTTGAAACAGCTATTAGGTGATCAGGGTGAGGTGATGGAGCTCCCCTGGAATCATGGCGAATTATAAAACTTTAAATAACTTAATCTGCGGGGGAAACACCTAAATCAGCAGGCGTTATGGAATACTGTATGAATTCTTCAAAGGACAAGTTTTTCACCGGGAGGTTTTTCTTCTGCCTTACTTGCTCAAAAAGGCCTTGATAACTGGCGGGAATTGCTGTTTGTGGGTCTAACTGCAACCGGTTGGCAATATCCTCGATTTCCCGGCTTGTTTCCGCCTCAATTTCCACAAAGAGACCGTACGGTAACTCATCCAATGTAATCAGCGCGGTTCCAAGTTGATACATGGCTCGGTATTTTTCATACACTACTTCCAGGTGAAACCCAAGGCATTCCAGGAACAAACGAGCCTGCTCGAAATCGTTTACAACCAGTTCAACTTCCTGGCGGGCATAAGCATTACCTACTTTCTTCCCTGGGCCTTTGTAGGTCAGGCGAACGTCATCAAATTTGCGCAAGCGCAGCACTTGATGCCTGGATTGCAAGCCATTCTGCGCATCGTCAAAACGCAGGTTATATTCGAACCCGCGTGGCACAATGCAAGTAGATCCGAGTTCAACCAGCCTTTTTTCAATGACGGCAAGATTCCGAACATAAAACTTGGATTCGATTTCTTCGTTGTTGTGTGCCATTAATCACCTGGGCCTGAGCGGCCGACGTACTAAATTTATATCACTGTCAAAAGAGCTTGTTTTTGCTCGACCGTTTCACCGGTTCTGGTCTTGATACGTTGAATGGTACCATCCTTGGGCGACTTCAATTCATTTTGCATTTTCATTGACTCGAGGATGACTAATACCTGGCCTTTTTGTACTTGTTCTCCCTCGGATACAGGTATGGCAACTATCATGCCAGGCATGGGCGCTTTTAGATGGAATTCGCCATCCTCGGTGACACTACCGCCGGCTGCTCGCAGTCGTTTTTCACGTTCATCCTCTACAATAGCCTGATATGAACGGCCACGCAGAAGTACCTGCCATTTTTCATCCTCGTGGTAAACATAGCCTTCGTGCGATTTTCCATCTATGATGAGGGAATAAACTGGCTGTCCGCTGACTGATTCAAAATCAACAATAATGATTTTTCCATTGATGCTGACATGCTTTTCATCAAGGATTTCTAAAATATATTCCTTGTCGTCGATCGTGGTGATATATTTCATATTTATGACTCCAGGAATCCAAATTAGCGGTGCATGCGTTCCCATCGACCGACCCACTTCCAGTTGGAAGTGTCGCGCTCGTTGCGCATGACGAATTGGGCGGATCGCTGGGTGTCGTGATGGGCGACAAGGGTGGCTAGAACTGCGGCAATTTCGAGATCAGCTTCGTTCATATCTTCTTGCATCGAGAAGCGATCTTCAACAAAGCGAGTGTCGAATTGACCGCCCATATAACGATGACTGTCCATCAATGTTTGGTGGAAGGGGATATTGGTTCGAACACCCACAATCCTGTATTCTTCCAAAGCCCGGCGCATGCGAAGAATTGCCTGTGCACGGGTTTCACCCCACACAATCAGCTTGGAAATCATTGGGTCATAAAATGGTGAGATCTCAAAGCCTGGATACACACCGGTATCGACACGTACGCCTGGTCCAGTCGGAATAATGCTGTGAGTGATCTTGCCGGTGGATGGCATGAAGTTATTATAGGGGTCTTCGGCGTTGATACGACATTCGATTGCCGCACCATTGATCTTGATATCTTCCTGTTTGTACTGGGTAGGACGACCGCGAGCAATGCGGATTTGTTCCTTCACAATATCAATACCAGTGATCATTTCTGTGACCGGGTGTTCGACTTGCAATCGAGTATTCATCTCGAGGAAATAAAAATTTTTATCTTTGTCAACCAGAAACTCGATTGTGCCTGCGTTGATGTAATCCACGGCTTGCGCGGCTTTGACGGCTACTTCGCCCATTCTTTGGCGCAATTCCTCGTCCATAAAAGGGGAGGGGGCCTCTTCGACCAATTTCTGGTGCCGGCGTTGGATGGAACATTCACGTTCAATCAAGTGCAGAACGGTTCCGTGTCCATCGGCCAGGATCTGGAATTCGATATGTCGTGCGCCTTCCACTAATTTTTCGAGATAGACATTGCCATCCCCAAATGCAGATTCCGCTTCACGACGTGCGGAGATAAGCAGTGCTGGCATTTCTTCGATCGAGTTAACCTCGCGCATGCCTTTGCCACCACCACCTGCGGTCGCTTTGATCAACAAGGGAAACCCAATCTTGGGGGCGATGGCCAGTAAGTCCTCATCGGAGAGATTTCCAACGTCCTCAGTGCCTGGGACGACTGGCACGCCTGCTTTGCGCACTGTTTCTCGGGCGGTCATTTTATCGCCCATGGCTGCGATTGAAGATGCCTTTGGACCGATAAATACCAAACCGGCATCCGCGCATGCTTCGGCAAAATCCTCACGTTCGGCCAGGAACCCATAGCCAGGGTGTATTGCATCTGCGCCAGATTTTCTGGCTATATCGATTATTTTGTCCCCGCGCAGGTAGGATTCCTTGGATTGAGCGGGGCCGAGCAGGTAGGCTTCATCGGCGTAGCGAACATGTAAGGCCTGCCTGTCAGCCTCAGAAAATACAGCGACGGTTTCAAGGCCGACTTCACGGCAGGCGCGAATGATGCGAACGGCAATTTCTCCGCGATTGGCAATTAATACTTTTTTGAACATCTCTGATCCTTTCTGGTAAACATTTCAGGGTTGAATAAAAGGCCTTACCTGAAATGGTTCGATTAAAGCGGGATGTTCCCATGTTTTTTTGCTGGATTGCTATCGCGCTTGTTTTGGAGCATTTCCAGTCCATTTATCAAGCGAGCGCGAGTTTCAGATGGCTCGATGACATCGTCGATATATCCGCGCTGGGCGGCAACGAAGGGGTTGGCGAATTTTTCACGATAATCCGCTACCAATTCCGCTTTACGAGCGACCGGGTCAGCGGCTTTTTCCAATTCTTTGCGGAACACCACACTGACAGCACCATCAGGGCCCATGACTGCAATTTCAGCGGTTGGCCAGGCCAGGTTCACATCACCGCGGATGTGCTTGGATGACATTACGCAATAAGCGCCACCATAGGCTTTACGGGTAATGACTGTAAGTTTTGGCACAGTGGCCTCGCAGTAAGCATACAGAAGTTTTGCCCCAGCGCGGATGATACCGTGGTGTTCCTGGTAGGTTCCGGGTAAGAAGCCGGGCACATCTTCAAAAGTGATGATGGGAATATTGAACGAGTCACAGAAACGCACAAAGCGGGCGGCTTTTTCGCTGGCATCAATATCCAGCACTCCGGCTAGAACAGACGGTTGATTGGCGACGATGCCGACGGAATGACCACCCAGACGGGCGAAGCCAACAACTACATTCATGGCAAAATTCTCGTGGATTTCAAAGAACTGGCCGTTGTCGACCACCATGGCAAGAACTTCCTTGATGTCGTAGGGTTTACCAGGATCACTAGGGATAATGCTGTTCAATCGTTCGTCAGCACGTAATGGATCATCACCGCTGTTTACAAAGGGGGGATCTTCCATGTTATTTTGCGGCAAAAATCCCATTAATTTGCGGATCAAATATAGGGTATCGCTTTCACTATCGGCTGCCACCTGGCAGACACCCGATTTTTCGGAATGGATACTAGCTCCACCAAGATCTTCAAAGGAAACTTCTTCGTGAGTAACTGATTTAACCACGTCTGGGCCGGTCACAAACATATAGGAGGAGTTGCGGACCATGAAAATAAAATCAGTCAGGGCTGGGGAATATACAGCACCGCCGGCACATGGTCCCATAATTGCTGAGATCTGCGGGATGACACCGCTTGCCATGGTGTTGCGAAGAAAAATATCTGAATAACCGGCCAGGGAGACAACGCCTTCCTGGATGCGAGCACCGCCGGAGTCGTTCAGCCCGATGACTGGCGCCCCGTTTTTCATGGCCATATCCATGATTTTTACAATTTTTTCAGCATGGACTTCACCAAGTGAGCCGCCAAGAACGGTAAAATCTTGCGAGAATACGTAAACTAAGCGTCCGTCGATTGTTCCCCAGCCTGTAACCACGCTGTCACTGGGATAGTGCTGTTTGTCCAGTTCGAAATCATAGGTGCGGTGAATGATAAATGTGTCAATTTCGCGAAAAGAGCCTTTATCCAGCAGCAGATCCAAGCGTTCTCGAGCGGTCAATTTGCCGCGTTTGTGTTGAGCATCGATGCGTTCCTTGCCACCACCAACATGCGCTTTTTTCTTGCGTTCGCGCAAATCGTCAAGTTTCGAAATTTCGTTCATGAATACTCCTTGTCAAGATAAGCTTTTATCGCAGGGGTGTAAAGGATTATGCCATAGATAAGCAGAAAGACCGATGAGAAAACCAGGCTAAAAATTCTGTTCGGTGCTGGTGATGACTGGATGAACAGACGGTCACCCCAATACCAGCCATAATAAGCTGCACCTGCGAATAAACCAAATAATTTAGCGTATGACCGTTCTCTAATTAGATCTACAGACAACCAGATGCCGATAATTGACCAGACCAATGCGGTACCCAGGATGTATGGGGCGTTAGCTCCAAATTCAATTAAAACAGACCAATTCACAATTGAGCTGAAGGCCCGCAATATATTCCAAGCCGAGATAAATAACACAAGGATAACTAGAATGGTTACGCTTGTGGGAAGATTCTGATTTTTATTCATGCCTGTGCCATAAGGTCATATTGGCTGACTTTCACTTTGTAGGTACATAGCGCATCAATTCTTTCTGCCCATAATTCGGTGCACCATCGACCGCAATCAGCCCTTCATCCGAGAATTGGTAACGATAGGGCATGCTGCTGGTGATGATGTACCGGTTAGCGAAGATATAACCAAGCCCCATTTGAGATAGATATTTTCCCGCTTGATTATCCTGCAGCGATTTAAAATATGGATAAGAATTGATCAAGCCATCCATGTTAATAATTGTACGCCCCTGGATGTAATACCCTGTGTTGCCACCACCAGTCATTCCAATTAATGAGCCGACCGGTGTGTAACCTTCCAGGATAGGGAGGGTATCCATATAAGGTTGCCCTGCCTGTTCATCAACAATGGGCATTCGTTGGATCATCTCATTACCAAAGGCGAAAGTTAACAGCAGGAAACCAGTCAGGCTGGCAAGTTTATAGCCATATTTGACGGTAAGATTTTTTCCGAACCGACCCTGCAGTGCTGCTAAAAACAGTGCAGTACCAATTGTTAAGCTGAGCATCTGAAGAACCCAGTACCACTCATGTTTAGCTGCGTATGACATGGCACCATAAATAAAAGCATGTAGTTGTGCACTGGCTAGCAGGGGAATGAATCCAACGGCGAATATCCTGTGCAGACTTTTCTCTCGATCGCGCAGGAAAAGTGCAAGCGCCAGCCCCAATATGATTGCGACCAACAACCAGTACCAGTCTTCTGATTTTCCACCTGTATCTGCGAGGGATTTCGACCAGCCTGTTATGACTTGGGTAAATAATTTCCAGGGTTGGCTGTGCTCAGGGTCCAGACCGTACACATCCAAAAAGGTTTTTGCACCTCCGCCATAGACGTCATTTGCCAAGGTACCCCACCATCGTTTTATCTGGCCACTGACCGGCATTGGAGTGCCGAACATTACTTTATTTATGCCCATGTAAATTCCCAGGCCTGCGCCAGTCACTCCGAAAAACAGGGCCGCATCCTGGATCCATTTTCCCAGCGGTTCCAAAGAGGCCAGGACATGATTTTTGCCTGCCAGGAAACCCATGAATGGTTTTTCGCCTCTTATGAGTTTGACTGGCCAAGGAGAAAGGCTTTTTAGACCCAATCGAAGTACCAGGGTAACCAAGGTCATTCCAACCCAGTACATTGCTGGAACGGCGCGAGGCAATCCGAGACTAGTGAACATGGTAACTGCTGTCATTAATAAGCCTGCAATAAGTGCGGTCAGGCTGGTTCCAACCAGTGTCATAATTACAATTTGTACTCTGGCTAGCCTGGCAGGCCGCACATATAAGCCGGTGAAGTAGAAGATAACTGTTTGTACGATAAATGTGATGGTCGCCATCACCAAGGCGGAATTATCGAAAGCTGCCAGGTATATTTTTAGCGAGGCACGTTGTATGTACGCTGCTACGATCAAGGAAAATGTAAATATAAGGTCAGCAGGCAATAAATACCGAATTGGGTTACGGCGGAAAACAACCCATGCACCTACGATCAGCACCAGAAAAATATTATCCAAGCGACTAAACAAGACCAGCAGTCCGAGGAATGCCAATTTTAGGTAATCACGAGCTGTTACTTGTGGCTTTTTGTCAAAATTCTGAAGGGCGTAAAGCAATAACACAATTGAGAAAGCCACAATTCCAGTTTCCATCCCTTGTTGGGTGATGATGGCATGAATCTCGAGGTTGAGACCCCAAAAGGCAGCTGCGAGCATGGCAACTGGAAGCCCGACCTGTTTTTTTAGCAACCTAAAGAGCAGGATGGCGGTTGCGACGCTCAATGCAGCCATGACTAGCAGCATAATGCGAAGCGGCAGGATTAGGTCAAACCGGGCAAGCGAAAAAATGGGAATACAGATTAACATCCAGAGCGGGTGATAGCCATTTGTCAAATTAATCCCATCGAAGCTCGAGCCGTGGCCTTCACTGATGTTTTGAGCGACTTTGAAATAGTAGTAAGCGTCATCGCGTGTAAACCAGCGTGATGGAAAATTGTGCGGGGCCGAAAGGGCGGCATACAAGTGAAACCCCATCACCACTATGATGAGAGTCCATTCAAACCAATGAAATTTTTTGAGCAATTTCAAACTATATCTCCAGCGTGAGGTTACCGAGCTGTTGGCCACTTTCCAGGCGTACCTGGGCCTGGCTTGCGTCTTTAAATGGGAATTTCTGGTCCATGCTAACTTGCAGCCGGCCGGTTGTCACCAGTTCCATTACTGCGGTAAAGTCATGTAAGGTTCCCATGGTAGATCCCAAAATAGACAGGTGTTTGCTGAAAATGTATCGGTTGTCAATTTCAAAAACGGCACCACCGGTGTTACCGACTGTCAGAATTCTACCGCCTTTGCGGGCAGCACGGAAAGACATTGGAAAAGTTGTGCCAATATTGTCCACTATGATGTCTGCACCACGTTTTCCAGTCGCATAATAGACCGCTTTGCTCCAATCCGGTTGGGTATCGCGGTTGATCAAGATATCAGCTCCAAGTGCTTCGGCCAATGAGAGTTTTTGGGAATCAGAACCGACCACAATCACGTGCGCGCCAAGGTATTTTGCAATGCTGATGCTGGCGGTATTGACGCCACCGGAAGCACCCACAATCAATACCGTTTCGCCTGTTATCAGATTCGCACGGCTGACCAGCGAGTGCCAGGCGGTCTGAAAAACTAGTCCGGCGGCAGCCGCGATGTGTGGATCAAAATTCTTTGGTAGTTTGAATAATTGCCGGACGGGCAGGCATATATATTCACAATAAGTACCGCGAGTGGTTTCACCTAGAAGTTGCCAGGTTGTGCATAAATTATCACGGCCGGCGAGGCATGCTTCGCATTCACCACAGCCGAGGTTTGGATTGATCACGACCTGGTCGCCTACCTGCAGGTCTGTTTCGGTAGACTGAAGAGCAATGATCTCTCCAGCGCCATCTGCTCCTGGGATATGTGGATACTTAATCTTGATCCCCGGCCAACCGTTTCTAACCCAGATATCGAGGTGGTTGAGTGCTGCGGCCTTCAAATGAATCAGAGCTGACCCGGGTTGCAGATCGGGTGTAGGGAAATCGGCATATTCGAGAACATTTACATCACCGTGTTGATGAAACAGAATGGATTTCATATTGCCACTTTTTTACTTAAACTCAATGGTGCGCACATGGATTTGGGATGATTCGCCAGATAACTCATCCTTAATTTCGATATATGCTCGAGTAGAAGTTTCTGGTCCGCGATCCAAGAGGATGCTTACAAGTGGATCAGGGGGGAGATCTGTGAAAGTTTGCGTATAGGTGACTGGTGTTTGTGATCCTGGCGCGTAAAGTTTTATGGTGACAGTAAATTTTGGCAACGCGCCGGTTTGAATATTGATCTGGTGAGTACTGAGAGGCGTGGTTGGGTAAATGTCAAAAATGAAGGGGTTCGCTTCGGTCACCCGGACGACACTTTCTGGTTCATTATCAAAGACATCTTGCAGGCTGCCACTGGCAATAGGGGAATGGAACACCCGGGTTTGTTGATTTTGAATCATAGCCATTTCTTCGATGGGTTTGCGATTTTTCTCCACTTCCGCCTTGACTATATCGTCGATGTTGTCTACAGCCTTTAATGTAATTACATAAAATCCAGGCTGCTTGTTGGGGTAGGGCAATATTTGCTCTACTGCTATATCAGTAAACATAGGGTTTTTGGTTAAAGCCTGGTATTCATCGGGAGTGCTAACAAAATACAATCCAGGATTATTTTCGCGAATTTGCTTCAGGTAGTTGACCGGTTGCCCCAGGTTGATCCTGGTCTGTAGCTGGGGGGGGATAAAGAAATCAACAAACTGTTCAGTGCCATTTGCCCAGGAAGGCGAAACGACATAACGCCGCTCTGGGTGTTCTTCGAGCCCAACTCGTACCACGTCCTGAAAGACCTGTTTAGCGCCGTATTGCATTCCGTAGAGGCTGTAATCCTGAAACCAGGTAGGACCGTTGACAAGAGCGTCGCGCAGTATATAAACACCCGAACCGGCTGCAACCAGGAATAGAGCGATGCTGACTAGAGCAGGTCGCAACCGTCCGCGGGTTTCGATCCACTGCAAGGTGGTGGAGACTCCGATGGTAGTCAGGAACGCAATAGGGATGGTCATCCACAGCATACGTGGCATGCCGATTGCCACCACCGAAGCAGGGATTGGGCAGACGAGCAGAGCAACCAGGATCAACCGATAGCCAGGTATCTTGATATTCCGGATGGTTTGGATCAGACCAATAACAAAGAATGGTATTGTAATTGGCAGACCGTTGCCGTAATCTTTCATGATATGACGGCTCAGGTCAATTGAATTTTTAAAATACCAATAAAATGGATTTAGCCCGAGGGCGTACTGTTTAAAGAACTCGCCTAATTTTGCGTATAGTGCTAGATTTTCGTTTGACCAGTATGAGCCACGTCGCTTTACCTGACCA